>NZ_LKGW01000124.1:0-283457 GCF_001467335.1 Pseudomonas sp. ICMP 10191
TTCAATGGCAAGGTATCCGGCTCGGCCATGGTCATGCAGTAGCGTTTCAGATCCAGCGCTTTCATCCATGAAGCGCGGCTTGCCGGATTCGAGCGCAGGTGTTCGCAAATTCGCCAAGTCCACTGCTGCGCTGAAAAGGCGATGCGCAGCAGGTTGTTTCGCGGATAGAGCAGGAAGGGTTTGCCATCGTCGGCACCGAACAATACGGCTCAGGTTGCCAGTGGCGGCTGACACCACGTACTCATGCAACGTTTCGGCAGTTTCGTCGTAGACATACACGTAGCCGTCATACAGCTGGCGGAGGGTATAGCTGCGTGTTTTCAGCTTCGGCATCACCGCCCAGCGGCTGCCCTTGAGTAGCGGTTTCAGCTTCTGGGGAGCGGTATCGTAGCGGGAGCGATCCAGCGCATAGCGCACTGGCACGATGGCGACGTCAGGTCCGCGGAAGGGACACAGGCTGGTGGCCGTGGCGGGAGTTTTGGCGAACGTTGCAGCACGTCGTTGAGTATGGGTGCCGGATTTGTCGGTCATGCATGGAATCTCTGCGCAGAAACGGTCGATATCGCCCGCTGTATGCAGAGGTGCATTCCAAGATGTGTGCCGACTGTCTACTTATCTATAAAAAACAAATAGATAGGAATTTAAAGCAAAGACATCGAGCAAGAAAAGCATGAAATAGTGCGCAAGTATCTGCACACGTGCGCTGACTCGCGCATGCTCGCTGCATCGCTTTGAGTACAAGCCTTGGTCGATTTTATTTAGGTATTGGGTGCGCAAAAGTCTGCACGGCCCGCGCCAAGTGCCACGAACAGGAAATCAGGTCGTTTGCCGAATCAGGCAGGCAGTGCAATTTCCACCTGAATACTCTTGCGTGCCTTGAACGGAGCGAGCAGGGATTCGTCATCCACCGGGTTGGTAATCAGCGTCCAGGGCTGGCGCAAGGGTGTCCAGTGCTGCTGACGAGCTCGGCCCAGCTTGGTGACGTCAGCCAGGACGAAGACCTGAGCGGCACGTGCCACCATGTTTTCCTTTAGATACGCCTGTTCGGCGCTGGCCTCGCACAGACCCAGCGCCGCTACCACGCCATCGGCACTGATGAATAGTTTGTCGGCACTCAGGTGTTCCAGGGCTGCCTGCGCCGCCACGCCATAGGTCGACATGCTCGATGCGCGCAGCGTGCCGCCGAGCACGGTGATGCGCCCATCGGGGATCAACGCCAGATCGCTCAGCGCCAGCAGGTTATTGGTGATCACATGCAGCCCGCGCCGCTGATTGAGAATGTGCGCCAGCGCGCTGGTACTGGTACCGCCTTCGAGAAACAGCGTGTCGTGATCCTCGATGTGCGCCAGTGCGGCACGGGCGATGTCCATTTTTTCCTGGCTGTGCTGACGGCTGCGCTCTTCCAGGGAAGTTTCCGGCTCGCGCTGACCGACGTGTGCCGCGCCGCCGTAGGTGCGCAGGATCAAGCCGTGTTCGGCCAGGGCGGTCAGGTCGCGGCGAACCGTGGCTTCCGAGACGCCGAGTTGGGCGCACAGCTCGTCCACGTTGGATTTGCCGGAAAGAACCAGTTCGAGTATCGCTTGACGACGGTTGGCGACTTTCATTACAGCCCTTGCACTAAAGCCTGGAAGCGGAATGCAACCTTACAACGACGCACCGCCGCACACCACCAGGCTTTGCCCGGTAATTGCACCCGCGTCGGGGCCGAGTAGAAACGCCGCCAGACCGGCGATTTCCTCGGGTTGCACGAAGCGGCCGATCGGAGGCTTTCGCGGCGGCGTGCCACTGCGTCCCGGGTCCAGCAGCATCGGCGTTTCGGTCGCGCCGGGGGCGATCAGGTTGACGGTGATGTTACGCGGGGCCAGCTCGATCGCCCATGAGCGAACCATGCCTTGCAGCGCCGCCTTGGTCGCTGCGTACTGGCTGCGTTGCGCCGCGCCCTGCATGGTGCGGCTACCGATCATCAGGATACGGGCACCGTCGCGCAGGCGTGGGTAAAGCGCATTGACCATGTGGCTGGCAACGGCCACATGCAGATGCCACATCGCCTGGCCATCGGCATCGTCCAGTTCGCCAAGCGCTGCAGTGCGCATGAAGCCGGCCGCATGGATCAGTGCATCGATGCGCGGTGTTTGCTGCAGGGCTGCGTCCAGCGCGTTGAAGTCGTTGAGGTCGCACGCTCGCCAGGTGAAGTTCTTGTGTTCCAGGTCTGGCGTGCGGCGGCTCAGACCGGTGACCTGCAAGCCCTGTGTCAGCAAGCGCGTGACAATGGCTTTGCCAATGCCGGAGCTGGCACCGGTGACGAGTACGGACTGAATCGGTTCGGGCATGGCATGGGTTCCGCAAAGGCGTCGATCGACAGCAGGCTGATCGACGCGGGTGGGTCAACGGATTGCGTTCAGCGGCAAGTGAATATGTTTGATCTTCTGTCGGAAGTAGGTGAAGGCGACATGCAGGCTGCCATCCGCGGCCTGGATGATGCTGGGGTAGGAGAATTCGCGGTTGAGCTTTTCCTGTGAGTTGTTGGTCAGGCAAAAGCCGTCGCCCAGCTCCAGGTCCAGACGGGTCGGCCAGGTACCACCGCCGTCCCGCGAGACCGCCAGGCTCATTGGCGCACGGGGGATGCCCCACACTGCAGCCTTGCCGTCCTCACGCGGTCCCGGTGTGATCCGCTCGTCACCTTCGTCTTCGATTTCGTCGTACAGCGAGGCGCGGCGCTGGGCGTGGCCGTCGGCGCTGACAGGGTTATAGACCAGTGCCAGCTCGTCCGTCGCCAGTCTCACGAACTGGATCGACGAGTTGTTGTTGGGCAATTCGGTCGGTGCCGGCACGCTCCAGGTTCGTCCCCGGTCGCTGGACCGGCTGCTGTAGATGAAGTCTGCCCAGCGGCTGCGGAACAGACCGAGCAGGCTACCATCCGCCAACTGATGAACATTCATGTGCACGCTGCCGGTGCTGTCAGGCACGTCGTGGCGTGACCAGTTGTGTCCTTGATCGGTGGAGATCATTACTGCACTGACGTCATGGTTGCCGACCCACTTTTCACCGGGGCCGGTGATGCAGTACCAGACCGGCAATACCCAGTCACCGTTATCCAGTACCACCGGCGGCTGGCGTACAAAGGTGCCCGGCTCGTCGAACAGGGTGTCTATAGGCCCCCAGCTCTGGCCGTGGTCCAGCGACAGGCGACGGCGGATGATCGCGGTCTCCTGATTACCGGAAATCTGTGCGGTCCAGATCAACCACAGCGGGCCGTCGGGTGCTTGAAACAGAATCGGGTTCTGTTCGGAGCGGGTCGAGTCTTCGGACATTTTCCGGGGCTCGCTCCAGACGCCCGTCACCGGGTCACGGCGCGACAGCAGTACGAAGATGTCGGCCATACCCTCCTGAGTCCCCGCGAACCAGGTGCATAGCACTGTGCCGTCGGCCAGCTCGTGCAGGTTTGCCGCATGGTTCTGTGCGTAAGGCGTTGGCAGGAACGCGTCCTGACGGGTATCAGCGGTTGGCATGGGGGACCTCGGTTTCTACAGGATTGGCAGGTTGGCTCGGCACGGACTGGGGCAGCAGGCGCTCGACGGCAATCACAATGGCAGGTGTCACCAGGGCGATGTACATGTTGTCGATGCCGTAAGGGTTGTTCAACAGATACCAGACGCTGGTGGTAATCGCTGAGGCGATCAGACCCAGCGTGGCGCCTCGGCCCGAACCGAAGAACGGCAGGTAGATGGCGATCATGGCGACAACGGCAATCGACAGGCGCAGGGCGCGAGTGAAGAATGACAGGTTGAGGATTTCGGGGACGAAGAACACGAAGAACAGCGGCACGAAACCGATCACCAACGCGATCAGGCGTGTGGTTTTGAATTCCTGATCCACGGACGGTTTGCGCCACGGTACGTAGAAGTCACGGACGACCAGCGAGGCGATGGCCAGCGCTACCGTACTGACGCTGACGAAAATCGAAGCGACCAGCGAGATGGTCACTACGCCTGCCAATACCGGGCTCATCGATTGCAGGAAGATCGGCAGCGCGTACAGGCTGCTCATTTCCGGGTGCAGGTACTTGGACGCGACACCGATGAAGCCCAGCGCCAGGGCAATCGGGATGCACAGCAGCGAGGCATAGAAGGTCGAGCGGCGTGCTGCGTTCTGATTCTGCGTCGAGGAGATGGCCTGAATGATGAACTGCGTGGAGAAAATCGCGCCGACCGTGCCGATGATCCAGGCGAGGATTTTCGAACCACCGATGGCGCCGTCCCACGTGAAGTAATGCTCGGGCATGTTCTGCACCACGGGGCTGAAGCCGTCAGTCATTTTCAGTGCCACGCCGAGCACGATCAGCACGCCGATGTATTTCACCCCGGTGTGCAGAATACTCATGTAAGCCACGCTTTTCAGGCCGCCGAACACGTAGTAGAGCGTGCTGATGATCGCGGTAATGAAGGCCGCAGTGGTCAGGTTGATCTTCAGAACCGTGGCAATGGCCGCCGCGCCGCTGACGTAGTTGCCGACGTTCACCAGCAACAGCGCGTAGATCATGATGATCGAGACTGCGAGTTTGGTGGAGGTGCCGTATTTTTTGGCGATGAAGCCGGAAATGGTGAATTCGCCGGAGCTGTACAGCTTGCGCGCCATCAGCAGGCCGAACAGCGGGAAGCCGATGGCTGCGGCGATCACTGACCAGGAGGCGGCAAAACCGCTTTCGAAGGCCGCTTGTGCCGTACCGACCGTAGACTTGGCGCCGATGAATTCGGACATCATCAGCACGCCGACGACAAAGGCGGGCATGGTGCGCGAGGCGACCATGTATTGCTCACTGGTCTTGCTGCGCAGGCGCATGCTCATCCAGGTGGTTATGAGGATGTAGACGACCACCATACCGATGATGATCGAGGTGTCTTGCGCGTTGAAGGTATCCATCAGTCTCGCTCCATTGTTTTTGTTCTGGCGCGTTATGGGGTGCCGCTGGGGATCGTTGGGTCAGTACCGGTAACGACCTCAGACGGCGATGGAATTGCGGGTGTCGCGTTTTCGGGTGGCCAGCTCCACGGCCTGGCGCATGGCTTCGATCAGGCTGCGTTCGTCGGCGATGCCCTTGCCGGCGATGTCGAAAGCGGTGCCGTGATCCACCGAGGTGCGGATCACCGGCAGGCCGATGGTCACGTTGACCCCGGCCTCCAGACCCATGACCTTGACCGGGCCGTGGCCCTGATCGTGGTACATCGCAACCACGGCATCGAAGTCGCCGCGTCCGGCACGGAAGAACAACGTATCGGCGGGCAGCGGGCCTTCCACGCGCCAGCCACGGGCGCGCAGTTCATCAATCGCAGGCTGGATCTTGGTGGCTTCTTCGCCATAGCCGAACAGGCCGTTTTCCCCGGCGTGAGGATTGATGCCACAGACCGCGATCAGCGGGTTATCGATGCCTGCGCGGGTCAGCGTCTCTCTGGCGCGCTCGATGGTGCGCTTGACCAGCCCAGGTTCGATGCGCGCAATGGCGTCGATGATGCCGATGTGGGTTGTGACGTGAATTACCCGTAATGTCGGGGTCATCAGCATCATCGACACTTCTTCGATGCCCAGCAGGTGCGCGAGCATTTCGGTGTGACCGGGGAAGATATGCCCGCCTGCGTGCAGGGCTTCCTTGTTCAACGGAGCGGTGCAGATCGCATCCAGCTCGCCGGCCTGAGTCAGTTGCACCGTACGCTCGATATAGCGGAAGGCCGCATCACCGGCGACCGGCGAGAGTTTTCCATAAGGCAGGTCGGCGGGGATCAGACCCAGGTCGATGCAGTCCACGCTGCCCTGAATGAAGCGCGCTTCTGCCGGGCTGGCGATGCTGTTGACGCGCAGTTGGCTGCCGACGATGCGGTTGGCGTCTTCCAGGCGTTGCGCATCGCCGATCACCAACGGCCGGCAAGTCGCGTACACCGAGGCATGGGTGAGCATTTTCATGATGATTTCCGGTCCCACCCCGGCGGCGTCGCCCATGGTGATACCAATGACGGGACGTTCAGACATAGGAAGCTTCCTCGTTGAAAGGGGTGTCGGTCGCAGCCGTTGCGTGGAGCCGTTGCCAGGCGTCAAGCAACGTGTCGGGGTCGCCGAAAGCGCCGGCTTTGGTCACTACATTGAGTGTGTGCCTGCCCAGTTGCGCTTCGGCCAGAACCACGCCGGTGGCCAGTTCGCCAGACAGCATCAAGCGTTCGATACCGGCGGCAATCAGGATCGCCCTGGCGGTTTCGCCGCCCGTGGCGATCAGCGAGCCTGCATGGGGCAGGGCGGGTGCCAGCCATTGCGCCAGCGCGTGACTCAAGGTGGCTGCCCGGGCTGGATCGCGCTGTTGTTGATCGAGGCGCACCAGTACATCCTGCCCGGCGGCTAGGTGTTGCTGAAGCTGCTCGCTCAGGGCATCGCGCTCGGTGCTCCTCTCTTCATTGAGTAGCGTCGAAGGTTGCAGCGTCATGCACAGTGCCTGACTGGCGTGCGCGAGCCTGTCGGCCTGGGCTTGAGAGTGCCGGGACATGCTGCCGATCACGGTCAGCACCGGTGAGCGTGGTCTGACACTGATCGGCAGGGCTGCGGCCAGACCGAACGCTTGTGGCAGATGGCGAGCCAGCCCGGCAGAGCCGACCCAGAACAGCTCGTCGTGCCAGCCCACTGACGCGTCGGCCAGACGCAGCAGGTCACTGTCCAGTTCAGCGTCGCAGACCAGCACCTGCACACCCTGCTCAAGCGCGCTGCGCAGAGCGGTTTTCAGACCGGCAGGGTCGCGAATGGCGTCGAGCCCCAGCCATTGCGTGTGCAGGCCCTGCGCGGCAAACAGCTCAAGCAGGTCGCCGGTGCCCTGCAGGTGCTCGTTGCGCCACACATCACTTTGATCGACCGGCACACCATTTATCAATTGCACACCCATCACGGTGGTGCGCTGCATGGCCGGGAACGCCGGAGCGACCAGCGCCATGCCGCGCAGTCCCTGCAAGGCATCGACCTCGCTGGCGATATTGCCGCGCAGTGTCGAGTCGATTTTCTTGTACAGCGCCATGCCTGCGCGGGACTGTTGTTGCAGCGCTACGCGGTTCTGTTCGGCGGCCTGTTGCGGTGCCAGGCGACGCGAATCGGTATCGAAGGCGATGACCCCTTGCAGGTCTGGGGCGCCGTTGCTCAGCAGCACATGGGTATCGACCCGCGAGGCGAAATCCGCCGCGCAATCGGCGGCCCCGGACAAGTCATCGGCGATGATCAACAGGCCGGGAAACTCGACGTGACTCATGGCAGCAGGCACCGGTACAGTTGCTGGATATCGTCAAGGCTGAGCGCCTTGGGATTATTGGTCATCAGGCGGGTGACCCTTGAGGCCGCCACGGCCATGTCAGCCAGATGCTCTTCGGCCACGCCAAACTCACGCAGGTTCTGCGGGATGTTCAGCACTTGAGTCCATTGGCGAATCTGTTCGATCAGCTTGTGGGCCGCCGCCTCATTGCTGTCGTCCTGCTGTGCTACACCGCAGATCAGTGCCGCGCGCTTGAGGCGTTCGGCGCAACTGTCCAGATTGAAGGCCATCACGTGGGGCAGCAGCATGGCGTTGGCTACGCCGTGAGTGACGTGAAACTTGCCTCCCAGCGGGTAGGCCAGCGCATGCACTGCAGCGGTCCCGGCAGCCGTCAGCGCCAGGCCGCCGTACATCGAACCCAGCAGCATGTCGCCGCGAGCGCGCACTGATTCCGGTTGTTGCCAGGCTTCCACAATGCTGCCTGCGATGAGATGCATCGACTCTAGGGCAAAGGCATCGCTGATCGGGTTAGCCTTGGTGGAAATGAAGGACTCCAGCGAGTGCGTGAAGGCATCCATTCCGGTCGCGGCAGTGATCGCTCGGGGCAGGCTGAGGGTCAGCAATGGATCGAGAATCACCAGCGTCGGCAGCAGATGGCGGCTGACCACACCAATCTTCAGTTCTTCATCGGGCAGCGTGACGATCGCGTTGGGTGTCACTTCCGATCCTGTACCGGATGTGGTGGGCACCAGCACCATGGGCTTGCCGGGGTGGGTCACCTTGTCGATGCCCAGCAGGTCTCTGAGTGGCGTGTCATTGGTCAACATGACGGCGAACAGCTTGGCGGCATCCAGCACGCTGCCCCCACCGATGGCGATCAGGGCGTCCGGCGCATGCGGAGCGACGTCGTCACGGAACACACGTTCGATGTTTTCCAGGGTCGGTTCGATTTCGACGTTGTCGAGCATGTGCACGCGGATATTCAGGTCGCGTAGCTGATCGGTGACGCGCTGGGTGACACCAAGGTTATGCATGGCGTTTTGCGTGACCAGAATGACGGTCCTGACCGGCACATCGAGCAGTGGCAGCTTTTCGCCCAGCAGATCCAGGCTGCCGGGACCGTGGACAACATGCTTCACGGTCTGGAAATGGTAGGTAGCAGACATCGCAATGACCTCAGGCTTGGCGGTAAACGGCCAACAGGCTGTGAAGTTTTTCCAGCGCGGCGGCGTCGAGCGGCTGTACCGGCGCACGGCAGGGGCCGACCGGTACATTGAGCAGTTGCGTGGCGGTTTTCAGCACTACAGGCAGGGTGCCCAGCGCGAAGGCATCGCGCAGCGGGCGCAGGGACTCCTGCGCGGCGCGGGCAGCGTCATGATTGCCCGACTGGAAGTGGTTCCAGATCGACATGACCAGACCCGGCACCGCGTTGGCGGTTGCAGCCACCGCGCCGTCACCGCCGGCCAGCAGGTTCCAGTGGATCAGCGAGTCGGTTCCGGCGAATACCGCGAAGTCGTCGCTGCGGTACTTCATCATCTGCACCAGTGCATCGAAGTTGCCAGCACTGTCTTTGATGCCCTTGATCTGCGGATGCTGGCTAAGGGTGGCCACGGCATCCATGCCGATCGACATGCCGGTCTTGGCCGGAATGTTGTACATCATCAGCGGCAGTTCGGACGCATCGGCGATGCTGGTGTAGTGCTTGATCAGCTCGCGCTGGCTGACAGCATTGAAGTACGGCGTGATGATCGACAGGGCATCGGCGCCCACATCGATCATCTTTTTGTTCATTTCAATCACTTCGTGCGTGGCAAATGCCCCGGTGCCGACCACGACAGGTACGCGTCCTGCCGCCGCTTCGACGGTAATACGAGCGATCTTTAGTTTTTCCGCTTCGGAAAGGGCGAAGAACTCACCGTTGGTGCCCAGTACGAAAAGCCCGTGAACACCTGCATTCAGAAGGTTTTCGATCAGATTGCGCAGGGCCTGCTCGTCGAGCTGCTGATCTTCGGTGAAGGGCGTGACCAGAGCTGGAATGATGCCGCGAAATTGCATGGCCAGGTTCTCGTTTTATTTTTAGTAAAACGATAGTGATTGAATCGATCATTACTGGCAAGCATTTTGAGCGTTTTTTTCACGAAGGAGTGGGGTGATGCAGTAAAAATGAAAGAACCGATCAAAAAGCCAGGCACAAGGCCTGGCTCTAGATGAGGGTATCGAAAAGGTCAGGCGGGCCTAGTCACCTTGATTGCCGACAAACGACTGACCCGCAAGGCCACCAGACTGCCGACGATGGTCAGCGCGGCCAGTGAATACAGCGCCAGGGTAGTCGAGCCGGTCTGATCCTTGATCCAGCCCACCAGGTAAGGGCTGAGAAAGCCTGCCATCTGCCCGATCGAGTTGATCAGCGCCAGCCCGCCTGCGGCAACGCTGGCGCTCAGCAGGGCGGTTGGCAATGGCCAGAACATCGGCAGGCTGGTCAGCGCACCCATGGTCGCGATAGTCAGCCCGATGATGGCAACGATGGGCAGCGTCGCGAAGTTGGCGGCAATGATCAGGCCGGTCGCGCCCATCAGCATTGGCACCACCAGATGCCAGCGGCGCTCATTACGCAGGTCGGCGGAGCGGCCGACCAGCAGCATGAACACGCCCGCCATCAGGTACGGCACGGCACTGATCCAGCCGATCACCAGTGCATCGCTGAAACCGAGGTTCTTGATGATCGACGGCAGCCAGAAATTGATCGCGTAGACGCCGCTTTGAATGCAGAAGTAGATAAAGCCCAGAATCCATATGAACGGCATGGTCAGCACTGAAGCCACCGAGCTCTTGCCGTGCACCGGACGGCTCAGTTCATCGTTGGTGATATCGGTCTTGACCCGCTGACGCTGCGCGGGCGTCAGCCAGCGGGCATCCTCGACCCTGTCGCACAGCAGAACGAAGGCCAGCACACCCAGCGCCACGGTCGGCAGCCCCTGAATCAGAAACATCCATTGCCAGCCGGCCAGGCCGCCCTGGCCCGCAGCGAAATGGTTGAGAATCCATCCGGAAAAAGGACCGCCCAGCAGGCCGGAGACCGGAATGGCCGACATGAACAGTGCCATGATCCGTCCGCGACGCTGGTTCGGATACCAGCGCGAGAGGTACAGAACGATGCCGGGGAAGAAGCCGGCCTCTGCCATGCCGGTCAGAAAGCGCAGCACGTAGAACTCGACCGGCGTGGTGACGAACAGCAGGCAGGTCGAGAAGATTCCCCAGGTAATCATCATCAGACCGATCCAGCGACGCGGCCCGAAGCGGTTCAGCGCCAGATTGCTGGGCAGGCCACACAGCACGTAGCCAATGAAGAAGATACCGGCACCGAGGCCATAGACCGTCTCGCTGAAACTCAGGGCATCGAGCATCTGCAGCTTGGCAAAGCCCACGTTCACGCGGTCGAGGTAATTGAACAGGTAACAAATGAAGATAAACGGGATAAGGCGCAGGGTGATGCGACGGTAGACATGATTGCCTTCGGCGTCGCCCACCTCGTGGGTCGAGACAGGTGTCATGGCGGGTGTTCCTCTGTGCTTGTTGTTTTTATATAGCCGGATAGCTACTGGATGCACTCCTGATCATAGGTGGGCAGTGACAAAAACGCTTTGGGGTTTTGCACGGCGGCAGGGGGCACGCGTTGTGTGATTGCACAACGCGTGCCCCCGCGGAGCTTATGGCTTGCCGCGAATGTCAGCACGCAACGAAAATCACTGCGCCGGGGCCAATGCTCTACTCGACAGCCTCATACGGCAAGCCCACATAATTCTCGGCAATGGTCCTGCGCCCGGCTTCCGAGCCGACGTAGTAGTCCAGTTCGGTTTGCTGGATGCGCTGGCTGAACGCGTCTGTGTCGGGAAAGTTGTGCAGCACCGACGTCATCCACCAAGAGAAGCGCTCGGCTTTCCACACTCGGCGCAGGCAGATCTGTGAATACTTTTCCAGCAGGTCAGTGCGGCCTTCCTGATAGACCTTGAGCAGGATGCGGTACAGCGTGCTGACATCGCTGGCCGCCAGGTTCAGCCCCTTGGCACCGGTCGGCGGGACGATGTGCGCGGCGTCGCCGAGCAGGAACAGGCGACCGTACTGCATGGGTTCAACCACAAAGCTGCGCAGCGGCGCGATGCTTTTCTCAATGGACGGGCCGGTGACCAGGCGCTCTGCCAGCTGCTCGGGCAGGCGGGATTTGAGTTCATCCCAGAAGCGCTCGTCCGACCAGTCTTCGACCTTCTCGTCGGCACTGACCTGCACGTAATAGCGGGTACGAATGGCCGAGCGCATGCTGCACAAGGCAAAGCCGCGCGGGTGATTGGCATAGACCAGCTCTTCGTTGACCGGCGGCGTATCGGCCAGTACGCCGAGCCAGCCGAACGGATAAACGCGTTCGAATACCTTGAGGGCGTCGGCGGGAATCGATTGCCGTGACACGCCGTGAAAGCCATCACAGCCGGCAATGTAATCGCAGTCCAGGCGCACGGTCTCGCCGTCTTTCACAAAGGTCAGGTACGGACTATCGCTCTTGAGGTCGTGCGCTTTGACGTCTGCGGCGTCATAGATCGTCATTGCACCGCTGGCTGCGCGCGCGGCCATCAGGTCGCGGGTGACCTCGGTCTGGCCGTAGACCATCACCGTCCTGCCATCGGCAAGGCTCTTCAGGTCGATGCGCTCGCAACGACCAGCGAACGCCAGCTCGAAACCGTCATGGATCATGCCCTCTGCGTCCATGCGTTCACTGACGCCCGCTTCACGCAACAGGTCGGTCATGCCTTGTTCCAGCACGCCGGCGCGGATGCGCGACAGGATGTAGTCGGGGTCCTTGCGCTCGACGATGACGTTATCGATGCCGGCACGTTGCAACAGTTGGCCCAGCAACAATCCGGAAGGGCCTGAACCGATAATGGCAACCTTGGTTTTCATGGCGATAGTCCTGTCTTTTGATCCCTGCCAGGTTTAGTCAGCGGGAAATGTTTGTTTTTGTCTCCTGCATTTTTAATGGATGCCGTCGAGATAAGAAGGCAATATCCGCTGCATTATCTGGACTTTTCGAGGGTCCGGACCAGAGAGGACGACATGGCCAGACCTGCCACAGCAGCGATACCGGTGTTCAAACTCTATGGGGAAACCGCGGCCTGGCCGACCCCCGATCTGATCCATTGTGAGTCGATCCCCGAGCGCAGCAGGATTCACGAATGGGAGATCAAGCCGCATCGGCATGGCGATCTGGTCCAGCTGCTTTACGTGCAGTCGGGCAGGGCGATGCTCAAGGTCGAGGACCGGGTCAGCGAGGTCGAGATGCCTTCGTTGCAGGTCGTGCCCGCACTCAGCGTGCACACCTTCAGGTTTTCCAGAGATATTCAGGGCCATATTCTCAGCCTGGCCAGACCCTTGGTGGAGCAACTCGAGGCTGCGCTCGACGTCTCTGCCCTTAGCGCTGCCCGCTGCTATGCGCTCGGGGCGGACAGCGATTATGTCGACACGCTGTTCAATGCCATTGCCAATGAATACCGGCAGCCCAGAGCGGGCCGCGATCTGATGCTGCACTCGCTGGTCAGTGTGCTGGCGGTGTGGCTCAGTCGGCGCAGCAGTGAAGGTGCTGGCGAAGAGACTCACGCCATGGATCGCGGCCGCGAGCATTTGCAGGTGTTCATGCATCAACTGGAAGCGAGTTTTCGCGAGCACTGGTCGATTGACCAGCATGCCCAAGCGATGGGCATCAGCGCCGCGCATTTGAATGCTCTGTGTCGGCGGCTGTGCAACCAGTCGGCCTTGCAGATCATCAGTGAGCGCTTGCTGCTGGAGGCCAAGCGCAACCTGATCTACACCACCCTGACCATCAATCAGGTGTCAGACAGCCTGGGCTTTTCCGAGCCGGCGTATTTTTCGCGTTTCTTCAAGCGCGCTACCGGGCAATCACCCAAGGCATTTCGTCGGCAGCAATAGAAACGGGGTGCTCAAGAGCACCCCGTTGGCTTGTCGCAGGTCGCTGTGCGGTCAGGTCACGACCTGGTAGCACGGCACGTACGCCGCGCCGCCTGGCAGCTTCATGCGGTGCTGATCGACGAAGGCCTGCAACAGCTTGTCCAGCGGGCCCATGATCGATGGATCGCCGTGGATCTGATAAGGACCGTGCTGTTCGATCAGGCGAATGCCCTTGTCCTTGACGTTGCCGGCGACGATGCCGGAAAACGCCCGGCGCAGATTGGCGGCCAGTTCGTGAGTCGGCACATCGTGGTTCAGTTGCAGTCTGGACATGTTCTCGTGGGTCGGATCGAAAGGGTGCTGGAAGCTTTCCTCGATCTTCAGCAGCCAATTGAAGTGAAACGCGTCATTACGCTCGCGGCGGAACCGCTTCACTTCCTTAAGGCCCTGAGTCATCTGCCGGGCAACGTCTGCCGGGTTGTCGATGATGATCTGGTAGTGGCGCTGCGCCTCTTCACCCAGCGTGGCACCGACAAATGCGTGCAGTTGCTGCAGGTACGGCTCGGTGTTTTTCGGGCCGGTCAGGATCACCGGGAACGGCACGTCCTTGTTGTCCGGGTGCATCAGAATGCCCAGCAGATACAGGAACTCTTCGGCAGTGCCTGCGCCACCAGGGAAAATGATGATGCCGTGACCGACGCGGACGAACGCTTCGAGGCGTTTTTCGATGTCCGGCAGGATCACCAACTCATTGACGATCGGGTTGGGCGCTTCGGCAGCGATGATGCCCGGCTCGGTCAGGCCCAGGTAGCGACCGCCGACGATACGCTGCTTGGCGTGCGCGATGGTCGCGCCTTTCATCGGGCCTTTCATCACGCCGGGGCCGCAGCCGGTGCAGATATCCAGGCTGCGCAGGCCCAGTTCGTGGCCGACTTTCTTGGTGTATTTGTATTCTTCGGTATTGATCGAATGGCCGCCCCAGCACACCACCATCTTCGGCTCGACACCAGCACGCAGGGTACGAGCGTTGCGCAGCAGGTGGAACACGTAGTCGGTGATGCCCTGGGAATTGCTCAGGTCGATGCGCTGGCTGTCCAGCTCGCTTTCGGTATAGACGATGTCGCGCAAGGCGCTGAACAGCATTTCGCGGGTGCTGGCGATCATCTCGCCGTCGACGAAGGCATCGGCCGGAGCGTTGAGCAGCTCCAGGCGAACGCCGCGGTCCTGTTGATGGATGCGGACTTCAAAACTCTCGTACGCTTCAAGAATGGTCTTGGCGTTATCGACGTGGGCGCCAGTATTGAGAATGGCCAGGGCGCACTGGCGAAACAGGGTATAGGTGCTGCCTGAACCGGCCGCGCTGAGCTGCTGCACTTCACGTTGGGACAGGGTTTCAAGGCTGCCTTTCGGGCTTACGGTGGCGTTAATCACTTGTCTTGGGATCATTCTATTTTCCATTAGAGCGATGCAGTCGAGCATCAGGATGGTGAATATCGAGAACATTCACCCCTGTGGAGCCTTTTCTACAGCACTTGGCCGGGAAAGCAAACGCCGGACCGCAGACATCCCCTGTTTGAGCCGTTGTGCGTCGTCGCAGGATTGAATCGGCAGGTGAATTCTTTTGAAAGCAGGCACTTGCTTCGCATGACCGTGCGGCTGAATTTTGACGCGGACAACGGGCAATAGTGAACCTGACCCCATTAACGGAGTCTGTTAGCTGATGGACTTTCTGGACGGCCTGCACGAAAGGGATCATCAGGTGCTTTTTCAGCGCGCCTGATAGGCAGACATTCCGTCCGGGCAGGAGTTGCAAAACCGTTGATCACTTGCCGCTCCCATCCTTAGCCGGCCCGTTAAACGAGGCTTTATTTTCATTTCAGATAAAGATAATTATCGCCATGTCTCGTCATTTTTCCGCACTTCTTTCCCGAGCCCCTGGCCTGTTCGTCGTTTCGCGTCGCTTGCTCGGCGCAGGCCTGGTTGGCGCTGCATTGACCGTTGTCGTGCCTGGCAGCGCACAGGCCGCAGGCAGCGATCGCTGGGTTAGCGACAGTCTTACGACTTATGTACGCAGCGGACCAACCGATGATCACCGGATTGTGGGAACGCTGAAATCCGGGCAGAAGGTCGAGCTGCTCAGCGCTTCGGGCAAGTTCAGCCAGGTGCGCGGCGAAGGCGGTTCCACGGTGTGGATTCCGAGCAGCGACTTGCAGGAAGTCCCTGGCCAGGCCGAGCGTGTCCCACAACTGACTCAGCAGGTCGCCGATCTGACCGAGCAGCTGGCGGGCATCGACAACACCTGGAAGACTCGCGTGCAGGGCATGCAGGAAACGCTGGACGCGCGCAAGAAACTGGTCGATGAGCTGGAGGCGCGCACCAAGACCCTCAACGATCAACTGGCCGACTCTCAGGCTGAATTGCGTGCGACTCAGGCACGACTTGGCGATGAGAACAAGCAAGTGATGATGCGTTACATGGTCTACGGCGGCAGCATTGCCGGTGCCGGCTTGCTGGTCGGCCTGATCCTTCCGGCGCTGACCAAGGGCCGTAAGAAGAACGACGGCTGGGTGTAAACCACCTTGATCACCTCACATGCCAGCGTCCCGCGCTGGCATGTTGTCCGCCACGCTGTGCGTTTTATCGAGTGCGCAGCCGATGTGTGACGGACCTCTCCGAAAATGCCTTTCCCCTGCCGCAATCACGATCCAGCCCACACTCTTTATGCCTGCCTGGCACAGGGTTCGTGCGCGAAGTTGATGTTCGTTCTACAGTTTCTGCGTGGATGGTCGAAAAACTGAGTGTCGCCCTCAACCTCGTGCGCTGACGCATAGGAGGAGGGGACCGGCAAGTTGTGTAATGGCTCTTTGCCATCAGTTATTATGTGCGTCCTGAAAAATGGGCTGCCGAGTCGGGCCTGAATGATTTTCAGGCCGCGGGTCTCATATTTTCACCCTCTCCTGTGCAGGAATCCGGATGCTGGCGTACAACCAAAAAAGCTTTCTTATCGTTGATGATTTCTCTGACTTTCGCAGTTCAGTGAGATCGATGCTGCGTGAGTTGGGCGTCAAGGAAGTGGACACTGCCGACACCGGCGAGCAGGCTCTGCGCATGTGCTCGCAAAAGCGTTATGACTTCGTGCTGCACGATTTCAACCTGGGTGATGGTCGCAAGAACGGTCAGCAAGTGCTGGAAGACCTGATGATCGAGCGGCTGCTGAGTTACGAAAGTGTATTCATCATGGTCACTGCCGAAAACAGTCAGGCGATGGTCATGAGTGCGCTTGAGTGGGAGCCGGATGGTTACCTGACCAAGCCGTTCAACCGCGCCGGACTGGCCCAGCGCCTGGAAAAGCTGGTGCAGCGCAAGACCTTGCTCAAGCCGATTCTGCAGGCCCTCGACCGTCGCAAACCGGCCGAAGTACTGGCCGCGTGCGACAAGCTGATCGAGCAGGACCCACGTTATGCGCCGTTGTGCCTGCGCTACAAGGCCGATGCCCTGCGTGACCTGAAGCAGAACGAGCCCCTGGAAGCGTTCCTCAAGACCATTCTGGCCGATCGGGCCACGCCGTGGGCCTACGGTGCATTGGGCAGCCTGCTGCTCAAGCGCGGCAAGACCGCCGAGGCGCAGGCTGTCTACGAACAGGCAATCAAGGCATTTCCGACCATGCCTGCGCTGTTCGATGGCCTGGCTGATGTGCTGGTCGCGCTTGGCGATGGCAAACGCGCGCAGTCCGTGCTGGAAAGCGCAGTGCGCCTGTCGCCGCTGGCGGTGCGTCGGCAGAAGCTGCTGGGCAAGCTGGCATTGGGCAACGAGGACTTCGAAAGCGCTTCCAAGGCATATCGCCAGGCTGTCTCCCAAGGTCAGCATTCGCGTTTCAAGGATCCGGAAACCAACCTGGGGTTGGCGCATGCGCTGATCAGCAAGGGCGGTGATCAGGGGCTCGATGCGCGCACCCGTGTCGAGATCAACAACGCCCTGGTCGACGTGGCCAAGGAGCATGGCGACGACGAGGGTCTGCAAGTGCGCACCCGCTTGATGAAAGCGGCCAGCCTGCAGCATTCGGACCCGGAAACCGCAGCCAAGCTGACCGAGCAGGCAATGGCCAGACTGGATGGCATGGAGCAGGTGCTCAGTGCCGATGCCGCACTGATGGTGGCTGCGCAACTGAAGAAGCTTGGTCAGGAAGAGGCCGGTGCCGGCGTCTTGAAGAGTTGTGCGGGAGCCTATGGCGATGATCCTGCGGTGATGAAAAGCATTGCCAGCATGACCGATGATCCGGCGATTCTGGGTGCCAGCAAGGCGGCTGTCGATTTCAACCTGCAAGGCGTGCGCAGCTACAAGGCCGGCAATCTTACGGAAGCACAGGCATTTTTCCGCAGTGCGCTGGGGCTGCAGCCAAAGAACATCAGTATTGCGCTGAACATGGTGCAGTCGCTGCTTCACCCTGGCCAGAATCTGGGCCAGGCCGGAATTGACGAGTGCCGTGCCAGCCTGACCATGCTTGGCAAGATCCCGGAAAGCGATCCACGCTATGAGCGCTACCAGAAACTCAGGGAGAGGGCATTCAGCGCATGAGTGAGGAGACAGAGCAGGGCCTCGACTTTTCCATGGTGATCGCCTCCACGGTGCACGACATGAAGAACTCGCTGGCGACGCTGATCCAGGCACACAGCCAGTGGCAGGCGAAGCTTTCGGTCCAGCAGCGCGATACGCCGGAGCATGGCGTCATCAATTACGAGTTCGCCAACCTCAACGGGATGCTCGTGCAGTTGCTCGGCCTTTACAAGCTGGGTGTCAACCAGATGCCGTTGCGTCCGGACTACCACGAACTGGACGATTTCATCGAAGCGCAACTGGCCCATCATCAGGACGTGCTGGCCAGCCGCGGGATTGCCGCGCGTCATGCGATCGATGTGGTTAGCCCCCTGGGCTTTTTCGACCGCGAACTGATCGGCTCGGTGGTGGGCAATATCATCGTCAACGCCATCGGCTTTGCCCGCGAGCAGATTGTTGTCAGTGTCGGTGATGAAGGCGGGCAGCTGAAGATCACCATCAATGACGATGGCCCCGGCTACCCGGCGTATCTGATCGAACGCCAGACCGACTATGTGCAGGGCATCAACCAGGGCAGCGGCAGTACCGGCCTGGGCTTGTATTTCGCTGCGCACATTGCCCGGCTGCATGTACGCAACGGCATGCGCGGGCGCATTGAAATCGCCAACGGCGGCGTGCTGGGCGGGGCGATGTTCAGTATGACCCTGCCCTGAGAGGCCGCAGCCTTTCCAAGAGCACCCCGCAACGCCTTGTCAGGATTGCGGGGCGTATTCGGCGCTTAGATATTCAGCCCGAAGTTCTGTTTGATGCTGTTCAGGCTGTCCATCAGGTCCTGATCAGACGCCAACGGATGTCTGACCGGTTCGCAGCCGTGCTTGAGCGTGAAGTGCTCGATGGCCGCAAGAGCATTTTGCCGATGCAGGGTATCGGACGAAATCGTTGAGCCCTCAAGCGTCCAGGGCTCGTCCCCCAGATACAGCTGCGAATTATCGATGTCGGCAAAAAACCAGAACGGCGGGTGCATGTTCTGGTTGATGATGGCCAGGGTGTGGTCGACGTGTTCGAAGGCGTTGTGATACGTCTCGTCCATCAGGCCGGCCGCTTCCAGGCTCCGTCTGGAATAGTAGGAAAACGCGCCGACGCAATGGCGGTACAAGGGCAGGTTGATGCCATTGCCGTAGTCAATCCTGTACACCGCATTGGCCTCGCCGGACGGCGTCTTGTTCATCAGGCCATGCTGGCTGTAATTGAGGTGCTGAATACCGGTCAGTGTCGAAGTCAGAATATAAAGCTCGAAGACTTCCGGGCTTTTTATGTAGATGTCGTCTTCGATCAGGAACAGATGCTCGCACCCGGCATCCATCAGTCGCGACAAGGCTCTGTTCTTGGATTTTCCAACGCCGAGGTTGGTTTCGTTATTGAAGAAAACCTCGCTGTCATACGCGGAAAACTCCGGATACACATCGCCGTCATTGATGATGACAACGCAGTCGATGATCTCGGCAGGCAGGGAATCGTAAAGTTTTTTCAGCAGCGCAGGACGGTTGTAGGTGACGATTCCGCAGCCAACCTTTTGACCATTGATCATGGTGATCCTCTGTTCTCTTGGGCGTTAGCGTGATTGTTTGTTGATTGGCGTCGCAGCGTGGCGAGTGGTTCAGGCCTGCGCTGACGTCAATCGACGTATGTACGCGGTGGATTGCAATATTTGCGCCAATTGCGGGCACGCCAAAGACCTGGAGCGGTGCCGGTTAAAGTTTTAGCGGACACCGCCGAAACCGATGAAAGACTGTATTCGATATCACGATGAGCGGTGGGTGGGTGATGCTGTTAGCTAAAAAGTACTGCCAGGGGCATGGTATAGAGTTGGGCGCAGCGGCTCACAATGCGTTCAATCTTGCCAATTGCCTGAACGTTGCGCCGTGCAACGGTGTGGATTTTTTGCACCCTCGCGACATGGAAGACTATCAGCAGTACTTCGTCGAGCAGATGAAAGTGTCGGGCGACGTTTCGAAGGTCGACATGCTGGGCGATTTTCAGTGCATCCATACGGCCGACTCGTCAGTTGACTATCTGATCAGTTCGCACGTCATCGAGCACGTCCCCAACCTGCTCTCTGCCTACGTCGAATCCTTCAGAGTGCTGAAGAACGGCGGGGTATTCTTCTGCATCTTTCCCAAGCGCACCGCAGCCAAGACTGATCGGGCCCGTCGTTTGACGACGCTGGCGCAGATGATCGAGGACTATGAAAACAAGGTCGACATGACCACCGTCACTGAAGGCGAGTGGCGCGGTCACTATCAGGTCTTTTCCCTGCAAAGCATGCTCCGCGCAGTCAATTATGTTAACTCGTCAGGCCTGGGTTGCTGGTACATCGAGTGCGTCGAAGAAACCGATTCGAAAGTAGGCAACGGCCACACCGTCGTGCTCCGCAAAGTGGAGGGCTTGTCTGCGGAAAAGTGGCAGGACGTCGGCGACTTCAATACCCAGTTCAATCAGTTGTTGATGGCGGGCAAGCTCGAGAACGCGCTGACGCTGACCAAAATCATGCTGTCATTCAATTTTTTCGATGCCACCAGGCTGCACCTTGCCGGCGCTCTGAGTCGTCAGTTGGGCAATGTGGCCGAAGGCGTCGAATTCCTGCGTCAGGCCCTTGTGGTCGACCCGGAAAACGAAGACTACCGAAAGGAGTTCATCGAAGTGACCGGGACGCCTTTCCATAACCCGGTTCTCTGACGCGGCAGGCCGACAGCCTGAAGCGCGGTGCTTGAAGATTGCAGTCTGAAGGTTGAAGCTTGGCGTTTGCTGCTCAACTAAAAGGACTGACCCATGACAGGCAATGACCCCCATTCGCAGAAAGAAATGCTGATGGGCATTGATGAAGTGGAGTGTGTAACCCCGGATTTGAACGGTGTACCGCGCGGCAAGGTAATGACCGCTGAAGGTTTTCTCGAGGGCCGCCGTTTGCAGCTGGCGCGCGGTGTGTTGCTGCAATGCATCATGGGCGGCTATCCGCCGGCGCGCTTCTACGGCAGTGACGACGGCGATCTGGCGCTGATCAGTGATCCACAGCAGCTCCACCGTCTGCCCTGGAGCACATCGCCGCGCGCCTTGGCGATCTGTGATGCGCAGGACCTCAATGGTCAGCCCTGCATGCTCTCCACCCGTAATCAGCTCAAGGCAGTTATCGCCCGTTACGCTGCGCAGGGCCTGGTGCCGGTGGTGGCCACTGAACTCGAGTTTTTTGTCTTTGCGCCCAATCCCGAGCCGCTTCATTCATTCGTGCCGCCGACCGGGCTGGACGGACGACGCGAACAGGGGCATTCGGCATTCAGCGTCAGTTCCAACAACGGCTTGCGGCCTTTTTTCGCCGAGGTATACGCCTGCATGTCGGCGTTGGGCCTGCCGCGTGACACGGTGATGCACGAGATGGGCGTCAGTCAGTTCGAGATCAACCTGCTGCATGGCGATCCGCTGCTGCTGGCCGATCAGACGTTTCTGTTCAAGCACCTGCTCAAGGAGGTGGCGCTCAAACACGGGTTCATCGTGGTGTGCATGGCCAAACCGCTCGCCCATACAGCGGGCAGTTCGATGCATATTCATCAGAGCGTGGTGACAGCAGAGACCGCAACGAACATCTTCAGTGATGCGCAGGGTGAGCCGACCGACACGTTTCGTCATTTCATTGCTGGCCAGCAAGCCTGCATGGCGGACTTCACCGCGCTGTTCGCGCCCAATGTGAATTCCTACCAGCGCCTGTGCCATCCGTATGCCTCGCCCAACAACGCCTGCTGGTCCTACGACAATCGCGCTGCCGGATTACGTATACCGTCGAGTGCAGCGGCGGCCAGAAGGGTGGAGAATCGTCTGCCGGGCGCTGATGCCAATCCCTATCTGGCCATTGCCGCAAGTCTGGCGGCCGGGCTGCATGGCATCGAGCAACGGCTGGAACCGACGCCGCCGCTGCAGGGCGAACTCGAGGTGCCGGAAGAATTGTTATTGCCGTGTACCTTGCACGCTGCTCTGGAGCGTCTGAAAAGCAGTCAGTTGGCCAAGGAACTGTTTGGTCATGAATTCATCGAAGGCTACATCGCGTCGAAGACCCTGGAACTGACCAGTTTTTTTGACGAGATAACCCCCTGGGAACGGCGCGTGCTGGCTGCTCAGGTTTAAGAATCGCAGTGTTGGGCTCGCCCAGTCGGGCGACTCCCTATTTTTGGAAAGTTGATGCGCCAAATCTGGAAGTCCTTTCGAGCGCTTTATTTTGCCTCGTTGATGATGTTGATCGGCTCGGGTCTGCTGAGCACTTATCTGGCCCTGCGCCTGGCGGCCGATCAGGTTGACAGCCTGTGGGTCGGTGCGTTGATGGCCGCCAACTATTTCGGTCTGGTGCTGGGCGGCAAGATCGGTCACCGCCTGATCGGCCGTGTCGGTCACATTCGCGCCTACGCCACCTGTGCCGGCATCGTCGGCGCGGCGGTACTCGGGCATGGCCTGATCAGCTGGTTGCCGGCCTGGCTAGTGCTGAGGGTCATCGTAGGTCTGGGCATGATGTGCCAATACATGGTCATCGAGAGCTGGCTGAACGAGCAGGCGGCTGCCAAACAGCGCGGCATGGTCTTCAGCGGTTACATGATTGCCTCCTACCTGGGGCTGGTGCTGGGTCAGCTGGTGCTGGTGGTTCACCCGCAACTGGGGCCTGAGCTGCTGATGCTGGTAGCGCTGTGTTTCGCACTGTGCCTGGTGCCGGTCGCCATGACCCGGGCGATTCACCCGGCACCCCTGCATCCGGCACCACTGGAGCCGCGCTTCTTCATGAAGCGTGTGCCGCAGTCGTTGACGGCGGTACTGGGCGCCGGCCTGATCATCGGCTCGTTCTATGGTCTGGCACCGGTCTACGCCGCTGAGCAGGGGCTGTCCACCGAGCAGGTCGGTCTGTTCATGGGCTGCTGCATTCTGGCCGGGTTTCTGGTGCAGTGGCCGTTGGGCCTGCTGTCCGACCGCTATGACCGTTCCGTACTGATGCGCATCTTTGCCGCCGCACTGGTGGTGGCGTCATTACCGCTGGCGGTGTTTCCCAGTGTGCCGGTCGAGGTGCTGTTCGGTGTCGGGTTTCTGGCTTCGCTGATGCAGTTCTGCCTTTATCCGCTGGCAGTGGCCTTCGCCAATGACCACGTCGAGGCCGAGCGCCGGGTATCGCTGACGGCCATGTTGCTCATGACCTACGGCATTGGCGCCAGTATCGGTCCGTTGGCCGCGGGTGTGGTGATGAAGCAGTTTGGCGGTCACATGCTCTATGCGTTCGTCTGTGGCGCGGGTGTGATTCTGGTACTGCTGATCAGGCCCAAGGCGGTCACTCACTTGCATCAGGTCGAAAACGCACCGCTGCACCACGTTGCGATGCCGGACAGTATGTCCAGTTCGCCACTGGTGGTTGCACTTGACCCGCGTGTCGATGAGCAGGTGGTTCAGGAACAGATGCAGGCAACCGTTGAGCCTGAGCCTGAGTCGGAGCCCGAGGCGGTGTCTGAAGCTGAGGTCGATGCAGAAAGCGAGGTTTTGGCGCAGACCGAGCCGGCTGCCGGAGCGGAACCAGCTGAAGCCGATGGGCATGAACGCGAGCGTGAAAGCGAGACCTGGAAGGCCTGAGGGGAGAGTGCAGGGTAGTGCATGATTGCGGCAGCATTGCCGCAATCGCCGAAGGATTCAGGAGAGTGTCAGAAGTCCTCGTCTTTGTCGAAGCGTCGTGCTTCGCGCTGTAATTGATAGACGAAGCGCTCGACCTGACGCTGCACCAGCCCACTCATGTTGTGGAAGCGGACGCCGGCAAAGGTAGTGTTGAATCGTTCTTCGAAATGCAGGTGGCGCAACTCGACAGGTGCTGTCATGGCGCCGAAAGGCAGCTTGGCGACGAAACGCTCGTATACCTGGCCCAATTGCATGCGATCGGACACGTCGCCCTCGAAGCGCAACTTGCAACCGGTGGCAGAAATGTCCAGCAGCTTGCCGGCCAGCGTGAACTTCAAGCGGTCACCGCCGATTTCTACATCGACCAGTTGTGCCAGCTTCAGCGCAGCCCGAAATGCGTTGCGCCGCTGGTGATAGACCACTTCCTCAGGCATCGGGCCACGGTACATGCGTTGACCGTCAGTGCTGAGGATGTCCATGTGCGCAGTACTTTCCCAGGCAATCCGCACGCCGTCATGAAAGCCTTCGACACGGAAGGATTCGCCGTTGCTCAGAAAGCGTTCGCCATCACGGGGGATCATCTCGTCGAGAGCCATGACGTTGTTGTCACGGTCGACTTCAAGCAGATAACTCTGAAAGCGCTGGGGACGCTCATGGAAGGTAATGATCAGAGGATCATGACTCTCGAGTAGCAGCCGCAGGTTGGCGGCGATTTCCAAAGGTGTATTGAGAACCTTCGGGGGCTGCGGAGCATCGTCCGCGCTTGAGCCATTCACGTTCTTGAATCTCCAGGCAAAATACTACGGCAACGCAACAGCAGGCATTCTGCCACTATGCACGAAACCTTGATACAGGAAGTTACGCCTGACTCAGGGGGCGTGGTTTTGCTCTAAGGGCAGTCGATCCGCGACTGTCATAGAGTGTAGGCGTATCGCCACCGTTCAGTATGCGAAGCTGGTGAGCGGTACTGACCTGTTGCAGCTGGATCAGACTACCATTGCGCTCGTTGAGCGTCTGGCATTCGTTGATCAGTGTATTCAGTTCGTCGGCGGCCAGCAGCAATTGCTCACCGATATCCGACTGGCTGGCCAGTTGCTGGAGACCACTGCGATTGGCTGGCAGGCCCATGCCCGCAAGCACCTGGCTACGCTTGCGGCCGTGCTGGTCGAGAAGAATGACCAGCGCCTGTTTCTGCGCCAGCACCTGCTCCATCTCGCCCATGTCGCGGCCGTGAAGAATCAATGATTCGGCCTGCAACAACTCAAGAAGCTGTCGGGCTGAAACCATGTCGTCAGTGATCATCTGCAGCAAAGTAGTGTCGTGCATCGCATGCTCTGGTTTTTAAGCGTCCAGAATATCCAGCGCCAGCCTTGGCTTAGCGTTGGGTTTCGAAATTCAACAGTTTGCTGGCGACACGGTTGCTGTCCACTGTGTAACTACCGTCGGCGATGGCCTGTTTGAGCTCGGCAACGCGAGCACTGTTGACGGTTGGCAGATCGGTCAGCTTGTCCGTGATTTTCTGCAACTGTTGAGCCTCACTGCTCAAGGAAAAAGTTTCCCCGGTGCTTTTGACACCTGCGGTGACGGCAGGGGCTGGGGCATCGGTTTTGGCGGTGTCTTTACTGGCGCTGGTACGTGAAGTACCGGCAACAGCCTGTGAGTTGTTAAGGCGACTGAAATCTATGACCATGATTGAAAAAACCTCTGGGTGTTTGGACGCTTGCCTTGTTTTCGGCCAACCCCTGTCAAACTTTAGGCTGATTGTGAGAAAGCTTCCCAATAGACGACATTTGCCGTCGGGCATTCCCCGCAGTCTAAAAAAAACACACCCTTCGCGCCACTATCAATGCACTACATAGCGACTTCCACCTGCCCTGGGCCGGTGACACTTGCTTTGATCACCCGCTGGGAATTGAGGTTTTTCACCCGTATCTGTTCGTTGAAGCCTCCATCGGACATTGCTTCGCCGGGCATGCGAACCGCCAGCGAGCCGCTGCGCGCGATGATCACCACCTGATCGCCCTTGTGAACCATTTGTGGCTGTTCAAGCGCCACCGGGGTAATGACCTGGTCGATGACCATTTGTCGGACAACCTTCTGACCGACTGCCTGATCCAGCGACGCCAGGAAACCCTGACCCAGACTGCTGACATCCCGCTCACGCATCGCGACGTCTTCTTCGGTGACGATCGCGTCACGCTTGAGCGGGCGCATCACGGTCACGACGTTGCGATACAGCAATACCTGAGCGGGCACAAACACCGTCCAGGGCGAAGAACCTTCGCAGCGCACGCGCACGGTAACCCGGCCAACCGGGCGCGGACTTTCCAGTGTGGCTGTCAAATCCTTGTCGCAGGCACCCATCCTTAAACGCGGGTCGAGCTGCTTGACCTGTATCTCATGACGCCCGTCAATCTGGTTGGTTGCCAAATAGTCTTCTACTGTGAACTCAAGAAACCCTTGGGTGACGCCGATAAGCTGTTCAGGCAGTGTGAAATTCTCGGCACGAGCGAGGGTCACCGTGCTGGAAAGGCACAGCAGAGCGATTGCGCACAGAAGCCTGCGGGTTTCTAATGCGAGGTGTCGAGAAATTGTCGTCTTTGCGTTCATGACGTAATAAATAGCAAAGCCCGTGCCGCTTGTTGATCTGGTGTCTGGGCGGCGGTCATTTTGTAAGGGGGTTCGGCATGGCAGGTGTAATGGATTCGGTAAACCAGCGAACTCAGCTGGTGGGTCAGAATCGCCTGGAGCTGCTCTTGTTCCGTCTCGACGGCAAGCAGCTCTATGGGATCAACGTCTTCAAAGTGAAAGAAGTACTGCAATGCCCGAAACTCACCATCATGCCCAAATCGAGCAAGATCGTTCGGGGCGTGGCCAATATTCGTGGCGGCACGATCCCGATCATGGATCTGGCAATGGCGACAGGATCCACAGGGATGATTTCGCTGGTTAACTCCTTCGTCATCATTACCGAGTACAACACCAAGGTTCAGGGCTTTCTGGTGCATTCTGTCGAACGCATCGTCAACATGAACTGGGAAGAGATTCATCCACCACCCAAGGGCACCGGGCGCGATCATTACCTGACCGCCGTCACCCGGGTTGATAACCAACTGGTGGAAATCATCGACGTCGAGAAAATTCTCGCCGAAGTCGCGCCAGTGTCCGAAGAAATCTCGGTCGGTGTCATTGACGCCGAGGTTCAGCACAAGGCTGTCTCTATGCGCGTGCTGACGGTCGATGACTCGTCGGTGGCCCGCAAGCAAGTGAGCCGCTGCCTGGAAACCGTCGGGGTGGAGGTCGTCGCGCTCAACGATGGTCGTCAGGCGCTGGACTACCTGCTCAATATGGTCGCAGAAGGCAAAAAGCCTGAAGAAGAGTTCCTGATGATGATCTCCGACATTGAAATGCCGGAGATGGATGGCTATACCCTTACCGCAGCAATACGTAATGATCCACGCATGCAGAAGATGCACATAACCTTGCATACCTCGTTGTCAGGGGTATTCAACCAGGCGATGGTCAAGAAAGTCGGCGCGGATGACTTTCTCGCGAAATTCCGGCCTGATGATCTGGCGGCCAGGGTCGTTGCGCGGATCAATGCAGCAGAATAACCAGCCGGGGGCGTCGTCCCCGGTGATTCACATGATTTGAGAGGCGGCACTTTGTCTACGGGTAATTTGGATTTTGATCAGTTCCGGGTATTTCTGGAAAAAGCCTGTGGCATTCTGCTTGGGGAAAACAAGCAGTACCTGGTGTCCAGCCGCCTCAACAAATTGATGGAGCAGCAAAGCATCAAGTCGCTTGGCGAGTTGGTCCAGCGTATTCAGACCCAGCCGCGCAGTGGTTTGCGCGAGCAGGTCGTCGATGCGATGACCACCAACGAAACCCTGTGGTTTCGCGACACCTATCCGTTCGAAGTGCTGAAGAACAAGGTGCTGCCCGAGCAGATCAAGGCCAGCCCTGGTCAGCGACTGCGCATCTGGTCGGCCGCCTGTTCGTCGGGTCAGGAACCGTATTCGCTGTCGATGTCCATCGACGAGTTCGAGCGTGCCAATCAGGGTCAACTCAAATCGGGCGTGCAGATCGTCGCAACCGATCTGTCGGGCTTGATGCTCAATAACTGCAAGACCGGCGAATACGACAGTCTGGCTATCGGCCGCGGCCTGTCGCCGGATCGTCTGCAGCGCTTTTTTGACGTTAAAAGCCCGGGCCGCTGGGTGGTCAAGGCGCCGATCAAGAGTCGTGTGGAGTTCCGCTCGTTCAACCTGCTCGACAGCTACGCCTCGCTGGGCAAATTCGACATCGTGTTCTGCCGTAACGTATTGATCTACTTCTCCGCTGAAGTGAAGAAAGACATCCTGCTGCGTATCCACGGAACGCTCAAGCCAGGCGGTTACCTGTTTCTGGGGGCTTCCGAAGCACTCAATGGTTTGCCCGATCACTACCAGATGGTTCAGTGCAGCCCCGGGATCATCTATAAGGCCAAGTGACGGTCTGTCAGTTGCCTGCGATGAAAAAAGAGACCTTCGGGTCTCTTTTTTTGTGCGCGGCTGAAAACAGCTTTGATCGTCTGCCCATCGGTTTCATGTTTGCGTACTGTTGCTCACCAGTTTTGCAAAAGCGTTGGCGGCGGCGCTCTGGTAGCCGTTTTTACGCCGCAGCAGCGCAACCGTCCGCCCGGGCAAGGCAGGGATCGTCTGAACTTCGCACAACCCAGGCTGCTCGCGAACGATGGCATCGGGAAGAATGGTCGCCATGCGGCCCTGGGCAACGACCTTGAGCAAAATGGCAATCGAGTTCGCCTCGAGGCCGACCGTCGGCTTGAAGTTCTGCGTATGGCACCAGGCATCCAGCAATTGGCGAGTGGCGAATCCGGGGGCGAGCAAGGCAAAGCGAAGCGTTTGCAGGTCCTCAAGTGTCAGCACGGTCTGTTTTTCGGGGGCAGACTTGGCCATGACCAGGCACAGTTGTTCATCGAACAGAGGCTGGCTGTCTATCTCGACGGCATGACTGCCGGCAAAACCGATGGCCAGATCGAGCGAGTCACTGATCAATGCCTCGGTGATCCGCTCCAGAGGTAGCTCCGTGAGGATGATTGCCACGCCGGGATACAGCGCGCTGAAGCGGTCGATCAGCGGCGCTATCAGGTATTCACTGAAGGTGGGCGTGACGCCGAGGCGCAAGTGTCCGCGTGACAGGTCGCTGACATCGTTGAGCGCACGCTTCCCGGCCTCCAGCTCAAGCAGGCAGCGACGCGCGTGGTCCAGATACACGCGGCCGGCATCGGTCGGCACGACGCTGCGGCGGGTGCGGTCGAACAGTTGCACACCCAGGCTGCTTTCCAGCTGCCTGATCTGTTGCGACAACGCCGGTTGCGAGACATGCAGGGCCTCGGCCGCCCGGGTGAAATTGCCATGATCGGCGACCGCCAGCAAATAACGTATATGGCGTAACAGCATGGCATCACCATAAGTCAGGGTTATGGCGATGATCATAAATCAGTCTTGGATCTTATGGTGATAGTTGCCGATGCTGTGATTGACGTGAATTCATTCCGGAGGGTTACCTATGCCGCACAGCAATATTTCCAGAGCGCCGCGCCAGCATCTGACTGAACGTGTGCTGCAGGCCAAGACTGCAAAGAACCTGACCTGGGCAGGGCTCGCAGAAGGTACGGGGTTGAGCGTGGTGTATGTCACCGCTGCGTTGCTCGGTCAGCACCCTTTGCCGGAAGCGGTGGCCGAGGTGGTCGCCGAGCGTCTCGGGCTGGACAGGGATGCGGTCGCCGAACTGCAAACCATCCCGTTGCGCGGCAATGTCGAAGACGTCTCCAGTGACCCGACGATCTATCGCTTCCACGAAATGGTTCAGGTCTACGGCACAACGCTGAAGGCATTGGTGCATGAGCAGTTCGGCGACGGCATCATCAGCGCAATCAACTTCAAGCTCGACATCAAGAAAGTCGAAGATCCGGAAGGGGGCGAGCGAGCCGTGATCACCCTCGATGGAAAATTTCTGCCCTACAAACCGTTCTGAGGACGCTGGTATGAGTGATAAAGGAAGACCGCCATTTCCACCCTTTACCCTGGAGACGGCTGTCCAGAAAGTCCGTGGCGCCGAGGATGGCTGGAACTCTCGCGATGCGGCTAAAGTTGCGCTGGCCTACACCGAAGACACCTACTGGCGTAACCGCAGCGAGTTCATCAATGGCCGCGCAGAGGCTCAGGCCTTTCTGGAACGCAAGTGGCGCAAGGAACTGGACTACCGGCTGATCAAGGAGCTCTGGGCATTCACGGATAACCGCATAGCCGTGCGCTATGCCTATGAATGGCATGACGACTCCGGCAACTGGTTCCGTTCGTATGGCAACGAAAACTGGGAGTTCGCTGCAAACGGCCTCATGCAGCGGCGCTTTGCCTGCATCAACGATTTGCCGATCGCCGAGTCCGAGCGCAAATACCATTGGCCATTGGGGCGCCGACCGGATGATCACCCGGGTTTGAGTGAGCTGGGTCTCTGATTGAAAGCGCTGTCCGGGCGGAAATGATCGAAAACCGCCCGGACTTTCATTCGGTGGCGGGTGCGTCGGTAGCTGATGCACTGTCGCCAAATAAGCTTTGATCTCTAGCCATGCCTGCGAAAGGATTCTCTCTACCGCCGTTCACGAATTGAGTTGCTTTTTTCGCGTGTGCCAGCAGTTCGGGATCAGTCGTGTCAGGCACCTCGGCATCATTTTTAGCCTTGTTGACGTCGTAGCTTCGGCCAATGATCTGGTCAAGCTTCTCAGCTGCTTTCGCCCCCAGTGCATCATGATCAAGGCTCGCATCTCTTGACGCCGCACGCGTCGCGCTTTCGCTGAGTTGCACAGAAAGAGAAGAAAGTTTGCCTGAGTCCTGCGCTTTGTTTGAGGTGGCAGAAGGGGCACGGGGGGAGGGTGAGGTGGCGGGGGACGCCACAGCTTTCGCGGTGTTAATGACCGGGTTGTTGTGAGTGCCTATTGAGTCGACCAAGATGAAGCTCCTTTCCAATTCCCAATCCTTGTGCGCTTGAGTGTATCGGTCATCACCACAATCCTGTAGTGCAGATACGAGATTCGCCAACGCTGCCCCCATACTGGCAAAAAAACGGCACCCACCTTGCCGCTTTGCCCCTCCACAGCGGAAATGCCTTGCCGCTTTTCTGGCATTGCCGCCTCGCCGCCGCCTGTGGGCCCTGCAATCATTGGCTTTTACAACATGGCACGCTGATTGCTTTGTCAGTAACAACAGAATCAGGTCAACCGGCAAAGGTTTCCCGAAATGAGCATCAGCTTCGATAAAGCGCTAGGCATACATGAAAAGGCTCTGAACTTCCGGGCTCAGCGTGCAGAGGTGTTGGCCAACAACATCTCCAACGCCGACACCCCGAACTTCAAGGCTCGCGATCTGGACTTCTCGTCGGTGCTGGCTGCCGAAAACGACAAGGTGCAGAACGGTCATTTCGCGCTGAACAAGACCAACAGCCGTCATATCGAAGCCGAGGGCATGGGCAATGACGACGGTACGCTGATGTATCGCACGCCGTCGCAGCCTTCGCTGGACCAGAACACCGTTGATTCCCAGGTCGAGCAGGCCAGCTACACCGAGAACGCCATGGGCTTCCAGGCCAGCTTCACATTGCTCAACAGCAAGTTCAAGGGGCTGGTTGCAGCCCTTCGCGGAGAATAATTCATGTCACTAGCCAATGTGTTCAACATTGCCGGTAGCGCCATGAGTGCCCAGACCACGCGTCTGAACACCACGGCCAGTAACATCGCCAACGCCGAGACCGTGTCTTCGAGCATGGACCAGACCTACCGCGCCCGTCACCCGGTGTTCGCCACCGTGATGCAGGGTCAGCAGTCCACAGGTGGTTCGTTGTTCCAGGACCAGGGCGAAGCCGGGCAGGGCGTTCAGGTCAACGGCATCATCGAAGACAGCTCGAACCTGGAAGCACGTTACGAGCCCAATCATCCTTCCGCTGACAAGGACGGGTATGTCTATTACCCCAACGTCAATGTCGTGGAAGAAATGGCCGACATGATTTCTGCCAGCCGGTCTTTCCAGACCAACGCAGAAATCATGAACACCGCTAAATCCATGATGCAGAAGGTTCTGACCCTCGGTCAGTGATAGAAGGCGAAAGTTATGGCCGTTGATAACACCTCAGCAACCAGCGTCTCATCGACATTCCTGAATACGCTGCAGAACCCGACACCGACCAAGACGGACTCTACCGGTACGTTGGGCAAGGATTCGTTTCTGCAACTGCTGGTCACGCAGATGAAGAACCAGAATCCTCTGGACCCGCAGGACAACACGCAGTTCGTGGCGCAACTGGCGCAGTTCAGCAGCCTTGAAAGCATGCAGAACCTGACATCGACGGTGGATACGATCGCCAGCAGCTACAAGTCGTCGCAGGCCTTGCAGGCCTCGTCACTGGTCGGTCGCTCGGTGATCATTGATGCGAGCAGTACTTCGGTCGATACCACCAAAGGCCTGACCGGTTCGATCGTGGTGCCGGGCGAAAGCTCGCTGACGACCGTCAAGGTGTACGACGCGCAATCGAATCTGGTCGACAGTGTCGACCTGGGCACGCAAAAAGCCGGTACCACCAGCTTTGCCTGGGACGGTACGGACTCAAGCGGTACCCAGCTGCCATCGGGCACTTACAGCTTCAAGGCTGAAGGCTCGGTGGAAGGCAAGAACACGCAGTTTTCAACTTACCTGCCCGCCACGGTCAACAGTGTCACGCTGGGTGTCAATGGCGCAGAAACAACGCTTAACCTGGCCAGCGGCAGTGTCGCCCTGTCCAAAGTTCAAACTATCGGATTGTAGAGCCGCTACGGCGCAGGAGTGAAACATGTCTTTCAATATCGGCCTTAGTGGGCTCTATGCTGCAAACAAAAGTCTCGACGTTACCGGCAACAACATTGCCAACGTCGCGACAACCGGTTTCAAATCGTCACGTGCCGAGTTCGCTGATCAATATGCTCAGTCGATTCGCGGTACTTCCGGCAATACCAGCGTCGGCAGTGGCGTGACTACCGCTGCGGTTTCCCAGCAGTTCTCCCAGGGCAGTCTGACCACCGGAACAGCCAACAGTCTGGACCTTGCCATCAATGGCGACGGGTTCTTCATGCTCAGCAATAACGGTGAGAAGCTGTATACCCGTGCCGGTGCATTCCACACCGACAAGGAAGGCTATGTCGTCAACAGCAGCAACATGAAGCTGCAGGGTTACAACGTTGACGCCAATGGCTCAGTGGTGACTGGCGCGCTCAGCGATCTGCGTGTGAACGCGTCCAACCTGGAGCCCAAGGCGACGACCACAATCACCAACTCCGCCAACCTGAACTCGACAACCGCGCTGCCGACCGTTTCGACGTTCGATGCCACCGACACCAATAGCTACAACGTCAAGTACAGCACCCCGACTTACGACACTCAGGGTAATGCGCATACCCTGGATCAGTATTTCGTCAAGACCGGCACCAATACTTGGTCGATGTATTCCCTGATGGACGGGCGCAGCATTTCCGATCCGACGTCCACCACGCCGGACAAGAATAACCTGACATTCGACTCCTCGGGCAATTTGGTGACCACTGCCGGCGGCTCTGTTCCTACCGACAGCGCCAACATCAAGTTCAATGCTGACGGTACATTCGCCGTGACCAACTGGGTGCCTGGCGTGCAGGTCGGTACTGGCACGACAGCTACCTGGGCAGCCAACGGTGCGACGGGCGCTGCTTCGATCAAGCTGGACATGTCGAGCACTACCCAGACCGCTTCGGTATCCGGTCTGCTCAAACAGGATCAGAATGGCTACGCCACTGGCCAGCTGAGCGGCATGAACGTTGACTCGAGCGGCAACCTGTTCGCCACTTATACCAACGGCAAGTCGCAGGTGATCGGTCAGACTTCGCTGACCAGCTTCGCCAACGTGCAGGGTCTGGCGCAGGCCGGCGGCACCAACTGGCGTGAAACGTTCGCTTCCGGTGTACCGGTGAGCGGCGCACCACAGTCGGGTACGCTGGGTTACATCACCGGTCAGGCGCTGGAAGAGTCCAACGTCGACCTGACCATGGAACTGGTTAACCTGATCAAGGCGCAGAGCAACTATCAGGCTAACGCCAAGACCATTTCCACCCAAAGCACCATCATGCAGACCACTATTCAGATGACGTAATACGCGTTGTTTGATACGTGCTGAAAGAGCCCCTGTAAAAAGGGGCTTTTTTATGGGTGTCTGCAAAGTATTTTGTCATGTCTTTTTTAGTGCTGAAAGTTACGGATTACTCCCTCAGCCTACTTGGAAACTTCCTACGCACGATGGTGTGAGAATAAAACTCCTCTATGAATTGCCTTTATGGCAAGGGAGTTCTCATGTCATTCAATACAGCGATCAGCGGTATTCAGGCTGCCAATAAACGACTGGAAGTAGCGGGTAATAATATTGCCAACGTCGGCACCTTGGGGTTCAAGTCGTCTCGTGCGCAGTTTTCTGCTCTATATGCGTCCGCACAGTTGGGGGCCGGGCAGCACGCTGTCGGGGATGGCGTACGACTTGCTTCGGTGCAGCAGAATTTCAATCAGGGTGAAACCGTGATCAGTTCCGGCAATGCGTTGGATATGCGTATTCAGGGCAACGGTTTTTTTGTGGTCAGTGATCAGGGTTCACTGGCCTATACCCGGGCCGGCGCCTTTCTGAAGGATGCTGCCAACTTTGTCGTCGACAGCGATGGTGGGCGTTTGCAGGGTTATGCCGCAAACGACAAGGGCGAGATTGCCAGTGGTATCCGCACGGACTTGCAGATCGATACGTCCAACGTCGGTGCTCGGGCCACGACCCGGGTGGCCGAAACCATCAATCTGGATGCCTCGCTGCCGTCACTCGCCCGCTTGCCGACCTTTGACCCGGACAACCCCGCGACCTATACACGGGTTGCCACCCGGACCATCCAGGATGTGGGGATCACTCCGGTGCCCGCAGCCGACCATGAACTCAAGCAGTATTTCGTCAAGACCGAGGCTGATCAGTGGTCGATGTATGTACTGGTGGACGGGCGCAACCCGGTGGATCCCGACAGCGTAGCGCCGTTGCAGGTAAGCCTTGAGCTGAAGCCTGACGGTTCCCTGTCGTACAGCGGCAATGATCAGCATCTGCGCAAGCTTTCGGACACCGAGTTTGCCTTGCAGGGTTGGGTGCCTGCCGCGCAGGTCAATGGCGCCTGGGCGGCAAATGGCTCCCTGAACGGCGGGGCTGTTTCGTTGCCGTTGAGCGACGCCGGGGCCAGTCTGCTCGATCCGGGCGATACGGTCATGCATCGGCCGGTTCCGCACTTCAACCCCGCAGATCTGAACACCTATAGCAGGATGTTCGGTAACCAGATCTTTGACAGTCAGGGCAACACCCATGAGCTGAAACAATATTTCGTGAAGGATGGCACCAACAGCTGGCGCCTGCACGTACTGATCGACGATCGAAACCCGCAGAACTCCGGGTCCACCACGCCGCTGACGGCAAACATCGTCTTCGATTCCCATGGCGCCGTCGCGTCGTTGACCGGCAGTCCGGGCCTGAGCAGCAATGGCGATCAGCTGAAGCTCACGGGCTGGTCGCCTGTGAGGGCGGTTGATCCTGGCACCGGTCGCGAGCGCTGGATATCCAATGGAGCGGCTGGCAGCGCTGACGGCATCACCATCGACTTCACCCATCTGCTTCAGCACAACGCTGCCAGTTCGCGCTCCGCCGCATATGTGGATGGCCATTCGGCAGGGGAATTGAAAAGCCTCGACGTTGGCCGGGACGGCATTCTGCGTGCCGGGTTTACCAATGGCATGACTAAAGATATCGGTCAGGTGATGCTCGCCAGTTTCGCCAATCCGCATGGCTTGCAGCCGCGTAGCGATACACGCTGGACCGCCACTGCCGATTCCGGAGTGGCTGAATATGATGTGCCGGGCGTCGGTACGCTGGGCGGCATCGTCAGTGGCGCGCTGGAAGGTTCGAACGTCGTGCTGGCCGATGAGCTGATTGCGCTGATCCAGGCCCAGACGGCCTATCAAGCCAACTCCAAGGCGATATCCACCGAAGTGACGCTGATGCAGACACTGATCCAGTCGACCTGATCAGATCGAGCAGTCGGCTTTGATGAAGTGGCCTTTCAAGCGTTTCCAGCCTGGGCCCGGGCTGGCCTGGGCGCAGACGATCCGGCTGTCGCCCTGCCATTTGTAATAGTAGGCGGGAGCGGCCTGAGAGAGCAGGGCAAAGGTGATCAGGCTCGCGCTCGCGATACCGATGATGCACGCACGAAAAGGCATGACGGTTCCCGGTCACGGTTGCGGTGTCGGCAAGATTATCACTGTCGATCCGGTTCTCGGCGCAGTTCGATGAAGTTTTTTTGGCGGTGTTTCCTGTCTGGCAAGCGGCAGGCGGCAGTCCACCGCCGCTATTGGTTGGCGCTCTTTCCTCAAGCCATCGGCGATCGCCAGTTTTTACTGGCTAATCAGGCATTTGTATCGAGCCTGACAAGTTGGTTCAAAAATTGCTTTAACCCTTTCAGAACAGCTACAGGCGGCAAGCGTCTGTCGGAGGAGGAAGACTGTGGACAAGTTGCTTTACGTCGCAATGAGCGGTGCATCCGAAAACGCGATCGCGCAAAAGGCTCATGCCAACAACCTGGCAAACGTCTCGACCAACGGTTTCATGCGGGACCTGGAACAGGCCCGCTCGATGCCGGTGTTTGGCGAGGTCATGCCATCGCGAGCCTACGCCATGAGCGAGCGTCCCGGGACCGACTTTTCCGCCGGTGCGATGGTGCAGACCGGTCGTGAGCTGGACATCGCCGTCAAGGGTGATGGCTGGATCGCAGTGCAGACCCCCGACGGCGGTGAAGCCTACACCCGCAGTTCGGGCATGAACATCGATGCCCTGGGCGTGTTGCGCGACGGCAGTGGTTTGCCGGTTATGGGCAACGGCGGTCCGATTGCCGTGCCGCCTCAGCAGCAGATCGAGATCGGCGCCGACGGCACGATCAGTATTCGTTCGCTGGGCGAGAGTCCTCAGGTGATGGCGCAGGTCGACCGCATCAAGCTGGTCAAGCCTGACCTGAAGACCATGGAGAAGGGCCCTGATGGCCTGATCCACACCAAGACCGGCCGGCCTGCCGATGCAGATGCCACCGTTCAGGTCGAGTCCGGCTTTCTGCAGGCGAGCAACGTCAATGCGGTCGAGGAAATGACCTCGGTACTGGCCTTGTCCCGTCAATTCGAATTGCACGTCAAGATGATGAAGACCGCCGAAGAAGACGATCAGTCTATGGCTCGCGTCTTGCAACTTGGCTAATCAATGACAGCTTGCGCCGACAAACCGGCGCTCGAGGAGAACACACATGCTTCCTGCACTATACGTCGCCAAAACCGGTCTTGCCGCTCAGGACACCAACCTGACCACCATCTCCAACAACCTGGCGAACGTCTCGACCACCGGTTTCAAGAGTGACCGGGCCGAGTTCCAGGACCTGCTGTATCAGATCAAACGCCAGCCGGGTGCCCAGTCCACTCAGGACAGCGAACTGCCTTCCGGCCTGCAACTGGGTACCGGTGTGCGTATTGTCGGCACGCAGAAGAACTTCACTGCCGGTAGCCTGCAGACCACCAACAACCCGCTGGACCTGGCGGTCAACGGTCGTGGTTTCTTTCAGGTGACCCAGCCGGACGGCACCATTGCCTACAGCCGTGACGGTACGTTCCACCTCGACGCCAACGGCCAGATCGTCACGGCCAACGGTTATGCCCTCGAGCCTGCGATCGTCGTTCCGCAGAACGCCCAGACTTTTACGGTCGGTCAGGACGGTACTGTTTCCGTCACGCTGGCAGGCGCAACCGCTACGCCGCAGATCATCGGCAATATCCAGACCGCCGACTTCATCAACCCCGCCGGCCTGCAGGCCATCGGTGGCAACCTGTACCTGGAAACCGGTTCGAGCGGCGCGCCGCAGATCGGCACCCCTGGCCTTAACGGCCTTGGCCCGACCCTGCAGAACACCCTTGAAAACTCCAACGTCAGCACCGTTGAGGAACTGGTCAACATGATCACTACCCAGCGCGCCTACGAGATGAACTCCAAAGTGATCTCGACCGCTGACCAGATGCTGCAAAACCTGACTCAGAACCTGTAAGTCCTTGATGTCGCTGCTCGTAGAACCGCTCAATCCGATGGGGCGCCTGATAAGCGCCTGTTACACCGCGAGGTTTCAAGTGTCATGAACCGCCTTAGTGTTCCGCGTTTTTCAGTGTTGATCGCTTCATTGTGCGGGATCACCCTGCTGTCCGGCTGTGTTGCGCCGACGGCCAAGCCCAATGACCCTTATTACGCTCCGGTGTTGCCGCGTACGCCCATGTCGGCGGCTGCCAACAATGGCGCCATCTATCAGGCCGGTTTCGAGCAGAACCTGTACGGCGACCGCAAGGCCTTCCGTATTGGCGACATCATCACCATCACGCTTTCCGAGCGTATGGCGGCGAGCAAGGCGGCCACTTCGGCGATGACCAAGGACAGCACCAACAGCATTGGTCTGACCTCGCTGTTCGGTTCGGGTCTGACCACCAACAACCCGATTGGCGGTAACGACCTGAGCCTGAACGCTGGTTACAACGGCGCGCGGACTACCAAGGGTGATGGCAAGGCCGCACAGAGCAACAGTCTGACCGGCTCGGTCACCGTGACGGTTGCGGATGTGCTGCCCAACGGCATTCTGGCGGTGCGTGGCGAGAAGTGGATGACCCTCAATACCGGTGACGAACTGGTGCGGATTGCCGGCCTGGTCCGGGCTGACGACATCGCGACCGATAATACCGTGTCGTCCACCCGTATCGCCGATGCACGTATTACCTATTCGGGGACCGGAGCCTTTGCCGATACCAGCCAGCCAGGCTGGTTCGACCGGTTCTTCCTCAGCCCGTTGTTCCCTTTCTGATAGCGGGATAGACATGATCAAGCTCAAGCAACTGATAGCGGCGACCTTGTTGTTGTCCACAGCGTTCGGCGTGCATGCCGAGCGTCTGAAGGACATCGCAAGCATCTCCGGCGTACGGGCCAACCAGTTGATCGGTTACGGTCTGGTCGTGGGTCTCAACGGTACAGGTGACCAGACCACCCAGACCCCGTTCACCCTGCAGACCTTCAACAACATGCTGTCGCAGTTCGGCATCAAGGTGCCGTCGGGTTCGGGCACCGTGCAGCTGAAAAACGTCGCGGCGGTTGCGGTGTACGCAGATTTGCCAGCGTTCGCCAAACCGGGCCAGACGGTCGATATCACTGTTTCCTCGATCGGTAACTCCAAAAGCCTGCGCGGTGGTGCGCTGTTGATGACACCGATGAAAGGTGTCGACGGCAACGTTTACGCCATCGCTCAGGGCAACCTGGTGGTCGGCGGTTTCGACGCGGAAGGCCGTGACGGCTCGAAGATTACCGTCAACGTTCCGTCGTCGGGTCGAATCCCCGGTGGTGCGTCGGTAGAACGCGCTGTACCGAGCGGCTTCAACCAGGGCAACACCCTGACGCTGAACCTGAATCGCTCCGACTTCACCACTGCCAAGCGCGTCGTGGACAAGATCAACGACATGCTTGGCCCTGGCGTCGCTCAGGCGCTGGACGGTGGTTCGGTGCGCGTGACTGCGCCGCTCGACCCAAGCCAGCGTGTGGATTACCTGTCGATTCTGGAAAACCTGGAAATCGATCCGGGCCAGACCGCTGCCAAGGTCATCATCAATTCGCGGACCGGCACCATCGTCATCGGCCAGAACGTCAAGGTTTCACCTGCCGCCGTCACCCACGGCAGCCTGACCGTGACCATCACCGAAGACCCGATCGTCAGCCAGCCGGGCGCATTGTCCGGCGGACAGACGGCGGTAGTGCCTCGCTCGCGGGTTAACGCCCAGCAGGAACTGCACCCGATGTTCAAGTTCGGTCCAGGCACCACGCTGGATGAGATCGTTCGCGCGGTCAATCAGGTGGGCGCTGCGCCCGGTGACCTGATGGCCATCCTCGAAGCCCTTAAGCAGGCCGGCGCGTTGCAAGCCGACCTGATCGTGATCTGAGGATTCGAGCATGGATATGCCCAAGAGCGGAATTTCGTCGGCGGTCGATTCGGGTGCCTACACCGACGTCAACCGTCTGGCGTCGCTGAAGCATGGCGACAAGGACAGTGTGGAAAACCAGAAGAAGGTGGCCCGCGAGTTCGAGTCGCTGTTCGTCAGCCAGATGCTCAAGGCCATGCGCTCGGCCAACGAAGTGCTGGCCAAGGACAATCCGATGAACACCCCGGCCACGCGGCAGTATCAGGATATGTATGACCAGCAGTTGGCGGTCACGCTGTCCACCCGTGGCAACGGTATCGGTTTGCAGGACGTGCTGATGCGCCAATTGTCGAAAGACAAGGGGATAAACCACGCTGCGCCGGTCAATACGACCGACGCTGCAACGGCCGCTACTGACGCTGCGCCGGCCAAGACCGGTCTGGCGACCAGCGTCTATCAGCGTCCGTTGTGGGCCACGCGCTCGGCGGCTGCCGATCAGGCGGCGGCTGCGGCCTCGGCGTCCGGAGAAGGGCGCAACGACATGGCGCTGCTCAATGCGCGTCGTCTGTCGCTGCCCGCCAAACTCACCGATCGTCTGCTGGCCGGCATCGTGCCTTCTGCCACCACAGCCGTCAGCAACAGCCCGGTGCCGGCTCGTGCGACAGCCGGTACTTCAGGCAACAACGGCGACTGGACACTCGATCCGAACCTGGCCCCCGCGCCGGAATACGTGCGCTCCATGGCCCAGCCACCGCTGGCACCGGCCAAGCGCGCGTTCAGCAACGCCGATCAGTTCGTCGAAACCATGTTGCCACTGGCCAAGGAAGCCGCAGCGCGTATCGGCGTCGACCCGGTCATGCTGGTGGCGCAGGCGGCACTGGAAACCGGTTGGGGCAAATCGATCATGCGTCAGCAGGACGGTAGCAGCAGTCACAACCTGTTCGGCATCAAGGCGGCGGGCAGCTGGAAGGGTGCCGAAGCGCGTGCGATCACCAGCGAGTTCCGCGACGGCAAGATGGTCAAGGAAACGGCGGATTTCCGTTCCTATGATTCCTACGCCGACAGCTTCCACGACCTGGTCAGTCTGTTGCAGAACAACAGCCGCTATAAAGAAGTGGTCAATTCGGCCGATAAACCGGAACAGTTTGTAAAAGAATTGCAGAAGGCCGGTTACGCCACTGACCCGGACTATGCCAGCAAGATTTCGCAGATTGCGAAGCAGATGAAGAGTTACCAGACTTACGCCGCTGCAGCGGGCTCTTCCACGACTTTATAAGGTTTGACTCATGTCGCTGATTTCAATTGGGCTCTCAGGTATCAATGCCAGCAGTGCCGCGATCAACACCATCGGTAACAACACGGCCAACGTGGATACCGCGGGTTACTCGCGTCAGCAGGTGCTGACCACGGCTTCGGCGCAGATCGCTCTTGGTCAGGGTGTAGGCTACATCGGTACCGGCACTACGCTGTCGGACGTACGTCGCATCTACAACAGCTATCTGGACACCCAATTGCAATCGAGCACCGCCCTCAGCGCGGATGCAGTGGCTTATTCCGGTCAGGCCAGCAAGACCGATACATTACTGTCAGACAATGCGACGGGGATCTCCGTGCAATTGGCGGACTTCTTCACCAAGATGCAGGGCATCGCCACCAGCGCCACGCAGTCGGCCGAACGCTCGTCGTTCCTGACCCAGGCTGGCGCGTTGAGCGCACGCTTCAACTCGGTTTCGTCGCAGTTGTCCACGCAGAACGATAACGTCAACACGCAGCTCAACACCTTCACCAAACAGGTCAACGAGCTGACCACCACCCTGGCGAGCCTGAACAAGCAGATCACACAAGCGTCTGCGGGCAACGCCACGCCGAACACCCTGCTTGACTCGCGCAGTGAAGCGGTTCGTCAGCTCAACGAGCTGGTCGGTGTGAAAGTGGTCGAGAACAACGGTAACTTCGACATCTATACCGGTACCGGACAATCACTGGTCAGTGGCGGCACGTCCTACAAGATGTCGGCCAGCCCGAGCCCGTCCGATCCGTTGCAGTACAACGTGCAGGTTGCCTACGGCCAGACCCAGACCGATGTGACCTCAGTGCTCACTGGCGGCTCGATCGGTGGTCTGTTGCGTTACCGCAACGAAGTGCTGGTGCCTGCGACCAACGAACTGGGCCGTACCGCGATGGTATTGTCGGACCAGGTCAACAGCCAGATGAACCAGGGCATCGACAGCAAGGGCAATTTCGGTTCGAACCTGTATTCCAGCATCAACAGTGCCGAAGCCATTACCCAGCGCAGCATCGGCAAAACCACCAACAGTGTCGGCTCCGGCAACCTCAACGTCACCATTGGCGACACCAGCAAGCTGACCGCCAACGATTATGAAGTGACGTTCAGCGACTCGTCGAATTTCACCGTACGTCGTCTGCCCAACGGCGAGAGCGTCGGTGCCGGTTCGCTGGCTGACAATCCGCCCAAACAGTTCGATGGCTTCAGTGTGAGCCTCAACGGCAATACGCTGGCAGCCGGTGACAGTTTCAAGGTCATCCCGACCCGCACTGGCGCGTCGGGGATCTCGGTGGTTCTGACCGACGCCAAGGATATTGCAGCGGCCGCGCCCTTGACGGCAACGGCGGGATCCAGCAACTCCGGTACTGGTGGCTTCACCCAGCCGGTGCTGAACACCAAGTCGGATATCTACGACAGCACCCAGACCGCTGACCTGCGCAATGCGCTCAAAGACTCCACCCCGATGAAACTGGTGATGGGTGCGGTCAGCAGTACCGGCGTGCAGAGTTACACCCTGATCAATGCGAGTGGCGGGGCGGTGCTCGACCAGAACGGCAATGCCGTTGGTGGCTCGATCATCCAGGGCCAGGCCAACACGATCAAATTGAACGTCGGCTATACCGACACCACAACGACGCCGAGCAGCAGCACTGCGTTCCAGCTGGAAATGACCATCTCCGGCTCGCCGGTTGCCAATGACACGTTCAGCATCGGCATGACCGGTGGCGGCTCGTCCGACAACCGCAACGCGTTGGCAGTGGTCGGCCTGCAGACCGCCAAGACCGTCGGTGTCGTCAACGGTGGCGTGGGCACCAGCCTGTCCGGTTCGTATGCAGATACGGTATCGGTTGTGGGTACGCTGGCGAGCCAGAGCAAGAACGATGTGACCGCCACTGCGGCCGTTGTCAGCCAGGCCAAATCGTCACGCGACTCGGTCTCGGGTGTATCGCTCGACGAAGAGGCGTCCAACCTGATCAAGTATCAGCAGTACTACACCGCCTCTTCGCAGATCATCAAGGCAGCACAAACCATTTTCAGCACGCTGATCAACAGTCTTTAAGGAATCGTGAGCCATGCGTATCTCGACTACCCAGTTCTTCGAATCCACGAACACCAATTATCAGCGTAACTATTCGAACCTGAACAAGACCAGCGAAGAGGTCTCCAGCGGCATCAAGCTCAATACCGCAGGCGATGATCCGGTAGGTGCCGCGCGCGTACTGCAACTGGCGCAGCAGAACTCCATGCTGACCCAGTACGAAACCAATATCGGCACGATCAATACCAACGCGGTGACCACCGAGACCACGCTGACCAGCATCATCGACACGATGCAGGCTGCGCGGGAGCAGATCGTATCGGCAGGCAGTGGCGCGTTTACCGACTCGGACCGGCTCGCCAAGGCTTCGGCCCTCAAGCAGTACCAGAGTCAGATTCTGGGCTTGATGAACAGCCAGGACCCTAACGGTCAGTACATATTTTCCGGTTCCAAGGCCTCGACGCCACCGTATTCGCTGAACGCCGATGGCTCCTATAGCTACAAGGGCGACCAGACCAGCGTCAATCTGGCGGTAGGTGATGGTTTGGTCATGGCCAGCAACACGACAGGTTTCGAGGCCTTCGAGCAGTCGGTCAACACAACCCGTACGTCTGCCACACTGCTTTCGCCTGCAACCGATGACGGCAAGATCGGCCTCAGCAGTGGCCTGGTGACGTCCACTCCGACCTATAACTCCAGCTACCAGGGCGGCGAGCCCTATACGCTGACTTTTCTCAGCGGTACGCAATTCAAGATCACTGATGCCAGTGGCACTGACGTGAGTTCCGATACCTCGACTGGCGGCAAGTTTTCCCACGGCTCGTTCGATGCCCAGACGTTTACCTTCCGCGGCGTGGAAATGACGCTCAACGTCAACCTGCCGGCCGCTGACCGGGTCTCGGACGCTACCGCAGATGCGGCGCTGGCCAATCGCAGCTATCAACTGGCGTCGACACCGGACAGTGTTTCCACCTCGCGCAGCGCCGGCAATACGTCAACGGCGACCGTCAGCAGCTCTGTCGTGGGCAATACCGCTGCGGACCGGACTGCTTTCAACAATACCTTCCCGACAGACGGCGCGATCCTCAAGTTCACCAGCCCGACCGATTACGAGCTGTACGCCGCGCCGTTGACCACCAGCAGCAAGCCAGTGTCCAGCGGCACCATGACCGGCTCGACGGCCAACGCCTCCGGTGTGAACTTCAATATCAGCGGTACACCGGCTGCCGGTGATCAGTTCATCGTCGAGTCTGGCACGCACCAGACCGAGAACATTCTCAATACGCTGACAGCGGCGATCAAAGCCCTGTCGACGCCCACCGATGGCAACCTGGTGGCCTCGCAGAATATGACGGCAGCGCTGAACTCTGCGCTGGGCAACATGAGCAGCGCCATCGAACAAGCTTCTACGGCACGTTCCAGTGGCGGCGCGCGTCAGCTGGCGGCAACCGCCCAAGGTACGACCAACGATCTGCTCAAAGGCAACAACACTACTGAGCAAGGTACTTACGTAAACGCTGACATCGTCGAGGCGACCACCCGCCTGACATTGCAGAAAACCATGCTGGACGCTTCTCAGCAGGTGTTTACCATGCTATCCAAGTTGAACCTGTTCAGTCAGCTTTGAGTTCTGACGTTGAGCATCCGCCGTCTTTTTTCAGCGGTGAGGGGGGCCACTCGACTGAAGGGCCCCCAGCCGCTCGCGAGTCAGTCATAGTGAATTCAGTCCCCCTCGTCAGTATTGTCATTCCCGCCTTCAATTCGCGCTTCTTCCGCGCAGCGCTGCAAAGTGCGCTCGACCAGGTCTACGACAATCTCGAAATCATCGTCTGTGACGATTGCCGTAGCGACGAGATCAAGGCGATTTTCGACGAGCTGGTAGCTCCCGACAGCGACCGGGCCCGTTACCTGCGCAATCCTCAGCGCCTGGGATTTCAGGGCAATCTGCTCAAGTGTCTGGAGCAGGCGAGCGGCGAATACATCAAGTTTCTCTGCGATGACGACCGCCTCTATAACTACTGCGTTGCGCATCAGGCGCAAACCCTCGATACCTACAAGGATGTCCAGCTCGTCGTCAGCAAACGCCATCTGGTGGACGTCGATGATTATGTCCTGCCGGCCCGCATGGAAAACGTTGGTCTGGTGCCCTACGACGCTGTGTTCAAGGGCGAGGACATGCTGGCGATTTTCGAGCGCACGCCGCGCAATTATCTGGGCGGTTTCAGTGGCGCGATGATGCGTCGCGCCGATGTGCAGGAATACCTGCCGTCCATTGCGCTGCCGCAGGGCTTCGTTGCGCTGCTGGATTTCACGCTGTTCATCTGCCTGCTGCGGCGCGGCAATCTGGTTGTGCTGCACAGCATCCAGAGTACCGAACGCCTGCACCCGGGGCGCTTCAGCAGTCAGGGCGATATGTACCAGAAAGCCACCACCGAATGGGGCTGGCTGAACGAAATGCTCAAGGCGCGTAGCGGCGAAGACGCACCGGCTCAGGGCTGGGTACGTTTTCTGCCTCTGCGCCGCGCGCACGAAGAGCCGCGCGAGTGGGACGAGGTAGGCCTTTACGGGGTGATGGCGGGTCGCCAGGGCGTGATGATGAGCCGCGTCGGCAGTGCCAGTGACAGCTATGCCGAACTGTACGCCGAATGGCTGTCCTGCCGCCGGTTTTCCGAGCCGCAAAAAAAGCTGCTCGAACAACGCATAGTGAGTTGGGCATGGCAGCCACGTATTGTGCCGGTGATCATCGATCAGCAGGGTGATGCCGAAGCCCTCGACATCACCTTGCGCAGCCTGGCCGAACAGGACTATGCCGCAGACTCGGTGGTGGTACTGACCAACGCCATTGTTGACGATCCGCAGGTGCTGCGTTTTTCTCTACAGCCGGACTGGGCTCGGCAGTTGAACGAAGTATTGCCACTGCTAGAGAGTGCCGACTGGGTCTACCTGTTGCGCGCCGGTGACCGGCTGACGCAGCCGGCGCTGCTGATTCTGGCCGAGCGTATTGCCCAGACTCCCGGTCTGCTGTGTGTCTACAGCGACGAAGGCGCGCTGGTTGAGGACGAGTCCAGAGAGCCTATTTTCAAACCCGGCTTCAACCTGGATCTGCTGCGTGCCTATCCCTATGTCGGGCGCACGCTGGCGTTCGAGCGGCGAAATCTGCTGGACATGGGTGGTTTCGATCCGGCCTTCGATGAGCTCGCCCCGCACGATGTGATCTGGCGTCTGGTCGAGGGGGCAGGGCCGCAGAGCATCGAGCACATCGCCGAAGTGCAGGTCGAGTCGCGTCTGGCATTCGCCGACTGGCTGTCACTGCCTTGTGTCATCGAGCACAGCGAACCTCTGGTTGCGGCCCACCTGTCGCGGATCGGCAGAGAGCACGTCATTCATCACGATCAGTTGCCGTTGCTCAATCGCATCGAGTACGTTCATCCGTCGCTGCCTCTGGTCTCGATCATCATCACCGCCAGGGATCAACTCGGCGCCCTGGAGCGCTGCATAGACAGTCTGCTCAGCAACACCACCTACCCGAATTACGAAGTCCTGATCGTCGACAACGCCAGCGAAAGCGCCGAAGCGCGGGCATGGTTCACGGCGATGAGTGAGCTGGGCAGCGACAAGCTGCGGATTGTTTCCCTGTCCGAGGCTGGCAGCGAAGCAACCGCCCAGAATCATGCCGCCGGTCAGGCGCGTGGTGATTATCTGCTGATGCTCAGCGCCTATGCCCTGATCCATCAGGCGGACTGGCTGCAGGGGCTGATCCACCATGCCCAGCGTCCCGAGGTCGGGATCGTCGGTCCACGCATCCTCAATCCGCAAGGCAATATTCTGTACGCCGGCATGGTCATGGGCATGGATGGCCTGGCCGGTCGGCCGTTCATCAATTTCCCCGCAGGGGCCAGCGGCTACATGCAGCGTCTGCAGTTGACCCAGAACTGGAGCGCGGTCAGTGGCAATTGCCTGATGGTGCGCAAGGAGGTGTTCGACGCTGTTGGCGCACTGGAGGCGGCGACCTTCACGCAGGGTCTGCAGGACCTGGACCTGTGCATGCGCGTCGGGCGCGAGGGTTACCTGATCGTTGGCACCCCGGATGCATCGCTGGTACTGGCCGAGCCTGCTGCCGTTGAACGTAATGAGGCGTCTCGCCAGGCGCTCGATGACGAGCAGAAATCGTTCTTTCAGAAGTGGCTGCCGAAAATGGCCAGGGATCAGGCCTACAATCCCAACCTGTACCTCAACGAGGCGCTGTCGTTCACCCTCGATCCCGGTCTGCTGGCGGGCTGGAGTCCGTTCTGCACCCGCCATCTGCCTTTCATTTTCGGTATGGCGGTCAACTCTTCGGCGGTGGGTCACTACCGGGTCAGCCAGCCCCTGCTGGAGTTGATGGCGGCCGGGCGGGTGGTTGGCCGTATGACTTACGAGACCGCAACGCCCGTCGAAATCGAGCGCCAGTCGCCAGATGTCATCGTCTTTCAGGGCCGGTACACAGAAGCCAAGGTCCCGGACATCGAGCTGGCAAAGAACTACTCCAATGCCATGCGTATTTTCGAGCTCGATGACTACATCGCCGATGTCCCCGAGCGCAATGAGCACAAGCGCAACATGCCGGACAATATCGGCGCCATGCTGCGCAAGGGCATAGGTCTGTGTGATCGCGTGGTGGTCTCGACTCACCCGCTGGCCGAGGCGTTGTCGGGCATGCACAGCGATATTCGCGTCGTGCCGAACATGCTGGCGACGCATTTGTGGAGCAATCTCAGGAGCCAGCGTCGCAGCTCCGACAAGCCGCGTATCGGCTGGGGCGGCGGAACCAGCCATCGCGGGGACCTGGAGCTGATTGTCGATGTGGTGCGCGAACTGGCTGATGAAGTCGAGTGGGTATTCTTCGGCATGTGCCCGGACCTGCTCAAGCCCTACATCCATGAGTTCCATCCGGGGGTCAGCCTGAAAACCTACCCGGCCAAGCTCGCCAGCCTGAACCTTGATCTGGCACTGGCGCCGCTGGAATTCCATATTTTCAATGACTGCAAAAGTAACCTCAGGTTGCTTGAGTACGGCGCCTGCGGCTACCCGGTGATCTGTTCCGACACCGAAGCGTATCGGGGCCATCTGCCAGCGACCCGTGTGTACACCAACAGCTCGGATGAATGGTTGCAGGCAATCCGCATGCACTTGTCCGACCCCAATGCCAGCTACCGCATGGGTGACGAGTTGCGCGAGACAGTACTGCGCGACTTCATGTTGCGCGGCGAAAACCTGCAATATTGGGCCAACGGCTGGTTGCCGGACTGATCCGATCCGTTTGAACACGCACCAGCAGGTTGCCTGCCGGCGCGGTCACGCTACGCTCTTGCTTCAACGCCCGCTGCGGTTGAAGGCGCAATCGATTCGTTATAAGGAAAGATCATGCAAAGCCATTCGGGAAATGAACATAACGCTTTGAATCAGCGTCTGACCCTGCTGTTGATGGCCAGGGACCAGCCAGACTTCCTGCGCCGCGCCTTGAAGTATTACAGCGAGTTTCCGTGCAACCTGATAGTGGTCGATGCATCGGCCCAGCCTGATGCGGAAATTGCCGCGAGCGCTGGCTTGCATTACCTGCAGAGTGACGCGCTGGTCAATGCCAGCCTTGGCGTCAGGGTCGCAGAGGGGCTCAAACAGGTGACCACACCCTTCGTGGTCCAGGCTCCGGTCGACAGTTTTTTGCTGCCTGATGCACTGCGCGCAGCGCTGAGCTTTCTCGAGGCCAACCCGACATACGGTGCCTGTCAGGGCTACAGCCTGAGCTATCAGGCGCAGGTCGGCCAGGTGGATTATTTCCGCCGCGATCGCAAAACCTGCGAAGACTATGCCGCAGATGATGCGGGCGAGCGGGTTCTGGGTTTCATGAGCGAAAGTCTGTCGCTGCTCAGCGCAGTGACGCGCACGGAACTGGCGCAGCAGTGGTTCACCTCGGTTGCCGATGACACCGAGCCGCACTGGCAGGAAATCGGCCACATGAACTACCTGGTTGCTGCGGCCCGCCTGCGCATCCTGCCAATCCCTTATGCACTGCACTTCACCTCGGGCAAGCAGGTCGAGCTACGTCACGGCACCGCCATTGCCGCAGCCGTCAGACACACTGATCCCAAAGCCAGGGCCGCCCGCGACGCATTCGCCGAAAAACTGGTCGCGCTGCTCGGCGAAGGCTCGGGCTTCGAAGGCGCACAGGGCCTGCAAAAGATCCAGGCTGGCCTTGCAGTCATGGGCGAATGCCTTAAGACCCAGGCTTTCCAGGGCGATGAGAAAATCATCAGCGCGGTGTGGAATGTCGGCCTTGAGCAATCGGACGCGCTGTTCGAGCCTCGTCAGTTTGTCGAAATGCCGTTCTACAACCAGGCGTTGTTCGATGAGCTGGCCAAAATCGAATTCCTGATCCACATCATGCCAGCGGGTCGTTTGCAGCTGGAAGGGCTGGAAGCGGTGCTGCTCAAGCAGGCTGAATTGTTGCGCGAGCAGAGCAACCCGGATGCTGAAGCGCGCATCAGCCGCCTGTGGTATGCCTACGAAACCTACGCTTTTAACCTGGGTGTCGTGCAGAGCCTGATCGCGGAGTTGATCAGCGGCAAAGGCAAGGACAGTGAAAAGCAGATCGAAATGGTTTCGGCCTGGAGCCAGCGTCTGCAGGCGGCATCCGGTTTCGACAACGGTCGGCTGTTCGATGGCATGGCTTCCGGTCGACTGCTCAACTGGCTCGATTCGCGCGATCCGGCGCCTGAGGCCCTCAAGCAGATCAGCGACAGGCTCGCCAGCAAACCGGCCGGGTCGCAGATCGGTATCTTGCTGCTGGACCTGGACGCGGACGTCTTCAAGCTGCAGGCCACGTTCGACAGCCTGATCAACAGTCACTACAAGGCCTTCAGGGTGGTGGTGTTCACCACCGGGGAATTGCCAGCGGTGACCACGCTGCACAATACCCTGCACTTTGTGAAAGTCACCGAAAGCAACTACGTCGACAAGATCAACCAGGTCGTCAAGCAGTCACCCAGCGACTGGCTGATGCTGGCACGGGCCGGCGAAGAGTTCACCCGCAGCGGTCTGCTGCTGGCCAGCGCCGAGCTGATCGATGCGGCGCAATGCCGGGCTGTTGCCGTGGACGAGATTCAGCGTCAAGCCAATGGCACACTGACCCCGGTGTTCCGTCCCGGCTTCAACCTTGATCTGCTGCAAAGCCTGCCGGCATTGATGGCTCGTCACTGGCTGGTGCGCCGTGAGTTGCTGGTCGAGGCGGGTGGTTACTCGCGCGAGTTTCCCGAGGCGCTGGAATTCGATCTGTTGCTGCGTCTGATCGAGCAGGGCGGCATGAGCGGTCTGGCCCATCTCAGCGAACCGTTGCTGATCTGTGATGCGCCCGAACTGAAAGACAATCCGGACGAACAGAAAGCGCTCAAGCGCCATCTTGGCAAGCGCGGTTATCAGGCGGAAGTCAGCTCGGCGCAGCCTGGCACCTACAAGATCGATTATCGCCACGCCCATCGGCCGGTGGTTTCGATCCTGCTGCACAGCCAGGACAACCTGCCCGAATTGCAGCGCTGCCTGCAAAGCATTCTGCAACGCACCCGCTATCAGCGTTATGAAGTGCTGATCGGTGACAACGCCAGCACCTCTGCCGAACTGTCGACCTGGCTTGACCGGCAGGAGCAGGTGTCGGGTCGCGTGCGGGTGTTCCGTGCCGAACAGCGCATGAGCCCTGCGGCCCTGCGCAATCTGATCAGCCAGGAAGCCGGTGGCGAATACCTGATCCTGCTGGATGCCGAAAGTCAGATCGTCAATGTCGGCTGGATCGAATCACTGCTCAACCAGGCGCAGCGCCCGGAAGTGGGCGTAGTAGGCGCCAAGCTGGTGAATGGCGAAGGCGCAGTGACTCAGGCCGGTCTGGTGCTGGGACTGAATGGCGGCGTGGGTTCGGGGTTTGTCGGCGAGCCGAAGACCGCCACCGGCTACATGCAGCGCCTGGTGGTCGAGCAGAACTACTCTGCCGTGTCATCGGCCTGTCTGATGATTGCCAAGGAGCTGTACAACGCTGTGGGCGGTCTGGATGAAGATCTATTCGCCGAAGCGCTTGCCGATGTCGACCTTTGCCTCAAGGCTGCGCAGGCCGGCTACCTGACGGTATGGACGCCGCATGTGCAGGTGGTGCATTCCGGTGTGGTGCATGCCCCGCAGCAGGCGCGCGAAGCATTGATGGACAAGTGGTCAGCGCAGTTCGCACAGGATGAGGCCTACAACGCCAATCTGGATCTCGACGGCAAGGGTTTCACTCTGGCCGGCTGAGTCGTCCGCCCTCGTAAAACCGGCTGCTTCGCGGCCGGTTCGCTGCCTTGAAGGCTTCCTCGCAGAGAGCAGTCGGCAAGGATCAAGTGCCTGTTCCCTCGACGCAAATTATCGTAAAGCATGCAGACGGGAGTGACCTGCGGGTCATAACGTGCATCTCCACTGTATTGTTTTACAGGGAGCGACATGCGCCTGACTTGCTTTAACCTGCCAAGCGCCCTGAAAATGTCCGTAAATCACTCCTATTCGGTAGCGCTCCGATTTCATCGGGACGAAAAATGACCTGTTTACTCATCGGGAAGCCATGATGATTGGCATTAAAAGCATAGCGAGTTACGTGCCTGTTGCAGGTGTCGATAACTACGCTCAAGGCGCCAAATTCGGCAAGGATGAAGAATTCATCCTTGGGAAGATCGGCTCCACCTTTCTGCCGCGCAAAGACGCCGGCCAGGAAACCTCGGATCTGTGCGTTGAGGCAGCCAATACGCTGTTTGCCAATAACCCGCAGCTCAAGCGCGAAAGTATCGATGTGCTGATCGTCGTCACCCAGAATGGCGACGAGGAAGGGCTGCCGCACACCGCGGCCATCGTTCAGGACAAGCTGGGGCTGTCGACCAACGTTGCTGCATTCGACATTTCGCTGGGCTGTTCCGGCTATGTGTACGGCATCTATGCGATCAAGGGCTTCATGGAAGCGGCAGGCTTGAAAAACGGCCTGTTGATCACTGCCGATCCGTACTCGAAAATTGTCGACCCGGAAGACCGCAATACCACCATGCTGTTCGGTGATGCTGCGACGGCCACCTGGATGGGCGAGGGGGCCGAATGGCAGCTGGGCAAGGCGAAATTCGGTACCGATGGTTCCGGTGCGCCACATCTCAAGGTCAGCAACGGCATTTTCTTCATGAACGGTCGCCAGGTGTTCAACTTCGCACTGTTGAAAGTGCCAGCGCATCTGCACGAGCTATTGGCCGAGTCTGATTTGACCCCTGACGACGTCGATGCCTTCTGTATTCACCAGGGCAGTGCGGCGATCGTCGATGCGGTCGCGCGGCGCTTTGAAGACAAGCCCGAGAAGTTTCTCAAGGACATGGTCGAAACCGGCAATACCGTGTCATCCAGCATTCCGCTGCTGATCGAAAAGCACGTGCTCGGCTCTTCATGGACGCGCGTCGCCTTGAGTGGTTTTGGTGTGGGGCTTTCCTGGGGCTCTGCAATTATCTATAAAGGCTGAGTTTACTTCGCCTGACAAAGAACGCCTGCGGATAAATCCCCAGGCGTTTTTAAATTAAATAGTGATCCACGTCACACTTTTAACTTCGTGGCACAACGCGCTCACCTGTCGCCACTTCTGACTGTCATGAATTTCTCTCTGTTGCTTCGCGGGTTTATGCCCCCAAACCCTTGTTTTATAAGGGGTGTCACGGTGATGGCAAAATATTAAAAAAAAACACTCAAGCAACCTGCCATCGCGACGATAACTATTACGAAGGTTCTCTAGGCACACCCGGCGCTTGCAGGGGCCGGAAGCCACGTAGTACCAAACCAACGAGGAATTCATCATGGCTTTAACAGTAAACACCAACGTAGCATCGTTGAACGTCCAGAAGAACCTGGGTCGCGCTTCCGACGCCCTTTCGACCTCGATGACTCGTCTGTCTTCCGGTCTGAAAATCAACAGCGCCAAAGACGACGCTGCTGGCCTGAACATCGCCACCAAGATCAACTCGCAGATCAAAGGTCAGACCATGGCGATCAAAAACGCCAACGACGGTATGTCCATTGCTCAGACCGCTGAAGGCGCGCTGCAAGAGTCGACCAACATTCTGCAGCGTATGCGTGAACTGGCTGTTCAGTCGCGAAACGACAGCAACAGCGCTACTGACCGCGTTGCACTGAACAAAGAATTCACCCAGATGAGTTCTGAGCTGACCCGTATCGCCAACAGCACCAACCTGAACGGCAAAAACCTGATCGACGGTTCTGCCAGCACCATGACTTTCCAGGTTGGCTCCAACTCCGGCTCCGCGAACCAGATCACTCTGACTCTGAGCGCCAGCTTTGATGCAAACACCCTGGGTGTCGGTTCGGCAATCACCATCGTCGGTTCCGACAGTGCTGCTGCAGAGACCAACTTCTCTGCTGCAATGGCCGCTATCGACTCGGCTCTGCAGACCATCAACAACACGCGTTCTGATCTCGGTGCTGCACAAAACCGTCTGACCAGCACCATCTCCAACCTGCAGAACATCAACGAAAACGCCAGTGCTGCACTGGGTCGTATCCAGGATACCGACTTCGCTGCTGAAACTGCACAGCTGACCAAGCAACAGACTCTGCAACAGGCTTCCACCTCTGTTCTGGCTCAGGCTAACCAGCTGCCATCCGCTGTACTGAAACTGCTTCAGTAATATCAGCGTGAGTTTTAGCGGGGGAGTACTTAACGGTGCTCTCTCGCTTTTTTACTTTCTGAGGTGATGGTCATGGATATGAGTGTGAAGTTGAACGTGACTTATCCGGCCGTTCAACCGGCGAGTCAGGCCCCTGTGCCGGACGCGTCCGTTGACAAGCCTGCCGATAAGGCGCCCGTCGAGCGTGTTGCCGCCACGGCTGAAAGTAAAGGCTCCGGTCTGCACAAGGATGATTCCAAGGACGATGCCAAAGTCAAGGCAGCCGCCGAGGACATCCAGAAGTTCTTTCACGAGGTCAAGCGCAATCTCGAGTTTTCGATCGACGAAGATTCTGGCAAAGTCATTGTCAAAGTGATTGCAAGCGATTCCGGTGAAGTAGTACGACAGATTCCCAATGCAGAAATCCTGAAGCTGGCCGATAGCCTGAGTGATGCGAACAGTTTGTTGTTCCGCGCCAAGGCCTGATCGCCGGTACGGTATGTGTTGTCGGGTCATTCGCCTTTTGAAAGGGCGGCGAACCCCGCAGCATTCTTGAAGGGAGAAGCACCATGGCAAGTCCGATTACATCTTCAACAGGCCTGGGTTCGGGTCTGGCAATTTCCGCCATCGTCGAAGGTCTTGTCGGTGCTGAAAAAGCGCCCAAGCAAAACCAGATCGACAAGCAGAGCGCCTCCACGACTGCATCCCTGTCGGGTGTCAGCCAGTTGACGTCTGCACTGGCTGCTTTCCAGAAAACACTGGACACTCTCGCCAGTTCCACCACACCTGCTTTCCAGGGCTTTGCTGCCACGTCTGCCAATGAAGCGGTGGTCAAGGCCACTGCGGGCAACACGGCAGTCAATGGCACCTATGCGATTAATATAAGCCAGTTGGCAACGCCTTCGAAGGTGGCTACCGCCGCGCTGGACTCGACGCAGTCGAGTGCTATTCCGAGTGGTACTCTGAAAATCACTCAAAATGGCACTGATTACAACGTGGCGATCGACAAGACCTCGACGCTGCAGGAAGTGCGCGACAAGATCAACTCGACGCTGCAGGGTAAAGGCATCACCGCCAACATCATCAACGACAACAACGGTTCCAGGCTGGTGTTCAGTTCGACGACCACCGGCAAGGGCAGTGACATTTCGGTGACGGGTGCTTCCGGCCAGGAAGCACTTAACATCGATGGCACCAAGTTGATGAGTGAATCCAGTACCGGCGCCGGTGCGATTACCGCTGTCGCCAAGGACGCCGCATTCACGGTCGATGGCCTGAGTCTGACCAGCAAGACCAATACCGTGAGCACGGCCATTTCCGGTCTGACATTCGAGCTGGTCGCGCCCAGCGCTTCTTCTGCTGCTTCGGCATCGACCACGGTCACGGTCGCCACCAACACCGATGGTCTGAAAACCTCATTGCAGTCGTTTGTCGACTCTTACAACACGCTGGTTTCACTGGTGTCCTCGTTGACCAAGGGCACTGTCGACAGTGAGGGTAAATACACTGCCGCTGCATTGACCGGCGACTCCACCCCGCGTGCGCTGTTGGCAACGATACGCGACCAGATTTCCACTGCCACGTCGAATGCCGGTTTGAGTTCCCTGGCGCAATTGGGGATCAAAACTCAGCAGGCTGACGGCAAGTTGTCGTTGAACACCACCGAATTGACTACAGCGTTGAGCGACAAGAAGCTGGGCAGCCAGATTCAGGCGATGTTCACCGGTGTGACCAGCGCTGACGGCACGACCTCGGGTGGCTTGATCGCACGCTTGAACACTGCGCTTGAACCCTACACGAAAGCCGACGGCGTTCTGGCTGGCAAGACCACCAGCCTCAATAAAGTGCAGACTCGACTGGCCAGTGATCAGGAGGCGCTCAACCGTCGTATTACCACGTTGACGGCAACCCTCACCAAGAAATACAACGCAATGGACTTGGTCGTCGGGCAGTTAAAGGCAACGGCTTCAAGCATTACTTCGATTTTTGAAGCGATGAACGCCCAGAAAAACGCCTCGTAAAAAAACGAGTGTGGAAGTATCAGCAACCCGACTCTGTGTCGGGTTTCTGCTTTTGGGCTAAAGTTTCTGCGCACTGCGTCGATAGCTTGAGTATCAGTATTCTGGATTTGTTACGAGGCCCCTTATGAATCCGATGTTAGCGTTGCGGCAGTATCAGAAGATCGGCTCCCAGGCCCAGACCTCAGAGGCCAGCCCTCATCGTCTGGTGCAAATGTTGATGGAAGGTGGCCTCGACCGCATCGCTCAGGCCAAGGGCGCCATGGCGCGCAGGGACGTCGCCAACAAGGGCGTACTCATCAGCAAGGCCATCGACATTGTGGGCGGTCTGCGTGAGGGGCTGGATCTGGAAAATTCACCCAGTGACACGCTGCTCAGGCAGGACAGCCTGTATCACTACATGATGACGCGCCTGGCGGAAGCCAACGCTCGCAATGATCAGAAGATACTCGATGAAGTCGCTGGCCTGTTGATCACCGTCAAGGAAGGCTGGGATGCAATCGGTACCATGCAATAACCCGCTGTTCCGAGGAGAATAAAAATGAGTGCTGCGCTCAAGCGTATCGAAGAAACCCGGGAAGCCTTGGTAGGGGCACTGGCCGAGCGTGACTGGGAGGCTATCGTCAAGCTTGATCTGGCGTGTCGCGAGTGTGTCGACGCGGTGGTGAGCGAAGCGCCCGATGACGAACCTGCTCTGCGCAGCAACCTTGAGGAGTTATTGGGGGTCTATCGGCAATTGATTGATGTTGCCACCGGCGAGCGTCAAGCGGTTGTCGAAGAAATGACTCAAATCCAGAATGCGAAGAGTGCTACGAAGGTATACCATCTGTTCGGTTAATGTTTAATTGTCATTTTTATTGTTCGACAAGAATTTCGCCATAAATTTGACTGTGTTCGTTTTTTTGACTTAACTAGTGATGTTTACTATTTTCTGGCGTCTCAAGGTTTATACATCTGAGAAGCCAAGCTGCCCCCCAATCATGGGCATTGAGTTGACTAGGGAAGTTGCTATTGCATGTGGCGTGAAATCAAGATTCTGCTAATCGATGACGATAGCCAGCGCCGCCGGGATCTGGCGGTGATCCTGAATTTTCTTGGCGAAGAAAATCTCTCCTGTTCGAGTCAGGACTGGCAGCAGGTGGTCGGCTCTCTGGCGTCTCCACGAGAAGTACTGTGCGTACTGGTCGGCAGCGTAAACGCGCCGGGCAGCCTGCAAGGGCTCCTTAAGACCATCGCGGCATGGGATGAGTTCCTTCCTGTGCTGCTGATGAGCGAAAATTCCTCTGTCGAATTGCCCGAGGATTTGCGCAGGCGAGTGCTCTCCGCACTCGAAATGCCACCCAGCTACAGCAAACTGCTCGATTCGCTGCACCGTGCCCAGGTCTACCGCGAGATGTACGACCAGGCTCGCGAGCGCGGCCGTCATCGTGAACCGAACCTGTTCCGCAGTCTGGTAGGTACCAGTCGTGCGATTCAGCACGTGCGGCAGATGATGCAGCAGGTCGCTGATACCGACGCCAGCGTACTGATCCTTGGTGAGTCGGGGACGGGCAAGGAAGTGGTTGCGCGTAACCTGCACTACCACTCCAAGCGCCGAGATGCGCCGTTCGTGCCGGTCAACTGCGGTGCCATTCCGGCCGAACTGCTCGAAAGCGAGCTGTTCGGACACGAGAAGGGCGCGTTTACCGGCGCGATCACCAGCCGTGCCGGCCGCTTCGAGCTGGCCAACGGCGGCACCTTGTTCCTTGACGAAATCGGCGACATGCCGCTGCCGATGCAGGTCAAGCTGCTGCGCGTCTTGCAGGAGCGCACGTTCGAGCGTGTGGGCAGCAACAAGACGCAGAGCATCGATGTGCGCATCATCGCCGCAACGCACAAGAATCTCGAGACCATGATCGAGCTGGGCAGCTTCCGCGAAGATCTTTACTACCGTCTCAACGTGTTCCCGATCGAGATGGCGCCGTTGCGTGAGCGTGTCGAAGACATCCCGCTGCTCATGAACGAATTGATTTCGCGTATGGAGCACGAGAAGCGCGGTTCGATTCGCTTCAACTCCGCAGCCATCATGTCGCTGTGTCGCCATGCCTGGCCGGGCAACGTCCGTGAGCTGGCCAACCTGGTCGAGCGCATGGCGATCATGCATCCGTATGGTGTGATTGGTGTAGCCGAGCTGCCAAAGAAGTTTCGCTACGTCGACGACGAAGACGAGCAGATGGTCGACAGCTTGCGCAGCGAGATCGAAGAGCGTGTGGCGATCAACAGCAATACGCCGAACTTCGCTTCCGGCGCGATGCTGCCGCCTGAAGGGCTCGATCTGAAAGACTACCTCGGTGGTCTGGAGCAGGGCCTTATTCAGCAGGCGCTGGACGATGCCAACGGTATCGTTGCTCGCGCTGCGGAGCGCCTGCGCATTCGTCGGACCACGCTGGTCGAGAAGATGCGCAAGTACGGTATGAGTCGTCGTGAGGGCGATGAACAGGCAGATGATTGACGCCGGTTTTTTGTGCCAAAAACCAAGCCCCTGATTTTTCAGGGGTTTTTTTTAGGCACGGGGATTGCTAAGTCTCTCTTAACACACCGTTTACTGACGGTTCGCCACGAGAGAGATGAATCATGTCCCAGGCCGCCCAACTGACTTCCGCCCTATCTGTTCAGGCTCAGTACTCCCCGGAACTGGAAAGTCGTCAGGGGCTTGAGCAGGCATTCTCGCTGTTCAATCAAATGTCGGCGCAACTGACCGACTCCTACGGCTTGCTTGAAGCGCGCGTCACTGAGCTCAAGGGCGAACTGGCTCATGCCGGTGCCCAGCGCCTTCAGGAGCTGGCGGAAAAAGAACGCCTGGCCAACCGACTGCAGAATCTGCTCGATCTGCTGCCCGGCGGGGTGATCGTCATTGATGGCATGGGCGTCGTGCGCGAAGCCAATCCGGCGGCCATCGATCTGCTTGGGCAGCCGCTGTTGGGGATGCTCTGGCGTCATGTGATCAGCCGCTGTTTTGCACCCCGTGAAGATGATGGCCACGAAGTCTCGCTCAAGGATGGCCGCAGGCTTTCCATTGCCACGCGTTCGCTGGATGCCGAGCCAGGGCAGCTGGTGCTGCTCAATGACCTGACCGAAACCCGTCATCTTCAGGAACAGCTGGCTCGTCACGAGCGCCTGTCGTCACTGGGCCGTATGGTCGCTTCTCTGGCGCATCAGATTCGTACACCGTTATCCGCTGCCATGATCTACGCCAGCCATTTGACCGAGCAGGAACTTCCGGTGGAAACCCAGCAGCGTTTCGCTGCGCGGCTCAAGGATCGTTTGCATGAGCTGGAGCATCAGGTTCGCGACATGCTGGTGTTCGCCCGGGGCGAGCTGCCGTTGACGGATCGTCTGGCGCCCGGTGCTCTGTTTCAGGCGCTGCAAAATGCTGCTGCGACGCATGTTCAGGGCGTGTCGGTACGCTGGCAGTGCGACAGCATCGATGGCGAGCTGCTGTGCAATCGCGACACATTGGTCGGCGCACTGCTCAATCTGATTGAAAACGCTGTCCAGGCCAGCGCTGGCCGGACACTGCTGAAGATTCACGCCTACAGTCGCGGCAATGTGCTGCGGATCTGCTTCAGCGATAACGGCAGCGGCATTGACAAGGCCGGTCTGGCGCGCATCGGTGAGCCGTTCTTTACCACCAAGACCACCGGCACAGGGCTTGGTCTGGCCGTGGTAACTGCGGTGTCGCGTGCGCATCAGGGGCGCGTGCATTATTTGTCGCGGGTTGGCCGTGGTACCTGCGCCATTATCAGTCTGCCATTGATCCCGGCTTCCAGTTCGACAGGTAATAACTGATGCCGATCAATGTGCTGCTGGTCGAGGATGACCGTTCGCTCCGCGAAGCGCTTGGGGAAACCCTTGAGCTGGCCGGTTATGGCTATCAGGCGGTCGGTTCCGCCGAAGAGGCGCTGGTGGCCGCCGAGGCGCGGCCCTTCAGTCTGGTGATCAGTGACGTCAACATGCCGGGCATGGACGGTCACCAGTTGCTGAGTCTTTTGCGCAGCCGGCATCCGCAATTGCCGGTATTGCTGATGACTGCGCATGGCGCAGTCGAGCGCGCGGTCGAGGCCATGCGTCAGGGGGCTGCGGATTACCTGGTCAAGCCATTCGAGCCCAAGGCGCTGATCGCGCTGGTTGGGCGGCACGCACTGGGTCGTCTGGAGCCTGCCGAGCGCGATGGGCCGATTGCTGTCGAGCCCGCCAGTATCCAGTTGCTGAACCTGGCCAGCCGCGTGGCGAAAAGCGATTCCACCGTGCTGATCTCCGGCGAGTCCGGGACCGGTAAAGAGGTTTTGGCGCGTTTCATTCATCAAAACTCGCCCCGTGCCGATAAACCTTTTATTGCGATCAACTGTGCAGCGATTCCGGACAATATGCTGGAAGCCACGTTATTCGGCCATGAAAAGGGTTCGTTTACCGGCGCCATTGCGGCGCAGGCTGGCAAGTTCGAGCAGGCGGACGGCGGGACAATCCTGCTGGACGAGATTTCCGAAATGCCTCTGGGGCTGCAAGCCAAATTGCTGCGTGTGTTGCAGGAACGCGAAGTCGAGCGCGTCGGTGCGCGCAAACCGATCCTTCTGGACATTCGCGTCGTGGCGACCACCAACCGCGATCTGGCGGGTGAGGTGGCGGCGGGGCGTTTCCGTGAAGATCTGTTTTATCGCCTGTCGGTATTTCCACTGGCATGGCAGGCGTTGCGTCAAAGGACTGCCGATATTCTGCCATTGGCCGAGCGGCTTCTGGCCAAGCACGTCAATAAAATGAAGCATGCGCCGGTGCGTCTTTCCGCCGAAGCGCAACAGTGTCTGGTGAGCTATCCATGGCCCGGAAATGTCCGGGAGCTGGATAACGCCGTGCAGCGGGCCTTGATTCTGCAGCAGGGCGGGGTGATTCAGGCGCAGGATTTCTGTCTGTCCGGGCCGGTCACCAGCCTGCCTGTTGCTGCGCCTGTCGAGGCGGCAGCGGCTGTGACTGGCACTGTCGTGGCGGAGAATGCAGGTACCGGCGTCAGTCCGGAATCGGTCGGCGCGCTGGGCGATGACCTCAGGCGTCACGAGTTTCAAATGATCATCGACACCCTGCGTTCTGAACGGGGACGTCGCAAGGAGGCTGCGGAACGCCTGGGTATCAGCCCGCGTACATTGCGTTACAAGCTGGCGCAGATGCGTGACGCCGGAATGGATGTGGAGGCCTATCTGTTTGCCACATGAGCAACGCACAGTGATTGCCGTTCCCGATCGGCGGTCCCTGAATATTTTTGCTGTGATGCAAGCCTGAAATTAAACCCGGCGTCCCGTGAATACGGGCGGTCCGGCGCGACCTCGTGTCAAGCGACATGATGCACTCATCTGGTGTGGCAAATAGCCGCCATCTAGCTGGCATCGTTGTTGCTATACCTTCTGTACCCGCTGAATCAGTGTCAAAAATTTGCGGGCCTTACGAGAGATATGTCCATGAGCCAAGGTGTTGAATTTAATCGCTTGATGTTGGATATGCGGGCCATGCAGATGGACGCGATGTCTGCGCCCAAGCCCGTGTCCGGTGCGCAGGAAGCCGGTGCCAGCAGCTTCGCTGACATGCTTGGTCAGGCCGTCAACAAGGTCGCGCAGACCCAGCAGGCTTCCAGCCAGTTGGCCAATGCATTCGAAATCGGCAAGAGCGGCGTGGATCTGACCGACGTCATGATTTCGTCGCAGAAAGCCAGCGTGTCTTTTCAGGCGTTGACCCAGGTACGTAACAAGCTGGTTCAAGCTTACCAAGACATCATGCAGATGCCGGTTTAAGGGACGTACTGAGTCATGGCTGAAGCAGCTGCCGATACCGTTCCTGCAAGAGCGGGCGCTTCCGAAAGAAAACCGTTGTTCGGTATGTCTTTTCTGGAAAATCTTTCCGAAATGACCATGCTGCGTCAGATCGGCCTCATGGTCGGTCTTGCCGCGAGCGTGGCCATCGGCTTCGCCGTGGTGCTCTGGTCCCAGCAGCCTGACTATCGTCCGCTTTATGGCAGTCTGGCGGGCATGGACAGCAAGCAGATCATGGACACCCTGACTGCAGCGAACATCAACTACACCGTCGAGCCGAACTCCGGTGCGCTGTTGGTGAAGTCCGATGATGTGCAGCGTGCGCGCATCCAACTGGCTCAGGCGGGTGTGGTACAGAACGACGCCAACATCGGTTTCGAAATCCTCGACAAGGATCAGGGGCTGGGCACCAGTCAGTTCATGGAAGCCACGCGTTATCGTCGTGGCCTGGAAGGCGAGCTGGCGCGTACCATTTCTGCGTTGAACAACGTCAAGGGTGCCCGCGTGCACCTGGCGATTCCGAAAAGCTCGGTATTCGTCCGTGATGACCGCAAGCCAAGCGCTTCGGTACTGGTCGAGCTGTACGCCGGTCGTTCGCTGGAGCCGAGTCAGGTCATGGCCATCATCAATCTGGTGGCCACCAGTGTTCCCGAGCTCAGCAAGTCGCAGATTACCGTCGTTGACCAGAAGGGGGCTCTGCTTTCCGATCAGGCGGAAAACTCCGAGCTGACAATGGCCGGCAAGCAATTCGACTACAGCCGTCGCATGGAAAGCATGCTCACCCAGCGCGTGCAGAACATTCTGCAGCCGATTCTGGGCAATGACCGCTATAAGGCCGAGGTCTCGGCAGTGGTTGATTTCAGCGCTGTCGAATCGACCGCCGAAAGCTTCAACCCTGATCAACCTGCCTTGCGCAGCGAGCAGTCGGTCAATGAACAACGTTCCAGCAGCTCAAGCTCGGGCGGCGTTCCGGGGGCGCTGAGCAATCAGCCGCCCGGCCCGGCGACGGCTCCGCAGACTGCAGGCGGTGGTGCAGCCGGTGCAGCCGGCCCTATCGCTCCAGGCCAACCCCTGCTGGATGCCAATGGTCAGCAGATCATGGACCCGGCAACCGGTCAGCCCGCGTTGGCGCCATACCCGGCCGACAAGCGCGTGCAGTCGACCAAGAACTTCGAGCTTGACCGTTCCATCAGTCACACCAAGCAGCAACAGGGCCGTCTGACCCGCCTTTCGGTTGCGGTAGTGGTCGATGACATGGTCAAGACCAACGCGGCCAATGGCGAAGTCACCCGTGCTCCATGGAGCGCGGCGGATCTCGCTCGCTTCACGCGGCTGGTACAGGATGCCGTCGGTTTCGACGCCAGCCGCGGCGACAGCGTCAGCGTGATCAACGTGCCGTTCTCCAGCGAACGCGCTGAAGTGCTGCCTGAAGCGTCGTTCTATTCGCAACCCTGGTTCTGGGACATCGTCAAGCAGGCTGTTGGCGTGATCTTCATCCTGATCCTGGTGTTCGGTGTACTGCGCCCGGTGTTGAACAACATCACCAATGGCAAGCGCAAGGAACTGGCAGGTTTCGGCGGCGACGCCGAACTGGGTGGCATGGGCGGTTTGGACGGCGAATTGTCCAACGATCGCGTAAGTCTGGGTGGCCCGCAGAGCATTCTGCTGCCAAGCCCGACCGAAGGCTATGACGCACAGCTGAATGCAATCAAGAGTTTGGTGGCTGAGGATCCTGGCCGTGTGGCTCAGGTTGTGAAAGAGTGGATCAACACTGATGAATGAACGAGCCATGGTAGCCAAACTCTCCAAAGTTGAAAAAGCGGCTGTACTGTTGCTCTCGCTGGGCGAAACCGATGCGGCTCAGGTGCTCCGGCACATGGGTCCCAAGGAAGTCCAGAAAGTGGGTGTGGCGATGGCGCAGATGCGCAACGTGCATCGCGAGCAGGTCGAAGAGGTCATGAGCGAATTCGTCGACATCGTCGGCGATCAGACCAGCCTTGGCGTCGGTTCCGACGGCTATATCCGCAAGATGCTGACCCAGGCACTGGGCGAGGACAAGGCCAACGGCCTGATCGACCGGATTCTGCTGGGTGGCAATACCAGCGGCCTGGACAGCCTCAAGTGGATGGAGCCGCGTGCGGTCGCCGACGTGATCCGTTTCGAGCACCCGCAGATTCAGGCCATCGTGGTCGCCTATCTCGATGCCGATCAGGCGGGCGAGGTGCTTGGGCATTTCGATCACAAGGTGCGCCTCGATATCATCCTGCGCGTGTCTTCGCTCAACACCGTACAGCCAGCGGCTCTCAAGGAATTGAACCAGATTCTCGAGAAGCAGTTCTCCGGTAACGCCAACACGTCGCGTACCACCCTGGGCGGTATCAAGCGTGCGGCCGATATCATGAACTTTCTCGACAGCTCGATCGAAGGTTCGCTCATGGACTCGATCCGCGAGGTCGACGAAGACCTGTCGGTGCAGATCGAAGACCTCATGTTCGTCTTCAACAATCTTTCCGACGTGGACGATCGCGGTATCCAGGCGCTGCTGCGCGAAGTATCCTCGGACGTGCTGGTACTGGCGCTCAAGGGCTCCGACGAAGCAATCAAGGAAAAAATCTTCAAGAACATGTCCAAGCGTGCCTCCGAGCTGCTCCGCGACGACCTGGAAGCAAAAGGTCCGGTGCGTGTCAGCGATGTGGAAACCGCCCAGAAAGAAATCCTCACCATTGCGCGTCGTATGGCCGAGGCCGGCGAGATCGTACTCGGTGGCAAGGGTGGCGAGGAAATGATCTAAGGATTCAGCCGACTCATGTCCAGTTCCAATAAAGAATCGGCCAGCGACCTCATTCGCGCCAAGGACGCCGGGTTACTCGACATCTGGGCGCTGCCCAGCTTCGATCCGCACGTTGAGCCAGAACCAGAACCGGAGCCCGAGCTGGTCGACGAACCGGCCGAGATGGAAGAAGTACCGCTGGAGGAAGTCCAGCCACTGACCCTGGAAGAGCTGGAAAGTATTCGCCAGGAGGCCTGGAACGAAGGCTTCGCCACCGGTGAAAAGGAAGGTTTTCACAGTACTCAGCTAAAAGTGCGTCAGGAAGCGGAGGTCGTTCTTGCGGCAAAAGTCGCCAGCCTGGAACAGCTGATGGGTAACCTGCTGACACCCATCGCCGAGCAGGATACTCAGATCGAAAAGGCCGTCATTCTTCTGGTCGAGCACATCGCGCGTCAGGTTATCCAGCGTGAACTGGTCACAGATTCTGCGCAGATTGCCAGCGTCCTACGCGATGCCCTCAAGCTATTACCGATGGGCGCGCAGAATGTGCGAATTTTCATAAATCCTCAGGACTTTCTGCTGGTCAAGGCCATGCGCGAACGTCATGAGGAGTCGTGGAAGATCGTCGAAGACGAAGACTTGCTGCCGGGCGGTTGCCGTATCGAAACCGAGCATAGCCGCATCGATGCCAGCGTCGAAACACGCATCGCCCTGGCAATTTCCAAGATGCACGACCAGTTGCATGAACAGGTAACCCATCCTGCGGCAGCCGATCTGAGCGTCGATCTGGATGCCTCGCCAGGCAATGCAGCCAATGTTGACGAATCCGACGCGGATACCCTCGATGCGCCTTGAACGCACCAGTTTCGCCAAGCGCCTCGGTTCCTATGCCGAGTCGATCAGTTTGCCTGCCCAACCCGTAGTGGAAGGCCGCCTGCTGCGCATGGTAGGCCTGACGCTTGAGGCTGAGGGGCTGCGTGCGGCAATGGGTAGCCGCTGTGTGGTCATCAATGACGACAGCCATCATCCGGTTGAAGTCGAAGCCGAAGTGATGGGTTTTTCCGGTAGCAAGGTGTTTCTGATGCCGGTCGGCAGCGTGGCGGGCATCGCGCCTGGCGCGCGGGTCGTGCCGCTGGCCGACACCGGTCGCCTGCCGATGGGCATGAGCATGCTGGGCCGGGTGCTTGATGGTGCCGGTCGCCCGCTGGATGGTCGCTCGCCGATCAAGGCCGAAGACTGGGTGCCGATGGATGGCCCGACCATCAACCCGCTCAAGCGCGACCCCATCAGCCAGCCACTGGATGTCGGCATTCGCTGCATCAACGGTTTATTGACGGTTGGCCGCGGTCAGCGTCTCGGGCTGTTTGCCGGTACGGGCGTGGGCAAGAGTGTGCTGCTCGGCATGATGACGCGCTTCACCGAGGCGGACATTATCGTCGTCGGCCTGATCGGTGAGCGGGGCCGTGAGGTCAAGGAGTTCATCGAGCACATTCTCGGCGAAGAGGGCCTGAAACGTTCGGTGGTGGTCGCCTCGCCAGCCGATGACGCGCCTCTGATGCGCTTGCGAGCAGCGATGTATTGCACGCGAATCGCCGAATACTTTCGTGACAAGGGCAAGAATGTCCTGTTGCTGATGGACTCCCTGACCCGTTTTGCTCAGGCTCAGCGGGAAATCGCACTGGCCATTGGCGAGCCGCCGGCCACCAAGGGCTATCCGCCTTCGGTGTTCGCCCGTTTGCCCAAACTGGTAGAACGCGCCGGCAATGCCGAGGCGGGTGGTGGTTCGATCACCGCGTTTTACACGGTGCTGTCGGAGGGTGATGACCAGCAGGACCCGATTGCCGACTCGGCGCGTGGCGTACTCGACGGTCACATCGTGTTGTCCCGGCGCCTGGCCGAAGAGGGGCATTACCCGGCCATCGACATCGAAGCGTCCATCAGCCGGGTCATGCCCGCCGTGGTCAGCCCCGAGCACATGGCGCGTGCGCAGCATTTCAAACAGTTGTGGTCACGCTATCAGCAGACTCGCGACCTCATCAGCGTGGGGGCCTATGTAGCAGGCGGCGATCGCGAAACGGACATGGCCATTGCGCTGCATCCGGTACTGGTGCGCTACCAGCGTCAGGGCCTGCGTGACAACGAAAGCATACAAGGCAGCAGCGAGGCGCTGGCGTCGATCTTCGCACCAGCGCCTGGCGGCTGATAATCCATGGCCCAGAGTCGAGCGGCGCGTCTGGCGCCAGTGGTCGAGATGGCAGAAGCTGCCGAGCGAACCGCCGCCCAGCGCCTTGGACACTTCCAGGGGCAGGTCAACCTTGCCAACAACAAGCTGCAGGAGCTTGACCAGTTTCGCCAGGATTATCAGCAGCAATGGTTGCAGCGCGGCAGTGCCGGGGTTTCCGGGCAATGGCTGCTGGGTTATCAGCGCTTTCTCAGTCAGCTCGATGTCGCCGTTGCCCAGCAATACAAAAGTCTCGAATGGCACAAAGCCAATCTGGATCGGGCGCGCAGCGCCTGGCAGGATTGCTACGCGCGGGTAGAGGGCTTGCGCAAGCTGGTGCAGCGCTACATGGACGAGGCGCGCAGGCTGGAGGACAAGCGCGAGCAGAAACTGCTCGACGAGTTATCGCAGCGCCTGCCGCGCCATGAACAATTCTGACGTTTGACTCAATCAGACCGCAGTGATCTCTCTGGCTGGTCTACGCTATCAATGTCTCGGTGATGAAACACCTCGAGGTTCCCATGACTGTCACTTCCGAACGTTCTGCCGATGGCCAGACGCTGACCCTTTTTATCGAAGGACGCTTCGATTTCAATTCCCATCAGGCGTTTCGCGCTGCCTATGAGGACTATCCGCAGTCGCTGAATTACGTGGTCGACCTGCGCGGTACTCATTACCTGGACAGCTCTGCGCTGGGGATGCTGTTACTGCTGCGCGATCACGCCGGGGGTGACAAGGCATTGGTGCGCCTGGTCAACTGCACGCCCGATGTGCTGAAGATTCTGGCCATTTCCAATTTCTCGAAGCTGTTCGAATTGAGCATACCCAGTGCAACCAGCCCTGAAAAAACTGTGCATTCTGATCGCTGACGACAGCGCCAGTGACCGGCTTCTGCTTTCAACTATCGTAGCGCGGCAGGGGCACCGGGTTCTTAGCGCTGCCAATGGTGTCGAAGCGGTCGCCATCTTCAAGGCTGAAAGCCCGCAGTTGATTCTGATGGACGCCATGATGCCGGTCATGGATGGCTTCGAAGCGGCGCGAAGGATCAAGGCATTGACCGGCGAATCGCTGGTGCCGATCATCTTCCTCACCTCGCTCACCGAAGGCGAAGCGCTTGCACGTTGCCTGGACGCCGGTGGCGACGATTTCATGTCCAAGCCTTACAACCCGCTGGTACTGGCCGCCAAGCTCAACGCCATGAACCGTCTGCGGGTATTGCACGAAACTGTCCGCCAGCAGCGTGACCAGATCGCCAGGCACCATGAGTATCTGCTCAATGAGCAACGTGTCGCCAAGGCGGTGTTCGATCAGATCGCCCACGCCGGTTGCCTGGGGGCGAGCAATATCCGCTACCTGCAGTCCCCCTATGCACTGTTCAACGGCGACCTGATGCTGGCCGCCTACACACCTGCCGGGCACATGCAGGTGCTGCTCGGGGATTTCACCGGACATGGCTTGCCGGCTGCGGTGGGTGCGATGCCACTTGCAGAAGTGTTCTACGGCATGACGGCCAAGGGCTATGGCCTGGTTGAAATCCTCCGTGAAATGAACGCCAAGCTCAAACGCATCCTCCCGGTCGATATGTTTTGTTGTGCGACGCTGCTGTGTATCAATCTGCCGCAGCGGCAGGTCGAGGTCTGGAGCGGTGGCCTGCCCGACGGCTACCTGTTGCGCGGCGCGCAGGGCGAGCATGTGCCGCTGGCCTCGAATCATTTGCCATTGGGCGTATTGAGCGTCGATGCCTTCGACGCGCGCACCGATGTGTATCCGTTGGCGCCGGGTGACCGCATATTTCTGCTGTCCGACGGCGTGCTTGATACCAGTAACAGTCAGGAAGAGCTGTTCGGCGCGCAACGTCTGCGACAGGTTCTGTCTGCCAATCGCGAGCCGCACTTGCTGATCGAGGAGATCCTCGTGGCGCTCAACGAGTTTGGCGGCAAGGCGCGTGACGATGTCAGCCTGCTGGAGGTCAGCGCTGTCGAGGCGCCGCTGGAAAATTTGCCTGTCATGATGTATTCGGACAGCGGCGCCTCCAGCCCGCTGGACTGGTCGGCCAGTTTCGAGTTTCGTGCCTCGACGCTCAAGCGTTTCAACCCTCTGCCTTATGTCCTGCAATTGCTGCTGGAGGTACATGGCCTGCGTGATCAGGGTGCCGCACTGCACATGGTGCTCGGCGAGCTGTACAGCAATGCGCTGGAGCACGGTGTGCTAGGGTTGGATTCGGCGCTCAAGCACGATGCAACGGGGTTCGCGCTCTATTATCAGCAGCGGGCAGAGCGTCTCGACAGGCTGCAGTCAGGCTTCATCCGGGTGAGCCTGCAGGTCGAAGCGGTCGAGCAGGGCGGTCGGCTGACCCTCAGTGTCGAGGACAGCGGCCAGGGTTTCGATGTGGAAAAGACCCGGACGCTGACGCCTGCCAGCAATGAACTGTATGGTCGCGGGCTGCATCTGGTCTGTGAATTGAGTCGCGAGGCCAGGTGGTCCAGGGATGGCAGGACCGCCTGCGTGGAATTTTGCTGGGAGGGAGTGGCATAATCCCCGCCTGGAGTCTTGATCAAGGAGTGAACAAGTGTCGATTCATCTGGATTACAGCGTTTTGACTGCCTTGCAGGAGGTCATGGAGGACGAATATCCAACCTTGCTGGATGTTTTTCTCAAGGATTCCGAGCAGCGTATCGCGCAGTTGCGTCTGGCTGTCGGGTCGCGCAATCCTGATTTCCAGGAACTGAGCCTTAATGCTCACAGTTTCAAGGGCAGCAGCAGCAACATGGGCGCCTTGCAGCTTTCCGAGCTATGTCGCCAGCTCGAGGAGCAAGCCCGCCAGCAGCAGTTCGCAGGTCTGGCAGAATTGATTGGCACGATCGACAGCGAATATATGACGATTCGCGGGTTGTTCAATTCCGAGCGGCAGCTGTTCGTCAGCTGAGCCCTGATGTCTCCCTCGATTCCCGTTATGGAGATCATTTAAAAATTGGCCCGCATATTGCTAACTACTCTGGTAAGGCGATAACCAGCAGCTGATGCGGAGACCGAAATGCCCCTTGCTACCAATGCGCTTCTTCAGGCCACAACCTCTGTGACCGCCAGGTCCGGTGTGGCCAACAATGCGGTCAAGTCTGCTGACAGCAGCAAGGACGGGGCCTCCAGCTTTTCCAATGTCTATGCAAAGCAGGCGAAAGACACCGTCCCTGCGCGTGACGATGCGCCCGTAAAACCAGCTCGCGACAAGACCGCGCCTGACAAGGACAAGGTTGCCGCTGGCAAGGACAAGCCTGCGAGCGATCAGACGAATGCCGCCGACAAGTCGAGCGTTGCCGATAGCGGCAATGATTTGCCAGCCAAGTCGGCAAGTGCGGATGATGACGCGGCGCATTCCGACTCGAAGCAGGACGATGCGCAGGCCTCTGCCGATCCGGCGCTGACTGAGGGCCAGGCGGTCGTCGATCCGGCCCTTGACCCGGCATTGCAGGCAATGGCCGCACAGGCTCCCGCGGCGCCTGTAGCCAAGGCGCCACCAAGTGCGGAAGTTGTCACCGCACCAGTGGTCTCGGCGCTCACCACCACTCAGGCGGCACCGCCAGTGGTGGCCGAAGACGTCTTCAATCCCGACGCCGATCCTCTGGACGGTCTGGATGCCGTGCAGTTGGCGCTGGAAAACGCCACTGCCAAGACTCAACTGGCTGCGCAGAACGCCCAGGCTGCCAACAAGGCGACGCCGAGCAACGCTGAAGCTGACCCCAATCAGAATATCGTCAATAACCTGTCGGTCCTGAGCGAGCAACTTCCCTCCGAAGGCAGTAGCACTGAAAGCAGTGACAAGTCGTTCAGCGGTTTGATCGGTGAGGGTCTGAAGGATGTCAAAGGCGCCGCCGGCGACACGCGCGTCGACAACTTTGCCGATCGCCTCGCTGCGCTCAGTCAGGCCGCGCAACCGGCACGCGCAGCGGCAGCACCTGCCGCGCCCTTGATGAACCAGCCGTTGGCCATGCATCAAAGCGGCTGGACCGAAGGCATCGTCGACCGCGTCATGTACCTGTCGAGCCAGAATCTCAAGACCGCCGATATCAAGCTGGAACCTGCCGAACTCGGTCGTCTCGATATTCGTATCAACATGGCGCCTGAGCAGCAGACCCAGGTGACCTTCATGAGCGCCCATATGGGTGTACGTGATGCACTGGAAAGCCAGATGTCGAAGTTGCGTGAGTCGTTCGTGCAGCAGGGGCTTGGCAACGTCGACGTCAATGTTTCCGACCAGTCGCAACAGCAGGCCCAGCAACAGGCTCAGGAGCAGGCCAGCCGTGCCCAGCGCAGCGGTCGTGGCGGTGGCATGAGTTCCAGCGATACCTCCGATGAAATCGCAGGCGTCGATGCAGCCATTCCGGTCAGCCAGCCAGCGGCACGTGTGATCGGCACCAGTGAGATCGATTATTACGCGTGAGGCTCTTGAGTTGCATGGCAGCCGCGACGCGATGTCATGCATTGCATGAACTTGATGGCGCAGAAATGCTTTTTTAACGCGATGGCACAGATGACCCAGATTGCGACGTAAGTGATAGGGCGAAGTCGGGCCGGAAACGGAGTTGCGGGTTTTGCCTACTTTGGCCCCATCAAAGTAGGTCGCCGAGGGGCGAAAAGGTGATTTGAGTCGAACCTCAATCCACCTGAGAACTAAAAACCATTGTGTGACGCGGAGCGTCACGAACTGCATTCCCACGCGGAGCGTGGGGACGATAGTCGTGGCAGCCGCGACACGACGTCATGAACTGCATTTCCACGCGGAGCGTGGGGAACGATAGTCATTAGCTCCCGAACTGTGCCTTTAGCCAAACTGCCCTGAAGTGCTTTCACAAGAATCACGATCCCTCCGCGCCCAGGCGCGTAACCGTTTGTGTCCAATACATCTCCGCCTCGTACAACTCTGGCATAACACTTGCTCTGCCTCTGTCACGTATTGAAGAACCTCTTGAATAGTGACGGATTATTGGCATGGCGCAGAGCGAAGAAGTTAAAGACCCCGCGACCACAGGCAAAGGTAAAGGCAAACTCAAGCTCATTATCATCGCCGTCGTGGCGCTGCTGCTGGCCGTAGGCTTGTCGGTGGGCGCGACCTGGTTCCTCATGCACAAGAGCGAAAGCAAGGAAGATCCAGCGGCGGCCGCAGCGGCAGCCAACGTCAAGCCAGTGGCGGTGTTCGAACCGATGACCCCGGCCTTTGTGGTCAACTTCAACGCCAATGGCCGCCAACGCTACATGCAGGTGAGCATCACCATGCTGGGCCGTAACGCAGCCGACATGGAAGCGCTGAAGGTCCACATGCCATTGATCCGCAACAATCTGGTCATGCTGTTTGCAGCCATTCCCTTCGAATCGCTGGCTTCGCCGATCGGCCAGGAAATGCTGCGTCAGAAAGCGACCGCCAGCATTCAGGAAGTCGCGCAGAAAGAACTCGGCAAGACTGTGATCGAACAGCTGCTCTTCACTAACTTCGTATTGCAGTAGGACTCTCACATGGCCGTGCAAGACCTGCTCTCCCAGGACGAGATCGATGCGCTGCTGCATGGCGTCGACGATGGGATGGTCCAGACTGACAACAACAGCGAACCTGGCAGTGTCAAAAGTTACGACCTGACCAGCCAGGACCGGATCGTCCGCGGACGCATGCCGACGCTGGAAATGATCAACGAGCGCTTCGCCCGCTACACACGCATCAGCATGTTCAACCTGCTGCGCCGCTCGGCGGACGTGGCGGTGGGCGGTGTTCAGGTCATGAAGTTCGGTGAGTACGTGCATTCCCTGTACGTGCCGACCAGCCTCAATCTGGCCAAGATCAAGCCGCTGCGTGGCACCGCGCTGTTCATTCTTGACGCCAAGCTGGTGTTCAAGTTGGTGGATAACTTTTTCGGCGGTGACGGTCGTCACGCCAAGATCGAAGGCCGAGAGTTCACGCCAACCGAACTGCGTGTCGTGCGCATGGTGCTGGATCAGGCGTTTGTCGACCTCAAGGAGGCCTGGCAGGCGATCATGGAAGTCAATTTCGAGTACATCAACTCGGAAGTGAACCCGGCCATGGCCAACATCGTCGGGCCGAGCGAGGCTGTAGTGATCTCCACCTTCCACATCGAACTCGATGGCGGTGGCGGCGATCTGCACGTGACCATGCCGTACTCGATGATCGAGCCGATCCGCGAAATGCTCGACGCCGGTTTCCAGTCCGATCTGGACGACCAGGACGAGCGCTGGGTCAACGCGCTCAAGGAAGACGTGCTGGACGTCAACGTTCCGCTCACCACGACCATCGCCCAGCGCCAGTTGCCATTGCGGGACATCCTGCACATGCGCCCTGGTGATGTGATCCCTGTGGAACTGGGCGATTCGCTGGTCTTGCGTGCCAATGGCGTACCTTCGTTCAAGGTCAAGCTTGGCTCGCACAAGGGCAAGATGGCCCTGCAAGTAATCGAACCCATAGCGCGACGCTGACCAGTCTGGTCAACGTCGGAAATTGTTGCGTAACTGAAATACTGCGTGCAGAGGACAACCGATGGCTGATGAAAACGATACGATGTCTGCTGAAGATCAGGCATTGGCGGATGAGTGGGCTGCTGCATTGGGCGAAGCTGGCGACAGCCAGGCTGATATCGATGCGCTGCTGGCTGCGGATGCCGGAAATTCGGGTAGCCGGATGGCGATGGAAGAGTTTGGCAGCGTGCCGAAAAGCACCGGTCCGGTTTCTCTGGATGGTCCCAACCTGGATGTGATTCTCGACATTCCGGTGTCGATCTCCATGGAAGTGGGCAGTACCGACATCAACATCCGCAACCTGCTGCAGCTCAACCAGGGCTCGGTGATCGAACTGGATCGTCTGGCAGGCGAACCCCTTGATGTGCTGGTCAACGGCACACTGATCGCGCATGGCGAGGTGGTGGTGGTCAATGAAAAGTTCGGCATCCGTCTGACCGACGTGATCAGCCCGAGCGAACGCATCAAGAAGCTGCGCTAAGTGAGGCGCTGGCTGAGTGTTCTGCTGACCCTGCCATCGCTGGCCTGGGCCGCCGAACCCGCCGTTCAGGCGGCGCCTGCACAAGTGGCCAATACGGTCTCCGGCGGTATGGGCGGGCAGGTGGTGCAACTGCTGTTCGGTCTGATCCTGGTGATTGGCCTGATTTTCGTACTCGCGTGGCTGATGCGCCGGGTGCAGCGCGTCGGGCCGAACAGCAATCAGGTGATCGAGCTGGTGAGCTCGCGCGCGCTGGGGCCGCGTGATCGGCTGGTGCTGGTGCAGATCGGCAATGAACAAGTGCTGCTGGGCATTACGCCCGGGCGAATCACGCCTTTGCATGTGCTCAAGGAGCCCGTGCAGGTGCCGGTGCGCGAGCAGGCTACCCCTGAATTCGCTCAGCGCCTGATGGAGCTGATGGGCAAGGATAAGGACAAGAAGTAATGGGCGCCTTGCGTTTCCTGATACTGCTGTTGCTGGTGATGGTGACGCCCGCTGCGCTGGCGGCCGATCCGCTGTCGATCCAGGCGATCACGCTGTCCAATGGTGCCGATGGTCAGCAGGAGTATTCGGTCAGTCTGCAGATTCTGCTGATCATGACCGCGCTGAGCTTCATTCCGGCGTTCGTCATGTTGATGACCAGCTTCACGCGGATCATCATCGTCTTCTCGATTCTGCGTCAGGCCCTCGGCTTGCAGCAGACGCCGTCGAACCAGATCCTCACCGGCATGGCGTTGTTTCTGACCATGTTCATCATGGCGCCGGTATTCGACCGGGTGAATCAGGATGCCTTGCAGCCTTATCTGGCCGAGAAGCTTTCGGCGCAGGATGCGGTGGCCAAGGCGCAAGTGCCGATCAAGGACTTCATGCTGGCCCAGACGCGCACCAGCGACCTCGAGCTGTTCATGCGTCTGTCCAAGCGCACCGACATCCCGACCCCGGATGCCGCGCCGTTGACCATTCTGGTTCCGGCGTTCGTGATTTCGGAGCTCAAGACAGCGTTTCAGATCGGCTTCATGATCTTCATTCCGTTTCTGATCATCGATCTGGTGGTGGCCAGTGTGCTGATGGCGATGGGTATGATGATGCTGTCGCCGCTGATCATTTCTCTGCCGTTCAAGATCATGCTGTTTGTGCTGGTGGACGGCTGGGCGCTGATTGTCGGCACCCTGGCCGGCAGTTTTGGTGGCGTATGAGCCGTTTCACTGAGGAGTCTGCCCGATGACGCCGGAAGTAGCCGTCGATCTGTTCCGCGAGGCCCTGTGGCTGACCACTGTGCTGGTTGCGATTCTTGTTGTGCCAAGCCTGTTGTGCGGTCTGCTGGTGGCAATGTTTCAGGCGGCCACGCAGATCAACGAACAGACCCTGAGCTTCCTGCCGCGCCTGCTGGTGATGCTCGTCACCCTCATCGTCATCGGCCCGTGGCTGTTGAAAATATTCATGGAATACATGCTGTCGTTGTACACCAGTATTCCGACTCTGATCGGCTAGCATCGCATGCAGCCGATGCTCGCGCTGACCGATACCCAGATCAGTACTTGGGTAGCCAGCTTCATGTTGCCGCTGTTTCGCATCATCGCGTTGCTGATGACCATGCCGATCATCGGCACCACGCTGGTCCCGCGTCGGGTGCGCATGTACCTCGCCGTGGCGATCACCGTGGTGGTCGCGCCTGCGCTGCCAGCCATGCCGCCCGTGCAGGCGCTCGACCTGAGCGCGCTATTGCTGATCGGCGAACAGATCATCATCGGCGCCGGGATGGGCCTGTCGCTGCAGTTGTTCTTTCATATCTTTGTGGTCGCGGGCCAGATCATCTCCACGCAGATGGGGATGGGCTTTGCTTCGATGGTCGACCCTACCAACGGTGTCTCCTCCGCCACCATTGGCCAGTTCTTCACGATGCTGGTCACCCTGTTGTTCCTGGCCATGAACGGTCATCTGGTGGTGCTGGAAATCCTCGTCGAGAGCTTTACCACGATGCCGGTCGGCAGTGGTTTGCTGGTCAATAACTTCTGGGAGCTGGCCAACGGGTTGGGCTGGGTACTGGCTTCGGGTCTGCGGCTGGTGTTGCCTGCGATTACCGCGCTGCTGATCATCAACATCGCTTTTGGCGTCATGACCCGTGCCGCGCCGCAGCTCAACATCTTTTCCATCGGTTTCCCGCTCACGCTGGTGTTGGGCATGGTCATTCTGTGGATGACCATGGGCGACATTCTCAATCAGTATCAACCGATCGCTACGCAGGCCTTGCAGGCGTTGCGCGACATGGTGAGGGCTCGTTGAATGGCAGAAAACGAGAATGGCCAGGACAAGACAGAAGACCCCACGGAAAAAAAGGTCAAGGACTCACGGGCTGACGGCCAGATCGCTCGCTCCAAGGAGCTGACCACGCTGGTGGTGATGCTGATGGGGGCGGGCGGGCTGTTGATGTTCGGCTCCGATATCGCCCTGATGATGTCCGAGCTGATGCGTGACAACTTCACGATATCCCGCGAAACCCTGATGGATCAGTCCTACATGGGCAAGGCGCTGCTCAGTTCCGGGATGCACGCGCTGATCGTGGTCCTGCCGTTTCTGATCGCCATGCTGGTTGCCGCACTGGTGGGGCCGATCATGCTCGGCGGCTGGCTGTTCGCCACCAAATCATTGATGCCCAAGTTCAGCCGCATGAATCCGGCAGCAGGGCTCAAACGCATGTTTTCGCCGCATGCGCTGGTCGAATTGCTCAAGTCTTTCGGCAAATTCCTGATCACTCTGGCGGTTGCGCTGGTGGTCCTGAACAATGAGCGCAAGGACCTGGTCGCGATTGCCCACGAGCCGCTTGAGCAGGCCATGATTCACAGCCTGATGGTGGTGGGCTGGAGCAGTTTCTGGATGGCGTGTGGCCTGATATTCATCGCGGCGGCGGACGTGCCGTTCGTGTTGTATGAGGCGCACAAGAAGCTGCTGATGACCAAGCAGGAGGTGCGCGACGAGCACAAGAACAGCGAGGGCAGCCCAGAGGTCAAGCAACGTATTCGCCAGTTGCAGCGTGAAATGTCCCAGCGACGCATGATGGCCTCCGTCCCTGAGGCTGACGTGATCATTACCAACCCGACACACTTCGCCGTCGCCCTCAAATACGATCCCGAGCAGGGCGGGGCACCGATGTTGCTGGCCAAGGGTACTGATCTGGTGGCGCTGAAAATTCGCGAAATCGGCGCGCATAACGAGATCCTGATTCTGGAATCTGCGGCACTGGCGCGTTCCATTTACTACAGCACCGAGCTCGATCAGGAAATTCCCGCCGGCCTGTATCTGGCCGTCGCCCAGGTGCTGGCCTACGTCTATCAGATCCGCCAGTTCCGCGCCGGCCAGGGCAAGCGCCCCGACCCTCTGGGCGACATCAAAATCCCTCCCGACCTGCAGCGCGACGCGTAGTCCGGTCCCCTCTCGCGACGTTCGGGCATCAATCTGAAAGGCCCAGGTTTCAGACGCTCCGCGTCCGCTCTTGCACAGGCAAACGAGAAGATTTTTCTGACTGCGCTCAGCGCACTGGATTTACGTGACTTCTGTGTCTAAAGCCTTACTGCCACTGGCTTTGTAAAAGTTGGACAGCTTTTTGCAACAGGGTCGATACAGGGCGCCATCGGCGTCAATGTTTTGATCTAGTGCGCAGGTAACGAATCAGTGGATCGCTCTCAATTACTCAGTAGCGCACGCAGCAATATCACAGGCCTGGGCCGTGGTCAGTTGGGCGTTCCGTTGTTGTTGCTGGTCATGATGGCAATGATGATGTTGCCTATGCCGCCATTCCTGCTGGACGTGTTCTTCACGTTCAACATCGCACTCTCCATCGTCGTGCTGCTGGTGTGTGTGTACGCCCTGCGGCCGCTGGACTTCTCGGTATTTCCGACCATTCTGCTTGTCGCCACGTTGCTGCGTCTGGCGCTGAACGTCGCTTCCACTCGGGTGGTCATGCTTCACGGGCAGGACGGCCACGCCGCTGCGGGCAAGGTGATTCAGGCCTTCGGTGAAGTGGTGATCGGTGGTAACTATGTCGTTGGTATCGTGGTGTTCGCGATTCTGATGATCATCAACTTCGTGGTAATCACCAAGGGTGCCGGCCGTATTTCCGAGGTGAGCGCGCGCTTCACCCTCGACGCGATGCCCGGCAAACAGATGGCGATCGACGCCGACCTCAACGCCGGCCTCATCGATCAGCCCGAAGCCAAGCGCCGCCGTGCCGAAGTTGCCCAGGAAGCCGAGTTCTACGGTTCCATGGACGGTGCCAGTAAATTCGTGCGCGGCGATGCGATTGCCGGTCTGCTGATTCTGTTCATCAACCTGATTGGCGGCATGCTGGTCGGTATCCTGCAACACAACATGACCTTCGCCGACGCAGGCCGCGTTTACACCCTGCTGACCATCGGTGACGGTTTGGTGGCGCAATTGCCATCACTGCTGCTGTCCACCGCCGCCGCGATCATGGTGACCCGTGCTTCCGGTTCGGAAGAGATGGGCAAGCTCATCAATCGTCAGATGTTCGCTTCGCCCAAGGCGCTGGCGGTTTCCGCTGCGGTCATGATCGTGATGGGGCTGGTGCCGGGCATGCCGCACTTCTCCTTCATCAGCCTCGGCCTGGTGGCTGCAGGCGGCGCGTATCTGCTCTGGAAGAAAGAAAATCAGGTGAAAGTCGAGGCGCTGGCCGAAGTGCAGCGTCAACAGGACCTGCTGCCTTCGCCGACCCGCGTTCAGGACGCCAAGGAACTGGGTTGGGATGACGTGACGCCCATCGATATCATCGGCCTGGAAGTGGGTTACCGCCTGATTCCGCTGGTGGATCGCAACCAGGGCGGTCAGCTGCTGGCGCGTATCAAGGGCGTGCGCAAGAAGCTCTCGCAAGAGCTCGGCTTCCTGATGCCCACCGTGCACATTCGCGACAACCTCGATCTGGCGCCCAGTGCCTATCGTCTGACGCTGATGGGCGTGATTCTGGCCGAGGCCGAGATCTACCCGGATCGCGAACTGGCGATCAACCCCGGTCAAGTGTTCGGCACCCTGAACGGCATTACCGCCAGAGACCCGGCGTTTGGTCTGGAAGCCGTGTGGATCGAAATCAGCCAGCGCAGTCAGGCGCAGTCGCTGGGGTACACCGTCGTCGATGCCAGTACTGTAGTGGCAACCCACTTGAACCAGATTCTCTACAAGCATTCGCATGAGCTGATCGGCCACGAGGAAGTCCAGCAATTGATGCAGTTGCTGGCCAAAAGCTCGCCCAAGCTGGCTGAAGAGCTGGTGCCTGGCGTGCTGTCGCTGTCTTCGCTGCTCAATGTGCTGCAGGCGCTGCTGGCTGAACACGTACCTGTGCGGGACATTCGCAGCATTGCAGAGGCTATCGCCAACAACGCCGGGAAGAGTCAAGATACCGCCGCTTTGGTGGCCGCAGTGCGAGTGGGTCTGAGCCGCGCAATCGTCCAAAGCATTGTAGGCGTTGAGCCGGAGCTGCCTGTTATCACTCTGGAACCAAGGTTGGAACAGATATTGCTCAATAGTTTGCAGAAGGCTGGTCAGGGTCAGGAAGAAGGCGTTCTTCTTGAGCCAAGCATGGCTGAGAAGCTCCAGCGTTCGTTGATTGAGGCCGCCCAGCGTCAGGAGATGCAAGGGTTGCCGGTAATTCTTCTGGTAGCAGGGCCTGTCCGGGCGATGCTGTCACGATTTGGACGATTGGCTGTACCGAACATGCATGTTCTGGCGTATCAGGAAATTCCGGACAACAAGCAAGTAACCATCGTAGCGACTGTCGGGCCAAACGGCTGAGGTAGTGAGTCATGCAAGTTAAGCGATTTTTCGCCGCCGATATGCGTCAAGCCATGAAGCTGGTTCGCGATGAGCTGGGCGCTGAAGCGGCCATCATCGGTAACCGGCGCATTGCTGGTGGCGTAGAGCTGACTGCTGCTCTGGATTACAAGCTGTCCGCCCTGGCACCGCGTGTGCCGAACATGGAGCTGGAAGACGAGCTGCGCAAGACTCAGTCGCGCATCGTCTCCGCCCAGGCCGAATTGAACAACCGCAGCGACAGCGACGCATCGGTCAACCTGCAGCTGTTTTCCGGCAAGCCGGTCAACCCTGCCGATACGCACATCGAACCGACGCTCGAAGAGCCGCCGCGCCCATTCGCGTACGCACCGCCACAGGCCGCCGAGCCTGCCGTTGGCCAGCGCGCCTATGACTCGATGCGCTCCGAATTGAACGGCCTGCGCGAGCTGCTGGAAGTCCAGCTCGGCTCGCTGGCCTGGAACCAGTTGCAGGGCAGTCGTCCGCAGCAGGCCAATCTGTGGCGTCGCCTGCAACGTGTCGGCTTGTCCGGCCCGCTGTCACGCGATCTGCTGTCGATGATCCCGGAGATCGACGAGCCTCGTCAGGCCTGGCGCATGCTGCTGGCTCATCTGGCACGCATGATCGCCGTGCCGGAAGTCGAGCCGCTCGAGGAGGGCGGCGTGATTGCAATGGTCGGTCCTGCCGGCATGGGCAAGACCACCACCCTGGCCAAACTGGCAGCACGTTACGTGTTGAAGTACGGCCCGCAGAATATCGCACTGGTCAGCATGGACAGTTTCCGTATCGGCGCGCAGGAGCAGCTCAAGACCCTTGGGCGCATCCTCAACGTGCCGGTCACCCATGTCGATCCTGGCCAGTCTCTGGTTCAGGCGCTGGAACCGCTGCTGCGCAAGCGCGTGGTGCTGATTGACACCGCCGGGCTGCAGGCCAGTGATCCTGCGCTGCGCATGCAGCTGGAAAGCCTCGCGGGTCGCGGCATCAAGTCGCGCAACTATCTGGTGCTGGCAACCACCAGCCAGAAGCAGGTGCTGACAGCCGCGTATCACAGTTACAAGCGTTGTGGCCTGGCCGGATGCATTCTGACCAAGCTTGATGAAACAGCCAGCCTCGGTGAAGTCCTGAGCCTGGCGATCAGTCACGAATTACCTGTGGCCTATCTCACGGACGGACCACGCATTCCTGATGACCTGCATATTCCGCGTCGTCATCAGCTGGTAAGCCGCGCGGTGAGTGTGCAGATGCAGGATGAGCCTAGCGAGGAAGCAATGGCTGATATGTTTGCTGACCTCTATCACACCCCTGGCAAGAGAGTGGGTTAAGTGATGGATATTATTGGAATGTCCCTGCGTCAACGGTCTGCCATGCAGTGTTCATACGCGAACGTGCAGCCCTCGATGTGGTTTCGGTCTACGCAAGACAAGGTAAAGAAATAACATGGGCAGCATGCATCCCGTACAGGTTATCGCGGTGACCGGTGGCAAAGGTGGCGTCGGTAAGACTAACGTGTCAGTGAACCTTTCACTGGCCCTTGCCGAGCTTGGCCGTCGCGTCATGCTGCTGGACGCCGATCTGGGTCTGGCCAATGTCGACGTGCTGCTCGGGTTGACGCCCAAGCGCACGCTTGCCGATGTCATCGAGGGGCGTTGTGAGTTACGCGACGTGCTGTTGCAGGGGCCGGGCGGGGTTCGAATCGTACCCGCTGCTTCCGGCACCCAGAGCATGGTGCATCTGTCGCCCGCCCAGCATGCCGGCCTGATCCAGGCGTTCAGCGAGATTGGTGACAACCTCGATGTGCTGGTGATCGACACGGCTGCCGGTATCGGCGAGTCGGTGGTCAGCTTCGTGCGCGCCGCTCAGGAAGTGCTGCTGGTGGTGTGCGACGAGCCCACGTCGATCACCGATGCCTACGCCCTGATCAAACTGCTTAACCGCGATTACGGCATGAACCGCTTCCGGGTGCTGGCCAACATGGCACAGAGCCCGCAGGAAGGGCGCAACCTGTTCGCCAAGCTGACCAAAGTGACGGATCGTTTTCTCGATGTTGCGCTGCAGTATGTAGGTGCCGTGCCGTACGACGAGTGCGTACGCAAGGCGGTACAGAAACAGCGCGCCGTCTACGAAGCATTCCCGCGTTCCAAATGTGCACTGGCCTTCAAGGCCATTGCCCAGAAGGTTGATACCTGGCCGTTGCCAGCCAACCCGCGGGGTCATCTCGAGTTCTTCGTTGAGCGACTCGTTCACCAGACCAGTGCAGGGCCTGTGCAATGACTGCGAGCGGCTACCAGATGTACAGCAAGGCTTCCCGTAATTCACAATACGAGTTGATCGAGCGCTATGCGCCACTGGTCAAGCGTATCGCTTATCATCTGCTGGCGCGCTTGCCGGCCAGTGTGCAGGTCGAGGATCTGATCCAGGCCGGCATGATCGGCCTGCTTGAAGTCTCCACCAAGTATGATTCCACCAAGGGTGCGAGTTTCGAGACCTATGCCGGCATTCGCATCCGGGGTGCGATGCTCGATGAGGTGCGTAAGGGGGACTGGGCGCCACGCTCGGTACACCGTAATACGCGTATGGTCAGTGACGCAATTCGGGCAATTGAAGCTAAAACCGGCCGTGACGCTAAAGATCACGAGGTTGCGGCCGAACTCCAGTTGAGTCTCGATGATTACTACGGGATTTTGAATGACACCTTGGGCAGCCGCCTCTTCAGTTTCGACGACCTGCTGCAGGACGGCGATCATGAAGGGCTGCACGAGGATGGCGCAAGCGGATCGCTTGAGCCGTCGCGCGACCTGGAAGACGAGCGCTTCCAGGCTGCGTTGGCCGATGCAATTGCCAATCTGCCAGAGCGCGAGCGTCTGGTGTTGGCGCTGTACTACGACGAAGAGCTGAACCTCAAGGAAATCGGAGAGGTTCTCGGGGTCAGCGAATCGCGGGTCAGTCAGTTACACAGCCAGTGCGCAGCTCGTTTGCGAGGGCGTTTGGGGGAGTGGCGAGCGCGTTGACAGGCAATGTGCGGTCTATGGCCGCGCGTTGACTGCAAGCCGGCTGTGCAGAGCGTTACGTGGTAACGGGGTGGACCCGTCAGAAGCCTGTCAGGTATTGCCTCGATGGGCTTGTTTCTCAGGTCCTTGCCTGTTGTTGTGCCAAGCCCGTCGTCGTTTCGTACAGCCGGGGGTGTGCTGTGCCAGTATTGAGTGAACAGCGTGTTCAGGTGCTGAATGCGTTAAAGACTGCTTGGAGGTCGAATTGGACAAGAACATGAAAATCCTCATCGTTGATGACTTCTCAACGATGCGGCGGATCATCAAGAACCTTTTGCGTGATCTGGGGTTTACCAACACATCGGAAGCGGACGATGGTCTGACCGCATTGCCGATGCTGCAGAGCGGTGCCTTTGACTTTCTGGTGACGGACTGGAACATGCCTGGCATGTCCGGTATCGATCTGCTGCGCGAAGTCCGCAAGGACGAACGCCTCAAGAGCCTTCCCGTGCTGATGGTCACTGCCGAAGCCAAGCGTGAGCAGATCATTGAAGCTGCCCAGGCTGGGGTGAACGGTTATGTAGTCAAGCCATTCACTGCCCAAGCCCTGAAAGACAAGATCGACAAGATCTTTGAACGCGTCAATAGCTGATGCAAGCCGCGAGGGCGCTATGGATAACAATGATTCGATGGCCGACTTTGAGTCGACCTTAAAAAGACACGCGCAGGAACTTGTCACCAGCCTTGAAAAGGGTCGTTTCGGTGACGCTGTGCAACTGATCCACGAACTCAACCAGACACGCGACCGCGGCCTTTATCAGGAAGTGGGCAAGCTGACTCGTGAGCTGCACAGTGCAATCGTAAACTTTCACATCGATCCGCACATGCCTCAAGCCGAGGAAGTGTCGCAGATCACGGATGCTACCGAACGCCTGTCGTATGTGGTGAGGCTGACCGAGAATGCGGCCAACCGCACCATGGACCTGGTGGAAGAGAGTACGCCGGTCATGAACGGCCTGAGTTCCGACGCCAAGGCGTTGAGCGATGACTGGGGACGTTTCATGCGCCGCGAAATCGGTGCCGAAGAGTTCCGCGAGCTGGCCAAGCGGGTCGATGGTTTTCTGACGCGTACCGAGAAGGAAACCCATCAGGTTTCCGCGCATCTCAACGACATTCTGCTCGCCCAGGATTACCAGGACCTTACCGGTCAGGTCATCAAGCGTGTGACGCAACTGGTGACCGAAGTCGAGAGCAATCTGCTCAAACTGGTGCTCATGGCCAGTCATGTCGATCGCTTCGCAGGCATCGAACATGACGAACAATCCATCCTCGATGAAAAAGATCCTAAAAAACATCTCACTCAGGGTGAAGGTCCGCAGATTCATGCCGATAAACGTGAAGACGTCGTATCCGGACAGGATGATGTAGACGATCTGCTATCGAGCCTCGGCTTCTAAGATCTGTAGACGGTTAATTTTAGGGAGCACCCCATGAGCTTCGGCGCCGATGAAGAAATCCTTCAGGATTTTCTGGTAGAGGCCGGCGAAATTCTGGAGCAGTTGTCAGAGCAATTGGTCGAGCTGGAAAGCCGACCGGATGATGCTGATCTGCTCAATGCAATTTTTCGCGGTTTTCACACTGTAAAAGGGGGCGCCGGCTTCCTCCAGCTCCATGAGCTGGTGGAGTGCTGCCACATCGCCGAAAACGTGTTCGACATCCTGCGCAAGGGTGAGCGTCGCGTTGATTCCGAACTGATGGACGTGGTCCTGGAAGCACTGGACACCGTCAACAGCATGTTCGGTCAGGTACGTGAACGGACTGACGTAACTCCGGCGACGCCAGAACTGCTGGCCGCGCTGTCGCGTCTGGCCGAGCCACAATCCGCCGACGAGGCCGCGGCTCCCGAGCCAGAGCCCGAGCCGGTGGTCGAAGTCCAGGCTGCTGCGGTTGCAGAGCCAGCGGCTGGCGACGAGATTACCGATGATGAATTCGAGCAACTGCTCGATTCGCTGCACGGCTCCAGCCCGGTGTCTGCAGCGCCTGCACAGGCGCCAGCAGCAGCGGCTGCGCCGGCGGGTGACGAAATCACCGATCAGGAATTTGAATCCCTGCTTGATCAGTTGCATGGCAAGGGCAAATTTGCGGCCGATGCTGCAACCGCTCCGGCCCCTGCACCTGTGGCGCAGGGCAGTGCAGCGCCTGCCGGTGACGAAATCACCGACGACGAATTCGAAGCGTTGCTCGATCAACTGCACGGCAAAGGTTCGTTTGACGCCGCGGTAGCGACGCCAGCAGCTGCTGCACCCGTAGCCGCTGCTGCCAAGGCGCCCGCTGCTGCGGCCGCGTCGGACGAAATCACCGATCACGAATTTGAAAACCTGCTCGACGAATTGCACGGCAAGGGCAAGTTCGAGCCTGAGGCGATTGTTGCCAAGGCATCTGCTCCGGCAGCCGCAGCCGCAGCGGCTGCTCCGCCACCGCCGCCACCTGCTGCCAAGCCTGCTCCGGCGCCTGCTGCGAAAGCAGAGCCGGTCAAACCTGCTTCGGCGCCAGCCCCTGCGCGCGCTCCTGCACCCAGCGGCGAAAAGCCGGTGGCGACAGAAGCCGAAACTACGGTTCGTGTCGATACCGCCCGACTGGACGAGATCATGAACATGGTCGGCGAGCTGGTGCTGGTGCGTAACCGCCTGGTGCGCCTGGGTCTCAACAGCGGCGATGAAGCCATGTCCAAGGCGGTTTCCAACCTGGATGTGGTCACCGCCGATCTGCAGACTGCGGTGATGAAAACCCGCATGCAGCCGATCAAGAAAGTCTTCGGTCGCTTCCCGCGTCTGGTTCGCGACCTGGCTCGCCAGCTCAAGAAAGAGATCAACCTGGAGCTGGTTGGTGAAGAGACCGACCTCGACAAGAACCTCGTAGAGGCGCTCGCCGATCCGCTGGTCCACTTGGTGCGCAACGCTGTCGACCACGGTATCGAAACGCCGGAAGAGCGCGAAGCCACGGGCAAGTCCCGCGGCGGTCGTGTGATCCTTTCGGCGGAGCAGGAAGGCGACCATATCCTGCTGTCGATCTCCGATGACGGCAAGGGCATGGACCCTAACGTCCTGCGCTCCATTGCTGTGAAACGCGGCGTCATGGACAAGGATGCAGCCGATCGGTTGAGTGACACCGATTGCTACAACCTGATCTTCGCGCCGGGCTTCTCGACCAAGACCGAGATTTCCGATGTGTCGGGTCGCGGTGTGGGCATGGACGTGGTCAAGACCAAGATCTCCCAGCTCAATGGCTCGATTAATATCTATTCGACCAAGGGCCAGGGTTCGAAGATCGTCATCAAGGTGCCGTTGACCCTGGCGATCATGCCGACCCTGATGGTGATGCTGGGCAATCAGGCCTTCGCTTTCCCGCTGGTCAACGTCAACGAAATCTTCCACCTGAACCTGTCGACTACCAACGTGGTTGATGGCCAGGAAGTGGTGATCGTACGTGACAAGGCCTTGCCGCTGTTCTACCTCAAGCGCTGGCTGGTCAGTTCTGCGGCTCATGAGGAGCAGCACGAAGGGCACGTGGTGATCCTGACAGTCGGCACTCAGCGCATCGGCTTTGTCGTCGATCAGCTGGTCGGTCAGGAGGAAGTGGTCATCAAACCGCTGGGCAAGATGCTGCAAGGTACGCCGGGCATGTCGGGCGCCACCATCACCGGTGACGGTCGCATTGCCTTGATTCTCGATGTACCGAGCATGCTCAAGCGTTACGCCGCACGGCGTATCTGAACCCGGGGTTGCGGGCAGCCTGGCTGCCTGCGACACCTATTGGAGTGTTTATGGCAGTCAAGGTCCTGGTGGTGGATGATTCCGGTTTTTTCCGCCGCCGCGTTACGGAAATTCTTTCTTCGGACCCCAACATTGTAGTTGTCGGCACCGCCACCAACGGCAAGGAAGCGATTGAGCAGGCGCTGGCACTCAAGCCGGATGTCATCACCATGGACTACGAAATGCCGATGATGGATGGCATTACGGCAGTTCGCCACATCATGCAGCGTATCCCCACCCCGGTATTGATGTTCTCGTCGCTGACGCACGAAGGTGCGCGCGTGACGCTGGATGCTCTTGACGCCGGTGCGGTGGATTTCCTGCCCAAGAATTTCGAAGATATTTCGCGCAATCCGCAGAAGGTCAAGCAACTGCTGTGCGAGAAAATCAACAGCATTTCACGCAGCAACCGCCGTTCCAGCGGCTTCGGTTCAGCCAGTGCAGCTCCGGCCGCACCGGCTCCTTCGACGTTGTCCAGCCGCGCGTCTGCGCCAGCCCCTGCACCTGCCAGGACGGTGCCGTCACGCACGGCGACACCTGCTCCGGCTCCGGCTGCTCCGGCCACTCATGCGCCGGCGCACCCGACTACTTCAGGCACAGCCAAGCGTAAGGCCTACAAACTGGTGGCCATCGGCACCTCAACTGGCGGTCCGGTCGCGCTGCAACGGGTGCTGACTCAATTGCCAGCCAATTTTCCGGCACCACTGGTGCTGATTCAGCATATGCCTGCGGCGTTTACCAAGGCATTTGCCGAACGTCTCGACAAGCTCTGCAAGATCAGCGTCAAGGAAGCGGAAGACGGCGACGTGCTGCGTCCTGGCCTGGCGCTGCTGGCGCCGGGTGGCAAGCAGATGATGGTTGACGGGCGCGGTACGGTGAAGATTCTGCCGGGCGACGAACGCCTCAATTACAAGCCGTGCGTCGACATCACCTTTGGCTCGGCTGCCAAGTCCTACGGCGACAAGGTGCTCTCGGTGGTCCTGACTGGTATGGGTGCCGACGGCCGCGAGGGCGCGCGACTGCTCAAGCAGGCCGGCAGTACCGTGTGGGCGCAGGATGAAGCGAGCTGCGTGATTTATGGCATGCCGATGGCCATCGTCAAGGCCGAACTCGCGGATGCGATCTACAGCCTCGACGACATCGGTCGGCACCTGGTAGAGGCCTGTCTCTGATGGATGTACTGAGCCTTATCGGTCTGATTCTGGCGTTTGTCGCAATCATTGGTGGTAATTTTCTCGAAGGCGGGCACCTCGGTGCCTTGCTCAATGGCCCGGCAGCTCTGATCGTGCTGGGCGGTACGCTCGGTGCTTCGCTGTTGCAGTCGCCGATGAGTGCGTTCATGCGTGCCATGAAAATCATCCACTGGATCATTTTCCCGCCACGTATCGATCTGCCCGGCGGGGTTGACCGGGTCATCGGCTGGAGCATGACCGCCCGCAAAGAGGGCTTGCTGGGTCTTGAAACCGTAGCCGATTCCGAGCCCGACGGTTATGCCCGCAAAGGGTTGCAACTGTTGGTCGACGGTGCCGAGCCTGCAGCGATTCGCAGCATTCTTGAAGTGGATTTCATCACCCAGGAAACCCGCGATATCCAGGCTGCGAAAGTATTCGAAAGCATGGGCGGCTACGCGCCGACCGTGGGTATCATCGGCGCGGTCATGGGCCTGATTCATGTCATGGGCAACCTGGCTGACCCCAGTCAACTGGGCAGCGGTATCGCCGTCGCCTTCGTTGCCACGATCTATGGCGTGGCCATGGCCAACCTGATCCTCCTGCCAGTGGCGAATAAGCTCAAGGCCATCGCCCACCGTCAGGCGCGCTATCGCGAAATGTTGCTTGAAGGTCTGTTGTCCATCGCCGAGGGTGAGAACCCGCGCTCCATCGAACTCAAGCTGCAAGGCTTCATGGAGTAACAGCGCATGGCTCGCCGTCGTCAGGTCGAAGAACATGAAAATCACGAACGCTGGCTGGTGTCGTATGCCGACTTCATTACCTTGCTGTTCGCGTTTTTCGTGGTGATGTACTCGATTTCCTCGGTCAACGAAGGCAAGTACAAGATTCTGTCCCAGGCATTGGTCGGTGTGTTCAATGACACCGAACGCACCATGAAGCCGATCCCCATCGGTGAGCAGCGCCCGGTTTCAGTCAAGCCCGCCGAGCCGCTGGTCAAGGACAGCGAGCAGACTGACGCAGGCATAGGTCAGGCGTCCGATGACCCGTTGCAGACCATTGCCCAGGACGTGCGCGATGCGTTCGGTGACCTGATCAAGTCCGACCAGATGACTGTGCGCGGCAACGAACTGTGGATCGAGATCGAACTCAACTCCAGCATGCTTTTCGGCAGTGGCGATGCGATGCCCAGCGACAAGGCCTTCACCATCATCGAAAAGGTCGCCGGGATCGTCAAACGCTTCGACAACCCGATCCATGTCGAGGGCTTTACCGACGACCAGCCGATCAGCACTGCACAATTTCCGACCAACTGGGAGCTTTCTTCAGCACGTTCTGCCAGCATTGTGCGCATGCTCGCCATGGACGGTGTCAATCCGGCGCGTCTCGCTTCGGTGGGCTATGGTGAGTTTCAGCCGATCGCCCCCAACACCAGCACCGTCGGACGCGCCAAGAACCGCCGTGTAGTGCTGGTTATCTCGCGCAATCTGGATGTTCGCCGCAGCCTGACCAGCGCTGGATCGGCCAATGTGCAACCGGATGCCGCATTGAGGCGTGCTGGCACACAAACTGCACCGGTGCCAGCAAAGCCGCCGGTACGCGCGAACGCCGTCAATTCTCCGTCACCCGCCCCCTAAACATCGTATCGGTATGGTCGTCGCTGTACGGAAGGAAAAACATTAATGAGAGTCTGGGCAGTAGCCAACCAGAAAGGTGGAGTCGGAAAGACCACCACGACCATTGCCCTGGCCGGTTTGCTGGCCGATTCAGGCAAGCGCGTGGTCGTGGTCGATCTGGACCCTCACGGCTCCATGACCAGTTATTTCGGGCATAACCCGGACGAACTGGAACACAGTGCTTTCGATCTGTTTCTGCATAAAGGCGCGGTGCCGGAGGGTCTTCCCGGCCAGTTGCTGCTGCCTACCAGCGATAAACGTATCTCGCTGATACCCTCCAGCACCGCGCTCGCCACACTGGAGCGTCAATCACCGGGCCAGAGCGGCCTGGGCCTGGTTGTCGCAAAAAGTCTGGCTCAGTTGTGGCAGGATTTTGACTATGCGTTGATCGACAGTCCGCCGCTGCTGGGCGTTCTCATGGTCAATGCCCTGGCGGCCAGCCAGCAGTTGGCGATTCCGGTGCAGACCGAGTTTCTGGCCGTGAAAGGTCTGGAGCGCATGGTCAATACGCTGACCATGATCAACCGTTCGCGCAAGGTGCCGCTGCCTTATACCATCGTGCCGACATTGTTCGACCGTCGTACCCAGGCATCGCTGGGCACCTTGAAATTGCTGCGCGACAGCTTCCCCGAGCATGTCTGGCAAGCCTATGTGCCGGTCGATACACGATTGCGCGATGCCAGCCGACTGGGGCTTACGCCGTCGCAGAACGACAGCAAGAGTCGTGGTGTGATCGCTTACCGGGCATTGCTCAAGCATATGCTCGCCGAGCAGCTCAATGCGCAGGTGGCCTGACGTGAACGTCTACTCTTTCTACATTGTTTGCTCAAGTGATGCCTCAATGCGGCCGATAACTGTATCAGGCTGCACATGCTCCATTTTTTGTTGGGCCCCGGTATGAACCGCCCTGTAGAAGTTGCAACACGACCCAAACTGGCTTTGCAGTCCTACCTGGACGCATTGTTGTACGACGCGACTGAAGTGCTCGAAGAGCCCGTCAGCAGCATCGATGAATTTCAGGCGGCTGTGCTCGAAGAGCAGGCCTTTGATGCGCGGATGCAAGCGCAGATCAAGCCGCTGGCCGTCGCGGTTGCCGCACCGGCTCCGGTGGCTGTAGCGGTCAAGGTTGAGGCGCCTGCGCCAGTGGTTGAAGTCGCTCCGGTGATCGTTGCCGAAGCGCTGCAGGTTGAAGTGGCTCAGGTTGAGGAGGCAGTGCCAACCGTTGCGCTGGTAGAACCGGTCGCCGATTTGAGCACGCTGGCAGCCCAGCGTACACCGACACCACCGCCGACCAGTGATGGTCGTCCGGCATGGGCTGCCGAGCCGTTCGAATGCCTGTTGTTCGATGTGGCCGGTCTGACACTGGCGGTGCCGTTGGTGTGCCTGGGGTCGATTTATCCGCTGGCGGGGCAGGAGCTGACGCCGCTGTTCGGTCAGCCGGACTGGTTTCTCGGGATCCTGCCTTGTCAGGCAGGCAACCTGAAAGTGTTGGATACGGCGCGCTGGATCATGCCTGATCGCTACCGCGACGATTTTCGCCAGGGATTGCAGTACGTGATTTCGGTGCAGGGATACGAGTGGGGGCTGGCGGTGCATCAGGTCAGTCGTTCGTTGCGTCTTGATCCGAACGAGATCAAATGGCGCGCGCAGCGAGGTCATCGTCCATGGCTGGCGGGCACGGTCATCGAGCACATGTGCGCGTTGCTGGATGTTGCAGAGTTGGCCGAGCTGATAGCCAGTGGCGCGGTCAAGCAGTTGAACAAGTCGAAATAATCATGGGTCGGTGCCAGTGGCGTCACCTGCAAAGAACACACGTGAGGGGTTGGGGTTATGAATAAGTCGTCTGCACAAGGTTCCGAAGATCCTATTCTGCAATGGGTTACGTTCCGCCTGGACAACGAGTCCTATGGCATCAACGTAATGCAGGTGCAGGAAGTGCTGCGCTACACTGAAATCGCCCCGGTGCCGGGTGCGCCAAGCTACGTACTGGGCATTATCAACCTGCGCGGTAACGTCGTGACCGTGATCGATACCCGTCAGCGTTTTGGTCTGGCCCCGGTTGAAGTCAGCGACAATACGCGTATCGTGATCATCGAAGCCGACAAGCAAGTGGTCGGTATCCTGGTCGACAGCGTGGCGGAAGTGGTTTACTTGCGTCAGTCAGAAGTTGAAACTGCGCCTAACGTCGGTAACGACGAATCGGCCAAGTTCATTCAGGGCGTTTGCAACAAGAACGGCGAACTGTTGATTCTGGTTGAACTGGACAAAATGATGTCCGAAGAAGAGTGGTCCGAGCTGGAGAACATCTGATTGATCTTTGAGGTAGCTGTCGTCTTCCTGGGCATTCTCTGGGTTGTCACCCTGTTTATGTTCCTGGCCCATACCAGGCGTCAGCGCAAGCTCGACGCCGGGCGTGACGAGGCGGCTGCCTTGCGGGATCAGCGGATCAAGGAGTTGGCCAGGCGTCTGGACAACTACCAGAACGGCACGGTGCGCATGGGCGAAGCGTTGCATGAGCTGCGTGCCGTCGTTGCGCCGTTGCCCGACAAGCTCACCGCCCTGGAGCAGCGCGATCCCTCCACGCTGTCCTTCGCCCAGGCCGCCCGTCTGGTCGGCATGGGTGCCAGCATCGACGAGCTGACCCAGTCCTGCGGCCTGACCCAGGCCGAAGCGCAACTAATGACCAAACTGCACGGTAATACAGCGAGCTAGTTTCTCGTTCGTATGGCTATCGTTCCCATGCTCCGCGTGGGAATGCAGTTCGTGACGCTCCGCGTCACACAGTGGTTCTGTGATGTCAGGTAGATTGGGGTTCGACTCAGGTCACCTTTTCGCCCCTCGGCGAGTTACTTTGACGGGCCAAAGTAACCAAACCCCCTCGCTCCTGTTTCCGGCCCGACTTCGTCGGGTTCCTTCGTCCTGTCACTAACGTCGCACTCTGCGTCGTCAGTGCCATCGCGATAAAAAAGCGCATTTACGATAGCCGTGAGCGCTGGAGAGTTTGGAACCTGTAACTCAGTCCCTGCGCCCTTACTGCTCGTCCAGCGCAAACTCGGTCAGACAGAACGTCGGGATCTTCAGGTCGTTAAGACGCTTGGAACCGCCCAGTTCCGGCAGGTCGATAATCGCAGCGGCCTCGTACACTTCGGCACCCATGCGGCGGATCAGGTTGGCGGCGGCGATCAGCGTGCCTCCGGTCGCGATCAGGTCATCGAACATGATGACCGAGTCACCTTCGCACAGGCTGTCGGCATGCACCTCCAGATACGCTTCGCCGTATTCGGTCTGATACGCCTCTGACAGTACATCGGCAGGCAGTTTGCCTTGTTTGCGGAACAGCACCAGCGGCTTGTTCAACTGATAGGCAACCACCGAACCAATCAGAAAACCCCGCGCGTCCATAACGCCGATATGGCTGAACTCGGCATCGATGTAGCGCTGCACGAAGCTGTCAATCACCTGACGGGTGGCCTTGGGCGATTGGAACAGGGGCGTGATATCGCGGAAGACCACGCCCGGCTTTGGGAAGTCCACGACCGGGCGGACAAGGGATTTGAAGTTCGATTGATCGAAAGTCATCAGGGGGTTCCATGGCAGTTTTGGCCGACAGTTTAAGCCGACCCGCCAAAGATCGCACGTTTCAGCTTTGCATCGACCCGCCAGCCAGCGCACACAGCTCGATGGGGGCGAGGATGTGAATCTCTTTGCCCTCGGCAGAAATCAGCTGATTTTGCTGGAACCGGGTAAATACACGGGACACCGTCTCGACTGCCAGACCCAGGTGATTACCGATTTCATTGCGCGACATGCTCAGTCGGAACTGATTGGCCGAAAAACCTCTGGCGCGGAAGCGTGCAGACAGATTGATCAGAAAGGTGGCGATACGCTCATCGGCGGTCTTTTTCGAGAGCAGCAGCATCATTTGCTGATCGTCGCGGATCTCACGGCTCATGACGCGCATCAACTGCCGACGCAGCTGCGGCAGTTTCACGGACAGTTCGTCCAGACGCTCGAAAGGGATCTCGCAGACCGATGTGGTTTCCAGTGCCTGCGCCGAGACTGGGTAAGCCTCGGCGTCCATGCCTGACATGCCCACCAGTTCGCTGGGCAGATGAAAGCCGGTGAGCTGTTCTTCACCGCTGTCACTGATATTGAAGGTTTTCAGTGCCCCGGAACGCACCGCGTAGACCGACTCGAAGGTGTCCCCCTGACGAAACAGAAACTCGCCTTTTTTCAGGGGGCGGCCGCGTTTGACGATCTGGTCAAGGCAGTCCATGTCTTCGGTATTCAACGAAAGGGGCAGGCACAACGGCGCGAGACTGCAATCCTTGCAATGAGCCTGGGTTTGAGCGCGCGACTTGACTGGCTCGGACATCACTTAATTCCTTGTGGGAAATCACACATAAGCTGTAAGGGTAACTCACCCGTGCTTGTCGGGGCCAGCCTGCAAATCTTTCGCAGTCATCAAGGTCGCAGACTGTCTGCCGATAACCCTGTATTCCTTCAGCCACATCAGGATGCCTTGGCATGTCAACGACACTCCCGTTGATCAACAGCATTACGATACGGACTGCGACCTCGCAGACCACCTACAGTTATGCCGAGCAAAGCACTGCCGAGACATCTGCAAGCGAGACAAAGGGCGTACAGGTCAATTTGTCCGCAGAAGGCAAGGCGGCTGCTTCATCGTCCTCCAAAAACGCCGATATCGAGCAGAGCGGCCTGCCTGCTTCCGTGCAGAAGATCCTCAAGGCGATTCGCGAGCTTCAGCGCAGGATCGAGGAAACCATGGAGCAGATCCAGAAGGCCCTGAATGACCCCAGCCTGAGCCCCGAGGAGCGACGGACCAAGGCCGCGGCATTGCAGACCGTGCTCAGCACGTTGCAGGCGCAGGTGAGCAATTCCACGGCCGATATGTCGTCGCTCATGAACGGCCTGGGCTCCAGTGACGCCGACAAGACCAAGGCGGGGATGCTGGTTCTGGCCAAAATGTAGAACCTGGACGCGGGTCATATCACTCGGGAGAACTGCTGTCTGTTGTGCCGGGTCAGGTAAGCATCGAAGACCATGCACACTGCGCGTACCAGCAGTCGGCCTGCCGGTCTGACTTCAATGCCCGTCTCACTCAGCGTAATCAGCCCGTCGCTGGCCATGCCGAGCAGTTGCGGCCACGCTTCGCTGAAATAGTCCCTGAAATCGATGCAAAAGGTCTTCTCGATATTGCCGAAATCCAGGGTGAAGCCGCAAATCAATTGCTGAATGATGGCGCGCCTGATGCGGTCGTCATCGTGGCAGATCAGTCCACGTCGAGTTGCGGGCTGGTCGCTGTCCAGCAGCCTCAGATACTCGCTCAGGTCGCTGCTGTTCTGGCTGTACAGCTCACCGACCTGACTGATGGCCGAGACACCCAGGCCGATCAGGTCGCAGTGACCGTGCGTGGTATAGCCCTGAAAGTTGCGTTGCAGGGTCAGGTCTTCCTGAGCGATGGCCAGCTCGTCGTCGGGCAGGGCGAAATGGTCCATGCCGATGTAGCGATAACCGGCGTTGCCCAATTGCTCGACGGTGCGCTCCAGCATCAGCAGTTTGCTCGCTGCATCCGGCAGATCCGCAGCGTCGATGCGCCGCTGCGGCATGAAGCGCTCGGGCAGATGCGCATAGTTGAACACCGACAACCGGTCGGGCTGCAGATCGATGACCTTGTCCACGGTGTGGCTGAAAGTCTGCGGGTTCTGTGCGGGCAGGCCGTAGATCAGATCAATATTCACCGAACGAAATTGCAGCGTGCGCGCCGCTTCGACTATCGCGCGGGTCTCTTCCAGGCTTTGCATGCGGTTGATCGCCCGCTGCACCGTCGGGTCAAGGTCCTGCACGCCCAGGCTGACCCGGTTGAAACCCAGCTCGCGCAGCAGTCCCATCGTCGACCAGTCCGCTTCGCGAGGATCAATCTCGATGCCATAGTCGCCGGAATCGTCGTCCAGCAGGTTGAAGTGTGAGCGCAGTTGCGCCATCAAGCGGCGCAGTTCGTCGTGACTGAGAAAGGTCGGCGTGCCGCCGCCGAGGTGCAGTTGCTCTACCACCTGACCTGGCGCCAGGTGACAGGCGAGCATTCGCATCTCGTGTTCGAGCCGTTTCAGGTAGGCCTGAGCGCGGCCGCGGTCCTTGGTGATGACTTTGTTGCAGGCGCAGTAGTAGCAAATGTTCGCGCAGAAGGGCAGATGCACGTAAAGCGACAACGGACGTGATGCCTTGCGGCTTTCGCGCAGCGCATGCAGCAGGTCGATGGCGCCCACTTGGGTATCGAACTGCGCTGCAGTCGGATAGGACGTATAGCGCGGCCCCGCCACATCGTAACGATGGATCAGGTCTGAATCCCAACGAATGGCGTCAAACATGCGCGCGTTTCCCGGTCTGGCTGGCGATGTCGCGAGCATACGCAGGAGGCCGGGGGGCGGCGTTGATGTGGATCAAGTGGCAAGAGTTGCCGGCGTCAGTGCCCCATCAGCCAGTGCTGGTGGGGGCCTGGCAAGGTCCAGATACCGAAGACCATCACCAGCAAACCTCCCGCCATGCGCACACCACGCTTGCGCAACAAGACCGTGGTGCGCTCGGCAGCCAGACCGGTGGCCAGCAGAACCGGCCAGGTGCCCAGCCCGAACGCCAGCATCAGCAGCGCGCTGTCGAGAGGGTTGCCCTGGCTGGCGGCCCACAGCAGGGCGCTGTAGACCAGCCCGCAAGGCAGCCAGCCCCACAGCGCACCGAGCACCACGGCGCGCGGCACACTGGACACCGGTAACAGGCGACTGGCCAAGGGTTGCAAATAGCGCCACAGGCCTCGGCCGAGACGCTCTATATAAGTCAGCCCGCTCCACCAGCCTGCCAGGTACAGCCCCATCATGATCAGCAATACGGCAGCGACGATGCGCAAGCCCGTCGCCAGCGGACTTTGTGCCACCGCCCAGCCGACCAGTCCGGAACACAGGCCAGCTGCGGCGTAACTGAGAATGCGCCCCAGGTTGTAGGCCAGCAGCAAACGAAACCGGCGACTGCGCTGTTCCTTGGGGATGGCCAGCGTCAGGGCGCCCATCAGGCCACCGCACATGCCTAGGCAGTGACCACCGCCCAGCAGCCCGAGAATGAACGCCGAGAACAGCATCGAGGCGAGTTCAAACATCGCGTTTCTCGTCCGGGCCCGACTGCGGAGACTCAGGCGGGACATGCTCCACAGGCGGCGTGTCATCGAACAAGATGCTGTGTGCCGGACCTTCCATGTCGTCGTACTGACCGCTGTCCACTGCCCAGAAGAACACGTAGATCGCCACGCCCACCAGCAGCAGAGCGGCAGGGATCATGATGTAAAGCGCGGGCATGAAACCTCCGGTGCAGATTGGGGGGCAAGGGCACGACGCGGCAGGCGGGTCAGGCGCAAGGCGTTGAGCACTACCGTCAGTGAACTGATCGACATGCCGATCGCCGCCCACACCGGAGTGATCCAGCCCAGGGCCGCGAAGGGCAGCATGAGGCCATTGTACAGACCGGCCCAGAGCAGGTTTTCGATAATGACGCTACGCGTGCGTCGGGCCAGATTCAGCGCGTCGATCAGCACCGGGAGGCGGTTGCACAGCAGCACCGCGTCAGCGCTGGTTTTGGCGAGGTCGGTGGCCGAGCCCATCGCCACACTGATGTCGGCTGCTGCCATGACCGGTACGTCGTTCACCCCGTCACCGATCATCAGCACCTTGCGCCCCTGAGCCTGAAGCCGGCGCAGCACCTCCAGCTTATCGTCCGGGCACATGCCGCCACGCGCCTCGTCGATGCCCAGCGCCTGCGCGACGCTGTCAACCATCGGTGAGCTATCGCCTGACAACAGCAGCGTTTTCCAGCCTCGCGACCGGCATGCCTGTAACAGGATGTCGGCATCCTCGCGCAGTCGGTCGTCCAGCACCAGCCATGCGAGCGGGCCCTGCGCATCGCCCAGCAACAGCCATTGGCCGCAACGCCCGGTTGGCAAGGGTGTTTCAGCACCGCTCAGCGCGCAGACGAATGCCGCCTCGCCGATGCGCAGCAGATGCCCGTCAACACGACCTTCCAGCCCCAATCCCGGTGTGCTGAGCACCTCTTCGGCAGCCTTTGGCGCTCGACCGAACGCGCGGGCGATGGGGTGCTCGGAGCGGTTTTCCAGGGCCGCCGCCAGTTCCAGGCAGCGATTGGCGTCCAGCTCGCGCAATGGGTGAATGCTGCGCAACGTCAGGCGTCCTTCGGTCAGAGTGCCGGTCTTGTCGAAGATGACCGTGTCGATCTGGTTGAGGCCTTCGAGCACATGACCCCGGGTCAGCAGCAGGCCGAGTGTGTGCAGCGTGCCGGTCGCCGCAGTCAAGGCGGTCGGTGTCGCCAACGAGAGTGCGCAGGGGCAGGTGGCGACGAGCATGGCCAGGACGATCCAGAATGCGCGCGATACGTCCAGCTGCCACCAGATCATCCCGATCAGTGCGGCCGCGATCAGCGAAAACAGCAGAAAGGTCTGTGCCGTCCGGTCGGCAATCTGCGCGAGTCGGGGCTTTTCTGCCTGCGCGCGTTCGAGCAGCCGGACAATGGCCGAAAGACGGGTTTCGTGGCCCAGCGCCGTCACGGCAACGGTCAGTGGGCTTTCGACATTCAGCGTTCCTGCGGTGACCGCATCGCCCACTCTGCGCATCTGAGGCAAGTATTCGCCGGTCAACAGCGATTCATCGATACTGGAGCGACCCTCGAGGATTTTGCCATCGGCCGGTATCACTGCACCGGGCTGTACCAGCACCCGATCGGCCAAGTGCAGTTCGCTGAGCATGATGCGCTGGCTCTGGCCGTCATCGCTGAGGCGCAGGCATGAGGCGGGCAGCACGTTGACCAGTTGGGCCGTGGCCGCTGCCGTGCGCTCGCGGGCGCGGCGTTCCAGGTAACGTCCTGCCAGCAGGAACAGTGCAAACATGCCGACTGCATCGAAATACAGCTCGCCAGCGCCGGTGACGGCGGTCCAGATCCCCGCGGCGTAGGCCGCGCCTATTGCCAGCGACACCGAGACATCCATTGTCAGGTGGCGGCTGCGCAGGTCGCGCAAGGCACCGCGAAAGAATGGCGCGCAACTGTAGAAGACGATCGGCGTGGTCAGAAACAGCGCCACCCAGCGCAGAATGGTGTGCATCTGCGGGCTGAGGTCGATATTGAATTCCGGCCAGGTGGCCATGGTGGCCATCATGGCCTGAAACCACAGCAGGCCGGCTACGCCCAGTTGTCGCAACGCCAGACGATTGTCACGCGCCAGGCGTTCGGCTGCGCGGTCGGCCTGCCATGGATGGGCGACATAGCCAATCGCGTGCAGCTCGCTCAGCAATTGGCTGAGCGCAAGCTGGTCGGGGTGCCAGCGCACCAGCAGGCGATGAGTGGACAGATTCAGGCGCGCTTCGGCCACTGCTGGCAGCCGCCCCAAGCGTTGCTCGATCAGCCAGCCGCAGGCCGCGCAACTGATGCCTTCGACAAGCAGGGTGGCTTCTGAAAGGTCGCCGTCGTGGCGCACGAAGGGCGCCTGTACGTCGGTGCGGTCGTAGAGCACCAGTTCCTCGAGCAATTGGCTGGGCAGGCTTTCCGGGTTGGCCGAGGTTTCACTGCGGTGGCGGTAATAGTTGTCCAGACCGCTGGCGACGATGGCCTCGGTCACTGCCTGACAACCGGGGCAGCACAGCTGTCGGGTGGCACCGAGCACTACCGCGTTGAAATGGCTGCCCGCTGGAACCGGTAAGCCGCAGTGGTAGCAGTGCAGCGGAGCAGGAGAGGAGGGCTTGGCCACGCTCAGTCTTTCCGGCGTTGCGCGGCTTGCAGGGGCTCGTCACCCAGGGTCACGTCGTCAGTGCCGATCTGTTCCTCCTCGAAGAGGCGCCAGGTCTGCTCGCCTTCGACACCCAGCAGTTCCACAAAACGCCGACCATCGACCTTGTCCTGCAACTGACCGATGTAACGGCCCGGTTCCGACGGGCTGCGGGTCAGGAACACCCGGCGATCACTGGCAGGGCGCGTGGGCGAAATGAGGTTGAGTTCCAGACGCTCCGGGTTGCTGTTGCCGCTCAGGTGCAGCCCGACTTCTCCGGTCAGCTCATCTAGGTGCAGGCGCGCGTGCAGTTTGAGGGTCTGGGCGAGCACTTCGCGATTCAACGAGCGATTGATGCCTTTGCCGGCCTCGTAATAGTTATCGGTGACCAGCGGATCTGGGTGGGTCACGGCGATGAACACCATCGACAGGCTCAAGGTCACCGAACCGGTGAGGATGGCGATGATGATCCATGGCCAGAGGTGCCGGTACCAGGGGCTTGCAGCAGTCGCAGCGGGCATGACGGTGCTCTTAACGAATGGGTGGGCCGAGGAAGCGGCTTTGGGTCTCGACCTGAGTATCGCTGTCGATGTCCTTGAGGGTAAAGGTTACCTCGTTGCTGTGCGACGGCAGTTTTTCCGGCGCACTGGACAGCTCCACCGGCAGGCTGACGATTTCGCCCGCCGGGACACTGATTTCCCGATGGCCCTGCAGTCTCAGGTCGGGCAGGCCGCTGGCCTGCAGCACATAGGTGTGGTCCACCTGATCCTTGTTCATCACTTTCAGGCTGTAGACGTTTTCGATCCGGCCTTCGGCGTTTTCCCTGAACAGCATGCGGTCCTTGCTGACCTCCAGACCCACCAGCGTGCGCATGCAGAAAGCAGCCGTCAGCAGCGCAATCATCAGCAGCAGGACCAGCGCATAACCGACCAGACGTGGGCGCAGAGTGCGGGTGCGTTGTCCGGACAGATTGTGTTCGGTGGTGTAGCGAATCAGGCCGCGAGGGTAGTCCATCTTGTCCATGACCGTATCGCAGGCATCGACGCACGCCGCACAGCTGATGCACTCCACCTGCAGGCCGTCACGAATGTCGATGCCGGTCGGGCAGACCTGCACGCACATCGTGCAGTCGATACAGTCACCCAGCCCCAGTGCCTGAGGATCAGCCTCCTTCTTGCGCGGGCCTCGGGCTTCGCCACGATTCTGGTCGTAGGAGATGATCAGTGTGTCCTTGTCGAACATCACGCTCTGGAATCGTGCATAGGGGCACATGTAAATGCATACCTGTTCGCGCAGCCAGCCGGCATTCAGGTAAGTGGCCAGGGTAAAGAAACCGACCCAGAAATAGGCCCAGCCATCCGCCTGGCCCGTGAACAGATCCACGCACAGCGCGCGGATGGGTGAGAAATACCCGACGAAGGTCATGCCGGTGGCAAGCCCGATCAGCAGCCACAGGCTGTGCTTGGCGAACTTGCGCAGCAGTTTGCCGGCACTCATCGGGGCATGGTCGAGCCTGATACGCTGGTTGCGGTCGCCTTCAGTGACTTTCTCGCACCACATGAAGATCCAGGTCCAGACACTCTGCGGGCAGGTATAGCCACACCAGACCCGGCCGGCATAAACGGTGATGAAGAACAACCCGAACGCTGCAACGATCAGAATGCCGGACAAGAGGATGAAATCCTGTGGCCAGAACGTCGCGCCGAAGATGTAGAACTTGCGTTCCGGCAGGTTCCACCAGACCGCCTGATGCCCGCTTCGATTCAGCCAGACCGTGCCGAAGAAGATAAGCAGCAACAGGGCGCCGCCGAGCATCCTTACATTTCGAAACAGACCCTTGAACGCGCGGGGCTGGATTTTCTCGCGCGAAGCGTAGAGGTCGGTGAATTCGCCGTTTATTTCGCATGCCGGGGTGATGTCGTGTACTGGAATGTGCTTGGTCATCGATGAGTCCAGCGGCGGTGGCCTGGCCCCGGCCTATAAAGGTCTGGCAGGTTCACACCCGCGTTCAACGTGATGCACGTGAATAAACGGCCGCTTGTTCATTCAACTGGCTGACCCAGGGATTGAGCAGCGCGACCCCGCACGACTGAAAGTCCAATGTGTTGCGTGTGACCACGGTCATGCCATGCACCAGCGCAGTGGCGGCGATCAGCGCATCGCTTTCGCTGCGCGGGTCGGGAACGTGTAATTGCGCGCAGCGCCTTGCGACCTGAGTGTCGACTGTCAGGATACGTCCGGCGAACGCCTTCATTACATGCTGGTCGAGCCACATTCGCAATACAGCGCCTTGTGTTGGGTCGCGGCGTTCGATGCGCAGGATACCTGTTTCGAGTTCAAGAATCGTGATGGACGAGATGAACAGGCTGGAGGCCATCTGCGTTCGCGACCAGCGGAGCACGTTCGCATCGGCGTTGCGTTTTCTGAGTTCGGACACCACGTCGGTGTCGAGCAGGAACATCAGGACAGGTCAACCTGTCGGGGCGTGATCACGGCGCGCTGAGGCTCGAACTCGATATCGATGTCAGTGGGCATTATCAGCATGTCAGCGATACTCGCTGCACTGCCGGTCAGTTGCAGGTACGCCTCGATCGAAAGCAGCACATGGGCAGGGCGGCCTCGGTCGGTAATGAACACCGGGCCTTCATTCGCGGCCTTCTTGGCCCCGCTGGTGTCTTGGTTGAATTCGCGGCTTGAGAGGGTTGTTGTCATGAAAGCGACCTCTGGAATGGGCAGACACATCGTTGTCATAATGAGCAATTCTAAGCGTGTAGAGATGTAACTACAATGCGTGCAGTGACGCAAATTACTACCGCGCACTGCTTGCCTGGTATCCCGATGCTAAAAATCCACTTGGTCTGATGGTTCCTGACGCAGCATATGGGTCAGCTTTGCTGACTACGGCGTATGCAGTGCTTATCTGCATGCGCGTCAGTGCGCGTCGCCAGCTTCTCTTGGTATTTCAGATTGCAAAAATGCAAAATTTATTACTGAAGCCCGTCACGTAGGCGTGGAGTACTAAGCAGCCCCTATGACTGGGCTACTTATTAAACGTCGTTCCGTTTGTCACTCAAAGAACTGCCATCGGTATCTAATAGCCGACCTATCAGTTCTGATAGTAGAGTTTTAGCAGATGTTTGTAATAATGAGTACAGCCGAAATGCTCTGAGTAACGCTCTCTGTCCGTGTTTTGGTTCTGGGGTTTTAGTTTTCATGAGGGTTTTGATATGTCTAACTACAGGCTTTTTCCTTGTGCGTTGTTCAGCACATTGTTATTGATGTGCGGGTGCGTTAGTGATGTGAAAAATGAAAGCCCAGACGCTGTGGCGAGCGCGGTCGGGCCGAAGGGCATAATAAGGCATATTATATTTGCTTCTGACCCTCAATACCCTTGGTCAAAGGATAAAAAAAACATAGAGGACAGTCTGGGCGCTTTGCCGCACCAGCAATCGCAGGACGTCCTACTGCCATCCCGCTCTTCGGTTAACGAGGTCAGTACTGAAGACCTCATCAGAAATCAATATTCTGCGATACAAAAATGGCGTGCCGGAGCCATGGGCGGGACCGGCAATAACCCGGTCATCATAAACGGAGACATGACGGCGTTTGGCCATGGCGATGAAAGGGCGTTTTTGTACGGGACACTGGATTCAATATTGTCGACGAATTGGTATTTTGGACTGGGTAATCATGATTACAAGAACAATGTGGGTAACTGCCAAAACAACGGCTGCGCCAGAGACAGTATGAACGACCTCATTGGCCGGATGGGCGGTAATAATATGGATTACAGTCTGGATAATGGCGGTGGTCTTCCTCCAACCAAGCGATATTCCGGAAGCTTTGCTTACTATAAAGATTTGGGTAGGGTACGGTATATTCAATTGAATCTGGAGCCTTCTTATATCAACTGGTTTTATTCCTTAGGCACACCGCTGGTCAGGTCAAAGTATGAGTTTGATATCCAGTCACCTGTCGAAAATGGTTGGCTGGAGCGTGTGCTGATAGATGCAAGGGCTCAGAGGAAATTCGTTATTATCGGCATGCATGATCCGGCTGAATGGACGTATTCCCCTAACTCGCGCACGAGAGAAATATTGACTCGGTTCCGTAACTTACTAAAGCTCTACGATGTTTCAGCTATCTTTGCGGGCCACTTCCACGCCAGCGCTGGACGCTACTCCAGCACTTATGATGGGGTGCCTGTTTTTCTGAGTGGCTCGGCAACTGAAGAAACTTTTCTCATTGTTGATGTCAATGAAAGTTCTAGTCTTTTTCAGGTTTGGCTCGTTAAGAACAATAATCCGCAAGCCGCTCAATATTTGGGTGCGTTGCCGTTGAAACTGTCCGTTGCTGTTCCTCCCGTTGACGAATATGACAATGCAGGGCTTTGGGGGCGCTGGGGGGGCACGGCATCTTGTTCAGAGACGCAGCATATAAATGGTTTTCAGGTCAAAGCGGAAAAGTGGCAAGGTAACAGTGACGATACAGCCATCAACGCGATCGTTATGTATTGCAATAATAATCAGGTATTAAGGAGCGAGGAAGCGGGCTGGGGAGACTGGACCGCGATCGTTCGCTGTCCTTCAGGCAAAGCTGTGGACGGGTTTCAGTTGAAAATGGAGGCTCATCAAGGAAACGGTGACGACACTGCGGTGGACTCCGTCAGGCTCGTCTGTGAAGGAGATCAGTATATAGCTGCACCTTACGACACAAACTATGGTGTCTGGAGGAAAACTTACCGTTGCCCCACCGGAATGGTTGCCACCGGCTTTGAAACCCGCGTCGAAACCTATCAGGGTAGCGATGACGATTCTGCGTTGAACGGCATGCGGATGAGATGCAGTCCCAAGCCTTGATCTATCGCTGATGGCAGTCGTAGTTTTTTGCGCTATCACGATGCCAGGTTTTGCTATCGGCAAAACAACATCACTTGGGCTCTGCCGGTTTCTCCTGACGCGACAGGCTGTAAACATAGGCAGCCAGAATGTGAACGCGGTCATTGCCTTGCAGTGCTTGCTGAGCAGGCATCTGGCCCTGGCGGCCATCACGAATGGTCTGCTGCAACTGCGCGAAGCTGGAACCGTAGATAAACGCACTGGGGTGGGTCAGGTCCGGCGCGCCGAGAATCGGCATTCCCTTGCCCTCTGGCCCATGACAGGCAACGCACAGGCTGGCGAAGGTCTTTTGTCCGGCCACCGGGTCAGCTTTCGCATCCTCCGGTAGCGGGCGGGCGTCCAGCTGCGTCAGCACGTAGGCCGCCACATCGCGAACACCCTGTTCGCCGAGCACGCTGCCCAGAGCCGGCATCACGCCCATACGCCCGGCGAGGATGGAGGTCTTGATCGCCTGGGCATCGCCGCCCCAACGCCAGTCGGCATCGGTCAGATTGGGAAAGCCATAGGCGCCTTTTGCGTCAGAGCCGTGGCAGACCGAGCAGTTGGACGCAAACAGGCGAGCACCGATTTTCAACGCCTGCGGATCTTTGGCCACTTCCTCGACGGGCATGGCGGCGTACTTGGCAAACAGCGGCCCGTAACGGGCTTCGGCGTTTGCCACTTCCCGCTCCCATTCGTGGACACTGGTCCAGCCTTGCTGGCCGTCGGCGAATTGCGTCTTGCTGTCTTGGTCCCGGTATTCATAACCCGGCAGCAAACCCTGCCAGTTGCCCAGCCCCGGGTACAGGAGCAGATAGCCCAGCGCAAAGACGATGGTCGCCAGAAACAGGTAGAACCACCATCTGGGCAATGGGTTGTCGTATTCCTCGATACCGTCGAACGTATGGCCGACGGTTTCATCTGTCGGTTCGTCGGGCTGACCTTTGCGCGTGGACAGCAGCAGCCAGAGCATGGCGATGATGGTGCCCAGGGTCAGGACCGCGACGTACAGGCTCCAGAACGTACTCATGGTTGGTCTTCCCGTTCAGCTCTGGCGCGCTCGACCTTGCCGATGGCCTCGGGATCATCCGCAAAAGGCAGCAGTGTCGCGTCGTCGAAGTCTGCCTTGCGGGCAGGGCTGAACACCCACAGCATCAGGCCGATGAACGCCACCATCACGACCAGTGTGCCAAGGCCTCGAATCATTCCGATGTCCATCATGTTCACCGTTTGCTCTTGATGAGCGTGCCGAGGCCTTGCAGATAGGCCACCAGCGCGTCCATTTCGGTCTTGCCCTGTACCGCAGCCGCCGCACCGGCGATATCCGTGTCGGTGTAAGGGGTGCCGAGGGTACGCAGCACCTGCAGCTTTTTCGCAGTCTGCGTGCTGTCGATGGTCTTCTCGGCCAGAAACGGATAAGCCGGCATGATCGAGGTCGGGACCAGGTCGCGCGGGTTGTTCAGGTGTACACGGTGCCACTCGTCCGAGTAACGACCGCCGATCCGTGCCAGGTCCGGCCCGGTGCGTTTGGAGCCCCACAGGAAAGGATGATCCCAGACGCTTTCGCCTGCCACCGAGTAATGCCCGTAGCGCTCGGTTTCGGCGCGCAGCGGTCGGATCATCTGCGAGTGGCAACCGACGCAGCCGTTGGCGATGAATACATCACGGCCTTCCACCTCAAGCGCGCTGCGTGGCTTCATGCCCTCGATAGGCTGGTTGGTCACGTCCTGAAAAAACAGCGGGACGATCTGCGTCAGTCCGCCGATGCTCACGGCAATCACCATGAAGAAGGCCAGCAGGCCGATGTTTTTTTCCAGCGCATCATGCTTCATCAATGCGCCCCCGCGACTGCGATGCGGGTGGCCGCCTCGGCCGCCTGCGGGTCCGAGGCACGTATCGTACGCACGACGTTGTAGGCCATCAGCAACATACCGCTGGTGAAAATCGCGCCGCCGATGGCCCGCACGATATAGCCCAGGTGGCTGGCCTGCATGGTTTCGATGAAGGAATAGGTCAACGTGCCATCGTCGTTCACCGCGCGCCACATCAGGCCCTGGGTGATGCCATTGACCCACATCGAGGTGATGTAAAGCACGGTGCCGACGGTCGCGAGCCAGAAGTGTGTGTTGATCAGGCTGACGCTGTACATATGCGGTCGGGCATAGAGTTTCGGAATCATGTGGTAGATCGACCCGATGGTAATCATCGCGACCCAGCCCAGCGCCCCGGCGTGGACATGGCCGATGGTCCAGTCCGTGTAGTGCGAAAGCGAGTTGACGGTCTTGATTGCCATCATCGGGCCTTCGAAGGTCGACATGCCATAGAACGCCAGCGAGACCACCAGAAAGCGCAGTATCGAATCGGTCCGCAACTTATGCCACGCGCCCGACAGCGTCATCATGCCGTTGATCATCCCGCCCCAGCTGGGCACCAGCAGAATGATCGACATGACCATGCCCAGCGACTGCGCCCAGTCCGGCAGCGCGGTGTAGTGCAGATGGTGCGGACCGGCCCAGATATACAGGGTGATCAATGCCCAGAAATGCACGATGGATAAACGATAGGAGTAGACCGGGCGCTCGGCCTGCTTGGGCACGAAGTAATACATCATGCCGAGAAAACCGGTGGTCAGGAAAAAACCGACGGCATTGTGTCCGTACCACCACTGGATCATGGCGTCGGTCGCGCCAGCGTAGGCCGAATAGGATTTGAACAGGCTGACCGGCAACGAGATATGGTTGACGATGTGCAGCATGCCGGTCACCACGATGAACGCGCCGTAGAACCAGTTGGCGACGTAGATATGCCGGGTGCGGCGTTTGACGATGGTGCCGAAAAACACTGCAGCGTAGGCGGCCCAGACGATGGCCAGCAGAATCGCCACCGGCCATTCGAGCTCGGCATATTCCTTGGTGGTGGTGTAGCCCATCGGCAGGGTCACGATGGCGCCGACGATCACGGCCTGCCAGCCCCAGAAGGTGAAGGCCGCCAGACCATCGGAAATCAGCCGCGTCTGGCAAGTGCGTTGCACCACGTAATAAGAGGTGGCGAACAGCGCGCAGCCGCCGAAGGCAAAGATCACCAGATTGGTGTGCAGCGGGCGCAGGCGTCCGAAGGTGGTCCATTCAAGTTCCAGGTTCAGCCCTGGCCAGACCAGTTGCGAAGCAATGAACACGCCCAGGCTCATGCCGACCACACCCCAGACCACAGCCATGATGGCAAACTGGCGCACCACGGTGTAGTTGTAGGTTGTAGGACTGATTGTTGTGCTCATTGCAGACTTCCACGATTCAGAGGGTTACCGCAGACGTAATCGGGCCAGGGCGATGCAGCGCTGGCAATCGCATCGAAGCACACCGAAGAGGCAGGGGCAGGAACAGACAGGCACATCAATGAGCGTCAAAGGGCTGCGGCAGACGCGTGTCACGAGTTTAGCGTTGAAACAGGGGGTGTGGGAAGTCGCAGGTTCTGTACGAAAAGATGCTGCGCAATGCGTCAGCGAGTATTCCGCACCCCGTTGCAGGGTGCGGAGTTCACGCATCGCCGCTGGACTGGAACACAGCGGTGGCGACCTTCGCGTACAGACGAGTTGATCAGGACCCGCGCAAAGACTGTCACGTATGTTCAGTCGGCAGTAACACCTGTCATTGCCCAGCAAATCGGCCTGAGCAGGCATATGACTCTGGTGACCGACTCAGCGGTGTTGTTGCAATGTGCGAGGCCAGTGCCGTCAATGAAACCGCCCGGCGGTGTCAGGTTTGGGGCGCTCATCGCCTGGGTACTTTACCTAGTGCACCTTGACAGAGTACCCGGGCAGACCTGAATGGCGGCTGTCCGACGGGGCGGGGCGTCTCGATGCGCCGTGCGCTCGCGATTCGTACGGGATTCGCGACCCGGTTCGCCGCTATAGTGATGGGCTACTTTGCGACCCACCTGAATGAGGCAAACATGAGCAACGGCTTTAAGCCCGGTATCGGTCAGGATCAATGGCTGCAGCTGGTCAGTGAAAGAGGCTGGCTGTGGACGCCCGCGCAACTTGCGGGTGCGCTGGACGCGCCGACCCTGTTGCTGGCGCATGGTGCAGGTGCACCGATGGACAGCGACTTCATGAACCGCATGGCGGCTGATCTGGCGGCGCAAGGTATCAGCGTCCTGCGCTTCGAGTTTCCTTATATGGCGCAGCGGCGTCGGGGCGGCAGCAAGCGTCCACCCAATCCACAGGCACAATTGCTGGAATGCTGGAGAGAGGTGTTCGCCTGTGTGCGTGCTCACATCCGCGGGCGTCTGGCGGTCGGCGGCAAATCAATGGGCGGGCGGATGGCCAGCCTTATCGCCGATGAGCTTGAGGTCGATGCGCTGGTGTGTCTAGGGTATCCGTTCTACGCCGTGGGCAAGCCTGAAAAACCACGCGTGGCGCATCTGGCCGACCTTAAGACACCCACACTGATCGTGCAGGGCGAACGCGACGCGCTAGGCAATCGCGAAGCCGTAGAAGGCTATGCATTGTCGAGTGCCATTCGGCTGCACTGGTTGCCGACTGCCAATCACGACCTCAAACCCCTGAAGGTCGCGGGTATCAGCCATGAGCACTGCCTGGCTGAGTCCGCGAGAGAGATTGCCGGGTTCCTGCGCGCCTGAGTCACCGGCAAGGCAGGCCGATGGTGGTTCGCATTTTACCCACCTTGCCGTCGGCGATGACGGGGGACTGTTCCAGCTCCGATCTCAGCGTCAGCCGACCTGTCAGTGAGGACGTCCTGAAAGGCTGTGAGTTGATGCTCGCGGCAAAGCGGCCTTCATGGGTTGCAGGTTAAACGCAGCGTTGGCGTGAGGGAGTCGGACGGTGCATGGGCTGGCCCTGGGAAACTCCTGAAAACGGTGACAGGGCGTTACGCCTTTAGCGCAACGCCCTGCCGGATGAACAATGGGTTCAGCAATCGGTCATCTGATGCCTACGCCGAGACTGGAATTGTGACTCTTCAGTTTGAAGTTGCCGCCAGTGACCATGTTTTTCACGTAATACCAGTTCCATCCGCCGATGCCGGCGCTTGAAACAGTGGACGACCAATAGTTGCCGTTGCCCATCGGCCAGCGATTGCCATACAGGGCGTAGATATCCACCAGCTCGTGAATGGTTGGAATCCTCGCGCTGTTGTTGCCCGCATTTTTGCTGATCTGAGAAAAGCTGCCGCTGCCCAGACCGATGCAATGGATGACGCCGGTGACGGTGATCAGGTAGCTTTTACTCGCGCCCGAAGCATCGGTCGCCGTAATGGTGGCTGTGCCGTTGCCTCGAACCGAGGTCAGGCCATTGCTGTCCACTTTCGCGACCAGCGGGTCGCTCGAAGCGTACTGATAGGGTGCCTGTCCGCCACTGGCCTGACGCAGAAGGGTGGTATCGGACGGGAAGTTCGGCAACAGGTCCGGCGAGCCCGGAAGCAGATACACCTTGCCGGCCAGCGTGACCGGCGAGGTGTCCAGCAGCAACTCGGGCTGCGCCGCCAGAATCTGCAAGGCCAGCGTGCCGGATACCTGCACCAGACCGTTGACGCGATTGACCACATAAGAAATCGCCACCGTCTGCCCGGCGTTTGCCGTTACCAGAGCAAACGCAAACAGCATCTCCAGCGTCTTGCCGGCTTCTGCGCTCGACAGGGTCTTTTCCTGGGTGTCACTGCCGTTCGGCCCTTGCCATTGCACGATCACCTGATCGCCGGCTTTCAGGTTGGCGGTGGCGTCGATCACCACGGTTGCACCGGATGAAGCGTTGGCCGGGTCGAGTATGGTGCCGATGGCTTCTTTTATGGTTGGGGTGGGCAGGGGCGTTGCTTGCGCGAGTTGCAGCTTCACGTCCACCGACTCCGAGGCCATGGACAGATTCCCTGCCAGATCTGTAATCGTGTAGTAGACCGGCGCCTCAATGTCGCCGATCAACTCCAGAAACGGCCTGGCGAAGTCGACCATTGTTCGTTTAAGACCCACGTCATCACTGCTCACCACCGCCATCGGACCGGGCAGATCATTCCAGTAGGTGCGGACAACATCGCCCTCCTGCATGCCGTTGTAGCTGGCAATCGTCCCTGAAAGCAGGTTACCCATGGTTTGCAGTTCTTCTGAGGTCAGACCGTTCTGTACCTGCGTGGGAAAAATGATGGGGGCCAGCAGCGGATCGCCAGGCGGGGTAAGGTCTACGATTACAACTGTCTCGGCAGAAAACTCGACGACCATATTGATCGGGTTTTCGACCGCGTAAGCCACCGAGTGACGACCTTCCGTCAACAGCTCGGATGGAATGTGCAGCATGAGGTCGTCACCTGGCATCTGCGAAAGCAGTATCTCTTTCTTGAGACCAATAAGCACTCCATCGAAGTACAGCTGATAGGTATAGCCGGGGCGCGCGCCTTGCCAGACGTTCAACAGCACTTCGAGGGGCATGTTCAAACTGTCGACGGGTAATAGTCCACCGTTCAAGGCGGCTGCGATGACTGGCGAAGTCAGCACGTTTTCTTTTTTTTCAGTCGCAAGGTTATACATGGGCGTTCCTTCTACGTGTAAAAGTTGCGGGCCTGGTGAGCCCGCAACGGTTTAGCGACTCAGACAGGTAAAGTCGGTAGGTTTAAGCATATGCACGATGACGCGAGTGACCGTGGAGGTTGCCGGACTTTGATTGCTGCCTTCGACAGGGTCGACGGTATAACTCGCCTCCGCAAACCCTGTGCAAATAAGCAGTGTGTTGATCTGAGGGACCTTGAATACATGCCCTTGCACAACATCCACTTCATCGAGCTTACGAGTCGTCACATAAGTAGCGGCTTCGATGGGATTATTGAAGTCGTCAAAACCCTTGAACGTGAAGGTGATCTTCTGGCCCTCGGCAATATTTACATAAGGTGAGACTTTTACATCGGCACCGTCTGGATTTTCATTGGGCCCCAGCACTCCGTTGGACGTGAGATTGAACGTGGGCCCAGTCAATCCGTTTTCGCCACCGGGTTGCTCTTCTCGAGACCGTACTGTTACAGGCTGAGTCGGACTCGTCATACTGTTTGGGTTTCCTGTACGCGTGACTGTGAAGTACACCGGAATGGCCTCGCCAGTGCCTTGCAACTTCATCAGCTCGTTATCAATCGGAATAATCAAGTCTCTTGCCGCTGCAACGTCGCTAGACCGTATTTGATACCACTGCGTTTTTAACTGATTGCCCCAGTACAGGTTCAGATCATCATTGATTTCGAATCCCGTATTCCAGAGCACTACGCCTCTGCCGTTCAACTCGTAATCGTCTTCGTCGATGAAGTTGTCCTGGGTGTTCGGGTTTTGTACGCTCGTCCCTTGTATCGTCAAATTGTTCAAGGGGGTGGGGAAGGGAAGTGTTGTAAAAACGTCTATGTGGGTGTCCAGCGATGTGCCGGTCAGTTCGCCGTTGCGAAACACTTCATAATGAACCGCGGTGTCGCCTTGCGGACCTTGGGCAATGGCCTCAAATGGCAGTTTCAACGTGAGTATGACGGCTTCATTTTCGTCGCCAGGTGCAACGAAGACAGGGGTCAAGGGATTATTGGTGCCCCAGAATAGCTGGATGCTATCAAGCGCTGCCGCGCCTGGATAATGGGGGATGTCGACCAATACGCCGGCCTGAGCTTCCAGATAATCAATCAGATCGCCTACCGCTTGATCAATGACAGGTGCCGGATAATCAGAAGGCAAGTCGTTCAGCCTTAATTTCACCGCTACAGTGTTCGAGAGGATTGAAGGGTTACCTGCACGGTCGATGACCTGGTAACACACCTGCTTTTCTTCCTCCCCCAACGTTTGCAGAAACGCTCGTGTAAAAGTGACCGAGACCTTGTCCAGACCCATGTCGGTTTCGTTGACGACGGCAGTGGGGCCTACGATATCTCCCCACCTGGTCAGAATGCGATCATGCTTGGCCATACCGGTGTAGCCGGGAATCTGCACATCAAGTTGGCCACCCAGTTGATCGAGCTCGGCGGCAGTCAGACCGTTCTGGATCTCGGCTGGGAACTGTATGGCAGCAAGCTCCGGAGCGCCTGGCGCTGTCCGGTCGATCTGAATCCGGAAAATTTCCGATCTCTGTTCTACCTGATTGATCGGATTGACAACGACGTACGCGACATCGTGGAAACCTTCCAGCAACAGCTCGGCCGGGATCTCCAAGTGCAGGGGGTCTCCTGGTGCATGTGAGGGCAGAATCAGTTTTTGGGGGCCAGTCGCGATACTGTTGAACAGCAGTTGATATGTGTAACCAGGAAGTGCCGCTGGCCATACAACGAGATCGACCGTCAACGGTTGTGATGCCTCAGCGACCGGTATGAGCCCTGGCGTATCCTGATCATGAAATGCGACTGCAATATCGGGTGCAGCCAATACAAGATTCAAGTTTCTGTGCCTGTTTCCGGAAATTGAAACAGGTGTTGGGAGATAGTTGTTTGAGCAATTTTTCATGTGTAGAGGCCTTATCATTAAAATTTTGTAGGGGATTTCCTACTTTTTTTCGAACGTGTTTCTGAATGAGATTTTTTTGGTTGGTACTTGGCGAAAGAGTCAATGATGTTCTCAGTCAAAATTGGACGTAATAGGGTTTTGGTGGGCTGGTCAAGTGGTTGTGTGGAGATTATTTAATTAGTTTGAGAGTTTTTTGCTTGGCGCCCATTTGGATGCTCGCTGTAAGAAACTTCTTATATTATTTTGGGAAGGCTCCTACGTTTTGGGTATTGAACAGGGCCAGGGTTTATGAATTAAGTAAGCTATCTTTCCACTCTCAAAAAAACGAGGAGATGGACGGTGTCTAGTAGAAAAAGTAACGTCGTTAAGTCGCGGGGTGGCGCGTTTCAACTTGCCGTGATTGCTTTTGGCGCTCTCGCTAATGTACAGGCGTCGGCAGCGGCATCGGGCGATAATAATGGTCTGCCTTTAGACACTGCAGCAGTCACCGGATTGTGGCCGGATGAAGAGTTGCCAGATGAAACCGTTAGACGGGCTGAAATCATTACCGTAGGTCCTGATACTCCTTTCGATTCTTATCACATTGGTTATCAAAGTGTTCTTAATATTGTCGGTGGGCGAGCAGACCAGGTGGTCGTGAGAGACGCTACGGTCAATATTCAGTCCGGCGTGGTTGAGAGCGGTATCAGCCTTTCCGATGCGTTGGGTAATCTCTCCAACGCTACCGTGAAAAACGCGACAGGTAGCGGCATCGTTCTTCATGGAGTGATGGGCTCTATCAACCCTGGCTCCACGGTATCGGCTCATTCAAGCGATGTATCGGGATCGGGCGACGGTATTTCAGTCGGGTTGTGGGGGGCGCTGAGTATTTTCAATACCGATGTGCGCGGGTTTGCGTCGCAAAGCAAAAGTGGCCAGGGGATTTCTGTTTCTGGCGCCAATGTGCTGATCGCCGACAACAGTCATGTGACAGGCGACATGAATGGAATCCATCTGGTAGATGGATCCCAAGCCGGAATACTGGTCGGAAACAAGTCCGTTGCTGTGATTGACCGATCGATAGTCCAGGGTTTGGCCGGGGCCGCCATCAAAGTAAACCAGCGCGTTGCACTCGACATCGAGGCCGACATTGCTGTGCAAAACCATTCCGAGCTATGGGCCGGAAATGGCAACCTGCTGGAGGTGGAAGATCACAGCACTGTCAACTTCAACGTCGATAACAGCACCCTCAATGGCAACCTTGTCGCCGATGACACCAGCACCCTGAACATCACGCTGCAAAACGACGCACAATTGAACGGCAACATCGTCAATGGCAACCGTCTGGCGATTACCTCGGGCAGTCACTGGCAGATGCAGGGCGACAATGCCGTCAGGTCGCTTTCCCTGCATGGCGGCAGCGTGGCGTTTGCTGGCGAAGGCTTTCATACACTTTCGCTGAATGAGTTGTCAGGGGGCGGCACGTTTGGCTTGCGCGTGGATCTGGACAACGGTGTCGGAGATCTCATCGACGTCAACGGCCAGGCCAGTGGACAGTTCGGCTTGCAGGTGCGCAACACGGGGGTGGAGGTTGTGTCTGCTGACATGGCACCGCTCAAGGTGGTGCATACCGAAGGTGGCGACGCGCAATTCAGCCTGCTGGGCGGGCGGGTCGACCTGGGCGCCTATTCGTATTTGCTGGAACAGCAGGGCAATGACTGGTTCATCGTCGGTAAAGACAAGGTCATAAGCCCCTCGACCCAGAGCGCGCTTGCCCTTTACAGCGCGGCACCTGCCATCTGGATGAGTGAGCTCTCTACCCTGCGTTCGCGCATGGGTGAGGTTCGTGCTAGCGGCAGGGCGGGCAGCTGGATGCGCGCCTATGGCAACAGGCTGAATGCCACGACCAGTGACGGTGTCGACTATCGGCAGAAGCAAAGTGGCCTGTCGCTGGGGGCCGATGCGCCCGTCGAGGTCAGCAACGGCCAACTGGTGGTCGGTGTGCTGGGAGGGTACAGCACGTCCGGTATCGATTTGAGCCGTGGTACTACGGGTAAAGTCGACAGCTACTATGCAGGCGCCTATGCCACCTGGCTGTCGGACGATGGCTACTACGTTGACGGCGTGCTCAAACTCAACCGCTTTCGCAACAAGGCAGATGTTGCCATGAGCGATGCAAGCAAGGCCAAGGGTGACTATACCAACAACGGGGTAGGGGGCTGGGTAGAGTTCGGCCGCCACATCAAACTGGCGGACGATTACTTTCTCGAACCGTTCGCTCAGTTGTCCAGTGTCGTCGTTCAGGGACAGGAACTGCGCCTGGACAACGGCATGAAAGCGAAGAACGATCAGACCCAATCGCTATTGGGCAAGGTGGGCACCTCGCTGGGCCGCAGTGTCGCGCTCAAGGATGGCGGGGTATTGCAGCCTTATGTGCGCGTCGCCGTTGCACAGGAGTTTTCGCGCCGCAACGAGGTGAAAGCCAACGATGTGAAATTCGATAACAGCCTGTTCGGTTCGCGCGGCGAACTGGGCGCCGGGGTATCGGTGTCGCTGTCCGAGCGTCTGAAACTGCACGCAGACTTCGATTACATGAAAGGTCGGCATATCGAGCAACCCTGGGGAGCGAATGTGGGGTTACGCCTGGCATTCTGATCCTTAAGGCCAGTGCCTGAGTAACACCAGAGCCCCCGGTGAATGATCACCGGGGGCTTTTCGGTTAATGATCGGTAAACCTGCGTTTGCGTTGCCTCTGTCGGGACGTGACAGGCACCGCGTAGTTGACGTTCACCCGCAACACCGGCGATGTGCCGATCAGGCGATGATCACGATAAAGCTCGTAATACAGGTCAACCAGGCCGTACTGAACATAGGGCGTGAAGTTGTAGGAAATACACAGCACACGTACCACGCTGTTTTCGCCTACCCGATGGAAAAGCGTTGTCGATGACAGGTTTTTACCCCAATAGAAATGGATTTCGTCACCCCAGCACATTTTGACTGACCCAGGGATATGGATGGTAATGCCCGCATGTGCCTGTTCGTGACTGATGGAATCAGGATCGATGTTAGGCAACACAGGTGCTTTCAGCGTACTGGAAATATCGGATGGAAGGTGGAGGGGGGTCGCCTGTCGGTAGAGACTCTCGTGAGGTTGGGCTTCTTGAACAGCACTCGCGCTTTTGGGGTTGTTTTTTTCTTTTTGGGTGCGCGCCGCTACATCCGTGGATTGTTCTTTATCCATCGTAAACTCTTTTATTGACATTAAGTTGAGTTGTTATGTGCGTGCCGGCAGTTGTCGGCAACGGAATTATTACAAGGCACATAAGTGTTCAGGTCAAGTGTCTGCCGATATCAAAGACACGCCAAGCTTGTGTGAGGTTATGCAGTTACATTTGGTATCATGTGCACAGTGAGTTATCACTCGTTAGTGTTGGAGATGCTGTAAATAAAGGGTGTGGCTTGGTGTGGGTGTTCTTTCAGGGCTTTTTGTGTGTGAAATACCTGTAGGACATTAACTACAGATAAGTCTTACAGAAGGTGAAAAAGTAGGTTTTGGCTGAATTCCCACTCCTGCGTAGGAATATTCACTCAACTTTATCATTAGGGTCTCGCACGCGTTAGCGTGNGGTTGTGGGCGGAAATGTAGGCTGCTGTGTTTAAACTTGTATTGACGGTGCCGGGGTGTTCAGACCGAACAGCAATGCTTTGCTGAAACGATCTGCATGTTGGCGTAAGGGGTAATAAATAACTACCGCATCAACTGGATTTCAACTAATCGGAGTATGCGTCCACTGTCAATAGATAAAAGTACTGCATTGCTGTCATTGAAGGTGTTAAAAAATATCCTGCACGTTCTTCAGATGGCTTCTCAAGTTCTGTCAGATTTGAAGGGAGTGCTAACACTGCACACTATTGACGCTCATAAAAAAGCCCCGACCAACCGAAGTTTGTCGAGGCTTGGCATACAGTCTCACGCCTTAGCGATTAAACCGCTCTACCAGTGAATACTGTGAGTTGGCCGTGTCGGTCAGTTCACCACTTAATACGGCAGAGCGACGCGCTTCGTCAGAGGTCTGGTCTGCCAGGCTGGCGATGGTGGCGATGTTGCGATTGATTTCCTCGGCCACGGCGCTTTGCTCTTCCGTGGCGGTGGCGATTTGCGTGGTCATGTCGGTGATATTGGCGACGGCCTCGCTGATGCCCACCAGCGCCTGATCTGCCTCCAGTACCCGGGCTACGCCTTCTTCGGCCTGACGGCGACCGGTGTCCATGGTGTGAACCGCGTCGGTTGCGGTCTGCTGCAGTTTGGCGATCAGGCCATGAATCTGTCCGGTGGACTCGGCGGTGCGTTGCGCGAGCTGACGCACTTCATCTGCCACAACCGCAAAGCCGCGACCCATCTCACCGGCGCGCGCCGCTTCGATCGCGGCGTTGAGCGCCAGCAGGTTGGTTTGGTCGGCAATGCCTTTGATCACATCGACCACGCCGCCGATTTCATCGCTGTCCTTGGCCAAGCGGGTCACGGTCAGGCCGGTTTCGCCCACCGAGGTGGACAGGCGCTGAATGGCTTCGCGGGTTTCACCGGCGATATCGCGACCGCGACGCGTCAGTTCGTTGGCCTGCTGGGTGGCATCAGCGGCACGGTTTACGTGATTGGCGACTTCCTGAGTGGTGGCGGCCATCTGGTTGATGGCGGCGGCAACCTGCTCGGTTTCCACACGCTGACGTTCCAGCCCGATCGAACTGGCATTGGCCAGCGAGTTGGACTGGCGGGCCTGACTGTTCAGGTGTTCGGCGGTGTCCTGCAAACGCGTCAGGCAGGTTTTCATGCGCGCTTCCTGGCTGAGGATCGACATTTCCAGACGCGCTTGCGGGCCACGGCTGTCGGTGTACATCTGCGCGATCAACGGGTCGGAAGTGGTCTGTTCGGCCAGGCGTAACAAGCGTTTGGTGCCACGCTGCTGCCAGGAAAGCCCCAGCAGGCCGAGCGGTACCGACAACGCCGCAGCCAATGCAAAACCCCAGTGTGAATTGAGCCACACGCCGATCAGGAAGCTCAGTTGGCTGACCAGAATGAACGGCAGCCAGTCCTGAAGTACCGGCAGCCACTTGTCGCGGTTTGGTACGGCGCTCTTGCCCTTGTTGAGTCGGGTGTAAAGCGCCTCGGCACGGCGGATCTGTTCGGCGGTCGGCTTGATACGTACCGACTCGAAACCCACCACCTGGCGGTTTTCCAGTACCGGCGTCACGTAGGCATTGACCCAATAATGATCGCCGTTCTTGCAGCGGTTCTTGACGATGCCCATCCACGGCTGCCCGGACTTGAGCGTGGTCCACATGTGCTCGAAGACTGTAGGCGGTACGTCCGGATGACGTACGGTGTTATGCGCAGCACCGAGCAATTCAGCCTCGCTGTAACCACTGATGTCGACAAAGGCATCGTTGCAGTAGGTGATGGTGCCTCGGGTGTCGGTGGTGGAAATCAGTCGTTGTTCGGCAGGGAATGTCCGCTCATGTTGAGTGACGGGCTGGTTGTTGCGCATGGGATTTCGATCCTTCGATCCGGAAGACTGTGGCGTGGTTATCGGCGGGCACGTCGATAAATTGAGCGACGTGCGACAAGTGACCGGAGAGTCAGCCGTGTACGGCCAGCATGGGACAGGTGAACAGCCCGTAATACATCAGGCTGAAGGTGGGCGGAGCAGGAGCGAGGTTATAGAGATTTTCATGTCGGGGCCTGACCCTTAAGCAGGATGCAGGCCCCATTTATGAGATATCAGGAGGCGATCAGCTGGCGCAGCACGTAATGCAGAATGCCGCCCGACTTGAAGTATTCCACTTCATTAAGCGTATCGATGCGGCACAGCACGTCGACGGTTTCCTTGCTGCCGTCTTCGCGGTCGATATGCAGGGTCAGGCTCATGCCCGGCTGCACGTCTGCGTTGGTCAGTCCGGTGAGCTTCAGCGTCTCCTTGCCGGTCAGGCCGAGGGTCTTGCGCGTCTGGCCGTTCTTGAACTGCAAAGGCAGCACGCCCATGCCCACCAGGTTCGAGCGGTGAATCCGTTCGAAGCTTTCGGCGATGACCGCCTTGACGCCCAGCAGGTTGGTACCTTTGGCTGCCCAGTCGCGACTTGAACCCGTGCCGTATTCCAGACCGGCAATGATTACCAGCGGCGTCCCTTCTTCTTGATAACGCATGGCCGCGTCGTAGATCGCCAGCTTCTCGCCGGAGGGCACATGCACCGTGTTGCCACCTTCCTCGCCGCCGAGCATTTCGTTGCGGATACGGATATTGGCAAAGGTCCCGCGCATCATCACTTCATGGTTGCCACGGCGCGAGCCGTAAGAGTTGAAGTCCTGATACGTGACGCCTTTCTCCTGAAGGTAGCGCCCGGCAGGGCTGTCGGCCTTGATATTACCGGCAGGGGAGATATGGTCGGTGGTCACCGAGTCGCCCAGCAGGGCCAGGATGCGTGCGTTTTCCACGTCTTCGATAGCCGGCAGCGGACCGTCGATGCCGTCGAAGAACGGCGGGTGCTGAATGTAGGTGGAATCGTCCTGCCAGACGTAGGTGGCAGCCTGCGGCACTTCGATGGCTTGCCATTGTTCGTCGCCGGCAAAGACTTCGGCGTATTCCTTATGGAACATGCCGGTGTTGACGCTGGCCACGGCGTCGGCGATTTCCTGCTGACTCGGCCAGATATCGCGCAGATAGACCGGTTTGCCGTCTGCGCCTTCGCCCAGGGGTTCGCTGCTGATGTCGATGCGCACCGAGCCTGCCAGTGCATAGGCGACTACCAGGGGTGGCGATGCCAGCCAGTTGGTCTTGACCAGCGGATGGACGCGGCCCTCGAAGTTGCGGTTGCCCGAAAGCACCGATGCGACTGTCAGGTCGGACTGTTGAATGGCTTTCTCGATAGGCTCCAGCAGCGGTCCGGAGTTGCCGATGCAGGTGGTGCAGCCGTAACCGACCAGATCGAAGCCCAGGGCATCGAGGTATTGGGTCAGACCTGCTGCGTTGTAATAATCGGTCACCACTTTGGAGCCGGGTGCCAATGAGCTTTTCACCCACGGCTTGCGCTTCAGGCCTTTCTCGACGGCTTTCTTCGCGACCAGCCCGGCTGCCATCATGACGCTGGGGTTGGAGGTGTTGGTGCAGGACGTGATCGCCGCGATCACCACAGCGCCGTCTTTCAGATGATAGGTCTGGCCGTTGTATTCATATTGGGTTTCGCCGCTGACCTGGGCCTCGTTGCCAACCGCGACACCGCCACCGCCTTCGCTCTCCAGGCGACCTTCATCGACCTTGGCAGGCTTGACCTGCAGACCGAGGAAATCGCTGAAGGCCTTGGACACATTCGGCAGCGCTACACGATCCTGAGGGCGCTTGGGGCCAGCAAGGCTGGCTTCGACCGTGCTCATGTCCAGTTCCAGGCTGTCGGTGAACACCGGTTCCTGGCCTGCCAGACGCCATAGACCCTGAGCCTTGCAATACGCTTCGACCAGCTTGACGGTTTCGTCGGGACGACCCGACAGACGCAGGTAATCCAGCGTGACGTCATCGACCGGGAAGAAACCACAGGTTGCGCCGTACTCGGGCGCCATGTTGGCAATGGTCGCGCGGTCGGCCAGTGGCAGATCGGCCAGGCCGTCGCCGTAGAACTCGACAAACTTGCCGACCACACCTTTCTTGCGCAGCATCTGGGTGACGGTGAGCACCAGGTCGGTAGCGGTGATGCCTTCCTTCAGTTTGCCGGTCAGCCGGAAACCGATGACTTCCGGGATCAGCATCGACACCGGTTGGCCAAGCATCGCCGCTTCGGCTTCGATACCGCCCACGCCCCAGCCCAGTACGCCCAGGCCATTGATCATCGTGGTGTGCGAGTCGGTACCGACCAGCGTGTCGGGGAATGCGTAAGTGCGGCCGTCCTCTTCCTTGGTCCATACCGTGCGGCCCAGGTATTCGAGGTTCACCTGATGGCAAATGCCGGTGCCGGGCGGCACCACGCTGAAATTATCGAAAGCGCTCTGGCCCCAGCGCAGGAACGCGTAGCGCTCACCGTTGCGCTGCATCTCGATGTCGACGTTCTCGCCGAACGCCTCGGCGTTGCCAAACTTGTCGACCATCACCGAGTGGTCGATCACCAGGTCCACCGGCGAAAGCGGGTTGATGCGTTGCGGGTCACCACCAGCCTTGGCCACGGCCGCGCGCATGGCGGCCAGATCGACCACTGCCGGCACACCGGTAAAGTCCTGCATCAGTACGCGGGCAGGGCGGTATTGAATTTCCCGGTCAGAGCGACGCTCGGTCAACCAGTCGGCAAGCGCCTTGAGGTCGTTGCCGGTTACTGTCTTGTTGTCTTCCCAGCGCAGCAGGTTTTCCAGCAGCACCTTGAGTGACATGGGCAGCTTGTCCAGATCGCCCAGTGAGCGGGCGGCTTCCGGCAGGCTGAAGTAGTGGTAGGTCTTGTTATCGATTTCGAGGGTTTTAAGGCTCTTCAGGCTATCGAGGGAGGGCATGAATGTCTCCTTTGAGGAATGTTCTCCGAACATCGGTTCACGGGCTCCATGTGCATCAGGTCGGGAGCGCCGCATCAGGCTTCAACTGTTGTGGACTGTTCTGCAGCACCAGTGGTTCCTGGATTGGGCTATCATGCGCGGCTTTCAAGTCTGCGGGGTTACGCCCGAGTGCCCACTGCCCAGGAGTAACCCATGAATACACTGTTTATGCACTGCCGACCCGGTTTTGAGGGCGAAGTCTGCTCGGAAATAGCCGATCACGCCGCGCGCCTGGACGTGGCCGGGTATGCCAAGGCCCGTCCCGACACCGCCTGCGCCGAATTCATCTGCACCGAGGCGGATGGTGCCGAGCGGTTGATGAACGGTCAGCGCTTCGACAAGCTGATCTTTCCCCGGCAGTGGGCGCGGGGGCTGTTTCTCGAGTTGCCGGAAACCGATCGCATCAGCGTGATTCTGGCGCAGCTGGCGGCGTTTCCGATCTGCGGCAGTCTGTGGCTTGAGGTGGTGGATACCAACGACGGCAAGGAACTGTCGAATTTTTGCAAGAAGTTCGAAGCGCCGCTGCGCAAGGCTCTGACTCAGGCAGGCAAACTGGTGGATGACCCGCGCAAGCCGCGTCTGCTGCTGACCTTCAAGAGTGGTCGCGAGGTGTTTCTCGGTCTGGCCGATGCGGACAACTCTGCCATGTGGCCGATGGGCATCCCACGCCTCAAATTTCCCCGCGAGGCACCCAGCCGTTCTACCTTGAAGCTGGAAGAGGCATGGCACCATTTCATCCCCAGAGACCAGTGGGACGAACGCCTTTCCGGCGACATGACCGGCGTGGACCTTGGTGCCGCACCGGGTGGCTGGACGTATCAACTGGTGCGCCGCGGCATGCTGGTGACGGCAATCGATAACGGGCCGATGGCGGAAAGCCTGATGGACACCGGGCTGGTTCAGCACTTGATGGCCGACGGTTTTACCTACAAGCCTCGACAGCCAGTCGACTGGATGGTCTGCGACATCGTCGAAAAGCCTGCGCGCAATGCGGCGCTGCTGGAGACCTGGCTGGGTGAAGGCCTGTGCCGCGAAGCGGTGGTCAACCTCAAGTTGCCGATGAAACAGCGCTACGCTGAAGTACGCCGACTGCTCGACCGCATCGAAGAGGGCTTTCAGGCGCGAGGGGTACGGGTGTCCATCGGCTGCAAACAGCTCTACCACGACCGCGAAGAAGTCACCTGCCACCTGCGCAGGCTGGACGTGGCCAACGCCGCGAGAAAGTGATTTCTCACACTCGCGCCGCATGCTTCAGTGACTATAGGATTTCAGTGACTATAGGATTTCAGTGACTATCGGATTATCGTGCCAATGCTCCGCGTTGGTACGCAGTTCGTGACGCTCTGCGTCACAAATCATCGATACGAAACAATGTCATGCCTTACACGCAGTCGCTGCCAACTCAGTGCTTTTCAACCGCGATGGCACTGACGACGCAGAGTGCGACGTTAGTGACGGCTGAGTCCTGGCGCTGATCCGGGGGTAACTCGGCAGGACGCCGAGTTAGCCGCACCGGGCCATGGATGGCCCGTTGCGGCGACCCCCGGATCAGTGTCAGGGCGAAGGAACCCGACGCAGTCGGGCCGGAAACAGGAGCGAGGGGGTTTGCCTACTTTGGCCCCATCAAAGTAGGTCGCCGAGGGGCGAAAAGGTGACTCAAGTCGAGCCTGAATCTCACTGAATCGCAGAACTGTGTGACGCAGAGCGTCACGAAAGGCATTACCACGCGGAGCGTGGGAACGAGAATCTGGGCCGAACGCCAATCCAGCTGACGCCACAGAATCGCTGTGTGACGCAGAGCGTCACGAAAGGCATTCCCACGCGTAGCGTTGGAACGATCCTCATCGTAGTCTGAGCCCCATTTTCCGGACTTTCAGCACCAGCGCCACTCAACCAAACCCCACAATAGCCTTGGTCTCCAGATACTCTTCAAAGCCATGCACGCCATACTCGCGACCGTTGCCAGAGCGCTTGTAGCCGCCGAACGGGGCCATCGGGTTCCAGGCGGGGTAGTTCAGGTGCACTTGCCCGGCACGAATGCGCGAAGCCACCGAGCGCGCCAGGTCAAGGTCCTGCCCCTGTACATGCGCACCCAGGCCATAGACCGTATCGTTGGCAATTGCGATAGCCTCCTCAATCGTGTCGTAGGCCATCAGGCACAGCACCGGGCCGAAAATCTCTTCCCGGGCGATACGCATGGACGAATCCACCTCGGAAAACACCGTTGGCCGGGTATAGAAGCCTCGCTCATGGCCCAGCAACCGTCCCGGCCCGCCGCACACCAGCGTCGCGCCTTCGCTCAGCCCTGCATCGATCATCGCCTGGACACGGTGAAACTGCGCCTCGTTGGCGATAGGGCCCAATACCGTGTGCTCCGACTGCGGATCACCCACAACGATTGCCGCAGCCGTTTCGGCAGCCAGCGCTTCGACTTCTGCCAGTCGGTTCCTGGGCACGATCATTCGCGTTGGTGCGCTGCACGACTGACCCACATTGCGGAACGCGGCCATCACGCCGGGCGGCACGGCTTTGGCGAAGTCGGCGTCGGGCAGCAGGATATTCGGTGATTTGCCGCCCAGTTCCTGAGTCACTCGTTTAACCGTCGGTGCGGCGGCCTGCGCCACCAATGCGCCTGCCCGATTGGAACCAGTGATCGAGATCATGTCGATATCAGGGTGAGCCGCCATCGCGCCGCCGACTTCGGGGCCGCTCCCATTGACCAAATTGAACACCCCGGGCGGCAGACCGGCGTCATGCACCAGTTGCGCGAACAGCAGGGCGCTCAAAGGCGACAATTCGCTGGGCTTGAGCACCACCGTGCAGCCGGCCGCGATGGCCGGGGCGACTTTGGCGGTGATTTGATACAACGGCCAGTTCCACGGCGTGATCAGGCCACACACCCCGATGGGCTCGCGTTCGATTGCCGTGCCGCCTTCAACGGTCTGGAAGCGATAGGTCGCCAGCAGGTCACGTGCGACACGCACATGCTCGGCGGCCAGTGGCACCTGCATGGCCCGCGCCGAACTGATGGCTGCGCCCATCTCCAGCGAGATCGCCTGCGCCAGTTGTTCCTTGCGCTCGAGAATAAGCTCGTGGATCCGACCGATTATCTGTGCCCGGGCGTGTGGCGAGGTGCCGGACCAGCCGGCAAAGGCTGCCCGCGCTGCTGCAACCGCACGGTCGACATCGGCGGCCGAACCACTGGCGACATGCGCCACCACCTCTTCGGTCGCAGGGTTGATCACCGCAATACTGACCGGGTCGAGCGGTGCGGACCACCCCCCATCGATATACAGTTTCAGCGCGGTGTCCGGATCAACGTGATGGCTGTTCAAGGACTGTGAGGTCATCCAGCGGGCTCCCTGGAGCAATAATGGTCAAGGCCAGGCACTTTGCTGTCAGGCCGTTCGATACCCATAAGCTAACAAAGCAGTCTGGATAAAAAGCGCCGATCTGCCGGGTTGCAAAGAATAATCTGCTGTATGCAACCCGCTAACATGGCGGACCTGTTTCGGCCGTTTATCCGCGCTGTTTTCAGCCGATCGCCTGAGTCACCAGCGCGAATTGCTGCACATCCGGGGCGGAGGCGGGCGGCGTCCCGAGCACCATGCGCGGTGCCCTGTCGACACATGGCAGCCCCAGCCCTTCGAGCCACGCTGCCAGTCCGCAGTCAGCCAGAATGTCGAAGCGCACGAACAGGCCGGGTATCTGTTGCAACAGGTGTTCAATCAATCGTTGTGCCTGATCGACATCACGGGCGACCACCGGACCGATGATATGACCGCGCCCGAAGCGGCGCAGCAGGGCGATGCCTTGCAACTGACCTGCGTATTCAATCCCGACCGCGCGTTCTGCATCGCGCGACAACAGGTCATTCAACACGGCAGTGCGATCCAGGCCGCTGCCCGCGTTGGCCAGTCGGATCAGTTCTGCGTGGTCGGTCGGACCCAGCGTACGAATCGGCAGGTCGTCTTTCGGTGCCAACAGACCTGACAGGTCAGCAGTGCCCTGATGCTGTTGGATGCGGGCAAAATCCACGAAACCCAGACTCTGGTAAAGCGGCGCGCCCAGTTCCGTAGCGTTGAGGACTGGCGTGCGCGGTGCCGTCGCGTCGAGACACAGCTTCATCAAGCGGCGACCGATGCCTTTGCCTTGATGATCATCGCGGACGATCACCAGCCCGATCGAGGACCAGTCGCCCTGATGGCAGGTAAACGCTACGCCAACCAGCTGGCCATCATGCTCGGCGACAAAGCCCTCGGAAGTACGTTGCACCATTGCCCAGTCCTGTTCGCGATGTGGCCATTTGAGGCTCACTGAAAGGGCATGGGCTGCCGGGATATCCTCCGCAGTCACCGGGCGATACTGGTAGTGAGCGTCTGTGGTTGCAGGCATGGCGCCTCCGTTGCGATGGGGTGGGTGAGTGGTTGGGCTCATACCAGCTTTCCAGTGCTCATCAGGCTGGACATGAGCGGCATCTCGATGGCGGTCGGATCGGTGAAGCGGCGAATATCGAACGGGCTGATCAATGTGCGCGTGCTGCCGGTGCTGATCAGCTCGGCCATGACGTCACCGACGCCGGGGCCAAGCTGAAAACCATGGCCGCAGAAGCCAAACGCGTAGAACAGGCCGTCGACCTTGCCGCTGCGGCCCATGATCGGCAGCGAGTCCGGCGTGTAACTCTCGATGCCGCTCCAGACACGGATGATGTTCAGCTTCTCTGCACCCGGTAGCAGGCGTTTCATCTGTTTCATCTGGTTGATCAGGCTCTCCGGCTTGAAGTAGGCGCGGCGGTTGAGCATGTCCGGTTTATTGCGATTGCCGCCTCCGATGATGATGTTGCCGCGCGGGATCTGCCGGAAATAGATCACTTCTTCCTTGATCCTGGTGAACACCCCGATCACCGTCGGCAGCGCGTAAGGTATCGGTTCTGTCACCGACATCTGCGGTCCGTTCGGCTCAAGAGGCACTGACTCGCCGAATTGCTCGGCGAGCCTGGCGCCCCAGGCACCCGCAGTGATGAGCAACTGTTCGGCGACGAATAGCTGTCCATCGGCGGTGGTGACCTGAAACTCGCCGCCGACCTTCTGCACCTCGATCACTTCAGTGCGTTCTTCAATTCTTGCACCTGCGCGAATCGCCGCACGGGCGAATGCGGGTGCAGCCAACCGTGGGTTGGCGTGCCCGTCATGGGGCGCATAGGAACCGCCTTTGACTTGTGCACCAAGAAACGGAAAACGGTCATGCAGAGCCTTGCCGGAAAGGATCTGCAAGTCCAGCTCGCGGGCTTCCGGGGCGGCGGCATAGGCTTCCAGTTCGGCAATTTCGTCTTCGCGATAGCAAACGCGCATATGCCCGCTGGGAATGAATTCCAGGTCTTCACCGATCAGCTCAGGCAGGCGCTTCCACAGTGCCCAAGAGCGATTGGACAGTTCCAGTTGGCCAAGAAATCGTCCCTGACGGCGCACGTTGCCGAAATTCACGCCGCTGGCATATTGGCCGATCTGGTCACGCTCCAGCAGGGTGACCGAACGGCCGTGCTGGCGCAGAAAAAACGCGGAGGACGCGCCCATGAAGCCGCCGCCGATAATCAGGACATCGCTTTTTTGTGGGGTCATGAGGGGCTCCCGGTCATGTTCATTGATCACAGCGCGCCAAGGCTTCGATCTCGATCAGGTAGCCGTGGTGCAATTCCGGGACCGGCACTACGGCACGCGCAGGGCGATGCTCGCCCAGATAGCCCGCGTAGAGGCGGTCGAAGGCAGGCCAGTGTTGGACGCCGGCGATATAAATGGTCACTTTCAGCAGGTCATTCGTGCTGCATCCCGCCGCGCCGAGGATGGCCAGCAGATTGTCCAGCGCGACCGCAGCCTGGACCTCGAACGGCTCCCCGACGCTGTGACTGCCATCGGCGCGCACCGGCAATTGTCCGGAAACATGCAGCGTGCCCTGATGCAGCATCGCCTGCGAATAATGCCCACCGGGTGCGGCGGCCAGGGACGTACTGATCGGTTTCATCTCACCAGCCATGCAGGCGACTCCAGGTATGGATTGCGCCTTCGCTGTCGCAGGCGTGGTAGTCCGGGAATTGCGCGCCGGTGGCACAGGCGTGATTGGGCAGAATGCGCAGTCGGCTGCCGATGGGAAAACGCTTGCTGATGTCGGTCTCGCTGCCCGTAGCGAGCGTGATGATGCCGTGCTCCTGATTGGCACCGGTGACCCGTGCACCGTCGATCCACTCGCCGCTTTCGCTGCACACCTGGCCGTAGCCGAAATCCTCGCGCTGGCGCTGAGTGCCACGGTCGCGGCTCATGGCCATCCAGCCCGCGTCAACGATGATCCAGCCCTTGTCCTGCTGGTGGCCGATGACCGTGGTCAACACGCTCAGGGCCAGCTCATCTGCCTGGCATACGCCAATGTTGTGCATCACCAGGTCGAAGAACACATACACGCCGGCGCGAACTTCGGTCACGCCGTGCAGGCTCTGCGCCGACAGGGCCGTCGGTGTCGAACCAATGCTGACGTCCGCACAGGGCAGTCCTGCCTGACGAATCCGCTCGGCGGCGCTGACGCAGAGCCTGCGCTCCTGTTCGGCGAGGGCTTGCAGGGCTGCGGGGGTGTCGAGGTCATAACTGGACCCGGCATGGGTCATTACCCCACGCAGTTGCATGCCACCGTCGACCAGCGTGCGCGCGACCTCGACGAGCGATGCATCGTCGACGGTCAGGCCGGAACGATGACCGTCGCAATCGATTTCAATCCAGACGTCGAAACGTTCGTCATGCGCCTGGCCGAAGACCACAATCGCCCGGGCAGCCGCCACGCTGTCGGTCAGGAGGCTCAGGCGGCAGCCCTTGCGCCGCAGTCTGAGTGCCTGCTCCAGCTTGCCGGGCGCAATGGCCACGGCATAGAACACATCGTCGATGCCCTCGGCAAAGCAGTGTTCGGCCTCCTTTAATGTCGATACCGTGACGCCGCTGGCGCCCGCTGCAATCTGCGCCTGAATGACCGGCAGGCATTTGCTGGTCTTGACGTGTGGGCGCAAGCGCACGCCCAGTTCATTCATGCGTTGTTGCATGCGCTGGATGTTGTGCTGCATGCGCGACACATCGAGCAGCGCGACAGGCGTATCGAGAGAGGACAGGGAGGCTGACATGGAAAGCGCTCATGTGGCTGGGTACGGCAGCCACTCTACGCAGCGATGATGAAGCTGTGGTTCAATGCGTGATCATCAATCATTAAGCTGAAGTGAATGATAGCCATCGAAGACCTGCGTTTGGCCGTGACCCTGTCGCGCTGCGAATCGCTCAGTGCTGCCGCCAGAATCCTCAACGTCTCGCCGCCAGCGTTGTCGATGCGCTTGCGCAAACTGGAGGCGCAACTGGGCATCACCCTGGCCAATCGCGACGCCAGACGCCTGAGTCTGACCGCTGATGGCGAGCGTTTCGCACGCGAAAGCGCACAGTTGCTGGAGCAGTTGGAGGCGCTTCCGGAGTCCTTCAAGCAGCGTGACGAACGGCTGGCGGGTACGCTGCGCCTGGCAGCGCCATTCGGTTATGGGCGCCAGCGCATTGCGCCGCTGCTGGCGCGCTTCGCCAGGCTGCACCCGCAGTTGTGTCTGCAGCTGGACCTGCGCGAAACACCCTGGCCGGACCGTCATGACAGCGATGCGGTGATACACATCGGTAGCCTCAATGACAGCCAGTGGATCGCCAGGCCGCTGGCGCAGAACCATCGCTGGCTATGCGCCAGCCCGGCGTATATCGAGCAACATGGTGTGCCCTCGACGCCCGAACAGCTGGCTGCCCATCGCTGCATCTGTATTCGCGAAAACGATGAAGACGTCACCCTCTGGCACCTGAGCAAGGGCCAGACCAAAAAGACCCTGCGCATCGAGCCCGCGCTGCTCAGCAACGACGGTTCGGTCGCCCGGCGCTGGGCCGAGCAGGGGCTGGGCATCGTGTTGCGCTCGCAGTGGGACGTCAGCGACGCCATTGCCAGCGGCAGGCTGGTAAGGGTGCTCGCCGATTGGCAACTGGCCAGTGCGCCGATCAACCTGCTGGTGCCTGTACGCAAGCATCGCAGCGCACGGGTGCAGGCGTTGACCGAGTTTCTCGAGACAGCTCTGAAAACCTGATCCGGCAAAGCAACGGCACGCTGTTGGTCGCAGGGTTGAATACCTTAATTGACGCTCACGGCAACGCGCGGGTATAAACCGCGTCTTGTGTTTTTGTCGGATTTTTCTCCATGAGCTTCAGCCCCCTGATTCGCCAGTTGATCGATGCCTTCCGCGTGCTGCCGGGCGTCGGTCAGAAAACCGCTCAGCGCATGGCGTTGCAGTTGCTGGAGCGTGACCGCAGCGGCGGTTCGCGGCTGGCGCAGGCACTGGGGCAGGCGATGGACGGCGTGGGTCACTGCCGCTCGTGCCGCACGCTGACCGAAGAGGAACTCTGCCCGCAATGTGCAGATACGCGTCGTGATGACACGTTGTTGTGCGTGGTTGAAGGCCCGACGGATGTCTATGCGGTGGAGCAGACCGGCTACCGCGGTCGTTACTTCGTGCTCAAGGGCCATCTGTCGCCACTCGACGGCCTGGGGCCGGAGGCCATCGGCATTCCGCAGTTGATGGAACGCATCAGCCAGCAGGGCACCTTCACCGAAGTGATCCTCGCGACCAATCCGACCGTGGAAGGCGAAGCGACGGCGCATTACATCGCCCAGTTGCTCCATGACAAGGGCCTGGTGGCGTCGCGCATCGCCCACGGCGTTCCGCTGGGTGGCGAGCTGGACCTGGTCGACGGCGGTACCCTGGCGCACTCGTTTGCAGGGCGCAAGCCGATTTCGATGTGATACCGGCCAGCGCTTCTGCTGTCAGTAGCGCGGTGTAATATCGCGCTCGACAGGTGGCGCGTCCGGGTCCTGACCTGCCGGAAACTTGCCTTTCAGGTGCCAGGCGAACGCGATGATTTCGGCAATCGTGCGGTACAGCGGCTCGGGAATGCTGTCGCCCAGTTCCATGCGTGCCAGCAGCTTGACCAGTTCGGCATTCTCGTAGATGGGCACTTCGTATTCGCGAGCAATGGCCAGAATCGCCTCGGCCAACTGGTCGTCGCCCTTGGCGCTGAGCGTCGGAGCATGCTGGCCGTCATAGCTGAGGGCGATAGCCTGGCGCGGAGTGTGGTCGGGTAGGCTCATCAGGCGTTCTCGTCGATCCAGCGTTGTTCGAGCGCGGTACGCGGACCGCTTGGCGGTGTGCCGTGACTGCAGGCCAGTTCGCCCACTGCCAGGCCGCAGGCTATCAGCCGTTCGCGCAGATACCCCAGCTCATGTTCGATCAATGCCGCGCTGTCGGGGCGCTCGGCCCACAGCTGGCTGGACAGCGTGCCGCGCAGTAACTGTGCATGCACCTGCAAGGGGCCCAACGGCTCGAGGTCGAACGCCAGATCGACTTTCCAGAGCTTTTCCCGGGTGTCCTTGATCTCGCCATCATCACGGTCTTCGGCGGCCTCCTGATCCGGCGTGTCTTCGCGCTGCACCTTGACCTGCAAGGGCACGATGTCGTGGGCGTTGCGCATTGGCACTTCCAGTTGCCAGGTGGTCACCTGGGTGCCGTCGGCGTTGGTACGTGTCTGCTCCAGACCGCCCAGTTGATGGCTTTGCAGGCGTGATACGGCAGCCGCAGCGAGCTTGAGGAGGATTTCCAGATCGTCCTCCTTCTCGCCTCCGCTGACCGTGCGCGATGGCAGCGGAAAAATGCTTGGCTGTGTGCGTGCCGCGACCAGGCCCAGGGTGCCCAGCGCATTGCGGATTGCATTGGGCATTGTGCGCGCCAGGGTATTGGACGCCGCAGCTGCGCCATAGGACGTGTTATCCGGCAGGCCGGGAAGGATCTGGGCGATCAGGCGCATCAGATTGGCTTTCATGTCCGGCATGTGCGCCGGGTTCAATCCGGCCAGCAGCTTGGCTTCCAGAAATACACCGCTGGCGTTGAGCGCCTGTGCGACGCCTTTGGGCGTGGTCATCTGCTCAACGTCGGGCAGGTCGGCAAGTAACTGGTTGATACTGGCCTGCAGCGGCGCGCTGATGGCCGGGCTGGTACTGGTCGGGCTGCCGGACTGCAGGTTTTGCAGGGCGTTGATCAGAGTGTCCAGCGAGCCTTGGCGATTTTGCTGTGCGGACAGTTGCTGCGCCACGGCCAGTTGGTCGAAACGACCGGGCAGGGCAACGAAGTTGAGTGCCTGATTGCCTTGCACCTGAGCGCTCAAGAGGCTGCCCACCGTCAGCGGCTGCGGGCTCTCGATGGTCAGGCTGGAACCCGCCAGCGCTGTGTTGAGCAGCATCACGATGGACCGGTAGGTGGGCGTCGCAGCGGCCGGGTTCTGGCCGGCCAGTTGATTGACTCCCTGAGCGATCACCTGGCTGGTCATGACTTTGCCCTGCAGCAGCGTGCCGACCGGTAATTGTCGGGTATCGATGCTGGTCATCGAGTTTTTCAGCGCGCCGTTGAGCTGCTGCAGCGTCAAGGTCAGCTCGTTGGCCGACGCCTGCGCCACTTGCAGCAGGCTGCCGGGCGTGAACGGGACGCTGCTGGTGACCGGTAAATTGGTCAGGCTGCCGTTGGCGAGCACCAGTCGCAACAACAGCTGGAAGTTCTGGTTGACCTGCTTGAGGGTCAGCACTTCGGCGTTGACGGTCTCGCCTTCGGGGATCAGATTTTCCGCCGATTGCAGCATGGTCAGCACTTGCGCCGGGGAGATGCCGTTGCGCAGCAGTGTCATGGTGGCGTTTGTTGCCGGAACGCTGGTGATGTCGCCTGTCATTGAACTATCGACCCGAGGAAATTGCCCCTTTGATAACAGGACTCGCATGTATAATACCGGCCGAAACCGGACCAGCCGCCATTAACTTCTCTTCATGTAACGGCCGTATCAACCCCGACTTGAACCGCGTTTTACTCCGTATGTGTCTGTTTTGGTACATTTCGCGACGCAAAGCACTGGAAACGCTCGATGATCCCAGCCACCCCATTTTTGCAAGCGACGGCTCTGGCGTGTGAGCGGGACGGGCGGATGCTGTTCGAAAACCTCGATCTTCAGTTGCACACAGGCGACATGTTGCAGATCAGCGGTCCCAACGGCTGCGGCAAGACCAGCCTGCTGCGCCTGCTGTGCGGGTTGATGCAGCCAACGGTCGGGCAGGTAGTGCTCGACGCGCAGCCAGTGGGTCGTGAGCCCGCGGCACCGGGCAGCAAGCTGTTGTGGATCGGTCATGCGCCAGCGCTCAAGGATGTGCTGACGCCGCTGGAAAACCTGTCCTGGCTCAGTGCACTGCACCAGCCAGCCGATGCCGACGCCATAGCCACCGCCCTCGATGCGGTCGGTCTGGCAGGTTTCGAGGACGTGCCCTGTCACACCTTGTCGGCCGGGCAGCAGCGTCGCGTCGCGCTGGCGCGTCTGTATCTGCCGGGTCCGCCACTCTGGCTGCTCGACGAGCCGTTTACCGCGCTCGACCGCCAAGGCATCGAGCAACTGGAAAACCACCTTGCCGGGCACTGTGAACAGGGCGGCATGATTGTCATGACCACCCACCACAGCCTGAGCCGGGTGCCTGCGGGCTATCGGGACCTCGACCTGGGGCAGTGGTCAGCATGAGCAATGTGTTTGTCCTGCTGATGCTCCGTGAGGTGCGGCTGCTGGCGAGGCGTCCCGCAGAGCTGGCTAACCCACTGGTGTTCTTCGCGATCGTGGTCGCCCTGTTTCCGCTGGCGCTGGGACCGCAGACGCAATTGTTGCAAACCTTGTCGCCGGGGCTGGTCTGGGTGGCGGCGCTGCTGGCCGTGCTGCTGTCGCTGGACGGGCTGTTGCGCAGTGATTTCGAGGACGGCTCGCTGGAGCAGTGGGTCCTTTCGCCGCACCCGCTGGCCCTTCTGGTGCTGATCAAAGTGCTGGCACACTGGGTTTTTTCCGGGCTGGCACTGGTACTGTTGTCACCCTTGCTGGCCTTGATGCTCGGCCTGCCGGTGCAGTGCCTGCCGGTGTTGATGGTTTCGCTGCTGCTGGGCACACCGGTGCTCAGCCTGCTGGGGGCATTGGGGGCGGCATTGACCGTGGGGTTGAAGCGTGGCGGCCTGCTGCTGGCATTGTTGATACTGCCGCTGTATATCCCGGTGCTGATTCTGGGCAGCGGTGCGTTGCAGGCCGCGTTGCAGGGCATGCCGACGACCGGCTATCTGTTGTGGCTGGGCAGCCTGGCGGCGCTGGCGATCACCCTGACACCCTTTGCGATAGCCGCTGGCCTGAAGATCAGCATCGGCGAATAATTGTGGTTCCGGGATCGAGACTTCGATGCCGTTCAATACCCTGGATGTACCCTGATGAAAAGCAACGCCATGAAAAGCAGCATCGGTTGGGCCTGGCTGCACACGCTCGGCTCACCGAAAGGGTTTTATCGCGTCAGCGCACGCCTGCTGCCCTGGTTGAGTGTTGCCGCCGTGCTGTTGCTGGTCATCGGCATGGTCTGGGGCCTGGCGTTCGCGCCGCCGGATTACCAGCAGGGCAACAGCTTCCGGATCATTTATATCCACGTACCTGCCGCGATGCTCGCCCAGTCCTGTTACGTCATGCTGGCCGTGTGCGGGCTGGTCGGGCTGGTCTGGAGAATCAAGCTGGCCGATGTCGCACTGCACTGCGCTGCACCTGTTGGCGCGTGGATGACCGTGCTGGCGCTGGCGACCGGCGCGATCTGGGGCAAGCCCACCTGGGGAGCATGGTGGGTCTGGGACGCGCGACTGACCTCGATGCTGATTCTGCTGTTCCTGTATTTCGGCCTGATCGCGCTGGGCAATGCCATCAGTAACCGCGACAGCGCCGCCAAGGCCTGCGCGGTGCTGGCCATCGTCGGTGTGGTGAACATTCCGATCATCAAGTATTCGGTCGAGTGGTGGAACACCCTGCACCAGGGTTCGACGTTCAGCCTCACCGAGAAGCCCGCCATGCCGGCTGAAATGTGGCTACCGCTGCTGTTCACCACGCTGGGTTTCTACTGCTTGTTCGGCGTGCTGTTGATGATGCGCATGCGTCTTGAAGTATTGCGTCGCGAAGCGCGCACGCAATGGGTCAAGGCCGAGATACTGCGCAGCCTGGGTCACTCAACCGCGCAGTCGGAGAACACGCTTTGAGTTTTGCATCGTTCAGCGACTTTCTTGCCATGGGCCGCCACGGCGTGTTTGTCTGGTCGGCCTACGGTCTGTGCCTTGTGGTACTGCTGGTCAACGTGGCGCTGCCGCTATGGGCACGGCAGCGGTTTATGAAACAGCAGGCGCGTCGCCTGAAGCGGGAGAATCGCCCGTGAACCCGTTGCGCAAAAAACGCTTGTTGATCATTGTCGCGCTGCTGGCCGGTGTCGGTCTGGCCGTGACCCTGGCCCTCAGCGCCTTGCAGGAAAACATCAACCTGTTCTACACCCCCAGCCAGATCGCCAATGGCGAGGCACCGCTGGATACGCGCATTCGGGCTGGCGGCATGGTCGAAAAGGGCTCATTGCAGCGCTCGGCCGATTCGCTGGACGTGCGTTTTGTGGTCACCGATTTCAACAAGTCGGTGACCATCACCTACCGAGGCATTCTTCCTGATCTGTTTCGTGAAGGGCAGGGCATCGTGGCGCTGGGCAAACTCAATGCACAGGGCGTAGTGGTGGCTGATGAAGTACTGGCCAAGCATGACGAGAAATACATGCCCCCCGAGGTCACCAAGGCGCTGCGTGACAGCGGTCAGGCGGCACCGGCTGCGTCTTCCACACCCGTCAAACAGGGTTGACCGATGATTCCCGAACTCGGCCAGCTGGCCATGATTCTGGCATTCTGCTTTGCGCTGGTGCAGGCCATCATTCCGCTGATCGGCGCATGGCGCGGTGATCGCTTGTGGATGAGCCTTGCCCGTCCGGCAGCCTGGGGCCAGTTCAGCTTTCTGATCTTCGCCTTCGGTTGTCTGACCTACGCGTTCATGGTCGACGACTTCTCAGTCGCCTACGTTGCACAGAACTCCAACACCGCGCTGCCCTGGTACTACAAATTCAGCGCCGTGTGGGGTGCGCATGAAGGTTCGCTGCTGCTCTGGGCGTTGATTCTTGGTGGCTGGACCTTCGCCGTGTCGGTGTTTTCCCGGCAACTGCCGCAGGTGATGCTGGCGCGGGTCCTCGCCGTGATGGGCATGATCAGCCTGGGTTTTCTGTCGTTTCTGATCCTCACCTCCAACCCGTTCGCGCGTCTGTTGCCGCAGATGCCTGCCAACGGACGTGATCTGAACCCGCTGTTGCAGGACATTGGCCTTATCGTGCATCCGCCGATGCTGTACATGGGCTATGTCGGCTTCTCCGTGGCCTTTGCGTTCGCCATCGCGGCCTTGCTCGGCGGCCGACTCGACGCCGCCTGGGCGCGTTGGTCCAGGCCGTGGACGCTGGTGGCCTGGGCCTTTCTCGGCATCGGCATCAGCCTTGGCTCGTGGTGGGCGTATTACGAACTGGGCTGGGGCGGCTGGTGGTTCTGGGACCCTGTGGAAAACGCCTCGTTCATGCCCTGGCTGGTGGGCACTGCGCTGATTCACTCGCTGGCGGTCACGGAAAAACGTGGCGTGTTCAAGAGCTGGACGGTATTGCTGGCCATTGCTGCGTTTTCTCTGAGCCTGCTGGGCACTTTCCTGGTCCGTTCCGGAGTGCTGACCTCAGTTCACGCCTTTGCCTCGGACCCGGCGCGCGGCGTGTTCATCCTGATGTTTTTGCTGTTCGTGGTCGGCGGTTCGCTGACCCTGTTTGCGATTCGCGCACCGGTGGTCAAAAGCCACGTCGGGTTCGGTCTGTGGTCGCGGGAAACCCTGCTGCTGGGCAATAATCTGTTGCTGGTGGTTGCCGCGTCCATGATTCTGCTGGGCACCCTTTATCCGCTGGTGATCGATGCCATGAGCGGCGCCAAGATGTCGGTCGGCCCGCCTTACTTCAACACGCTGTTCGTGCCGTTGATGGGCCTGTTGCTGGTGGTCATGGCGGTCGGTGTACTGGTGCGCTGGAAGGACACACCACTGAAATGGCTGCTCGGCATGCTGGCCCCGGTACTGCTCGGCAGCGTCGTTCTGGCAGTGCTGGCCGGTCTGCTGCTGGACGATTTCCAGTGGGCGGTGCTGGCCGCTCTGATGCTTGCCGCCTGGGTGCTGCTGGCCGGGGTTCGCGACCTGTTCGACAAGACCCGCCACAAGGGGCTGCTCAGTGGCGCACGCAGTCTGACCCGCAGCTACTGGGGCATGCAGCTGGCGCACCTTGGCATTGTCGTGTGCGCGCTGGGCGTGGTGCTGTCGAGCCAGAACAGCGCCGAGCGCGATTTGCGCATGGCCCCCGGCGAATCCACCGAACTGGGTGGGTATACCTTTGTCTTCGAGGGCGCCCGGCATTATGAAGGGCCGAACTTCACCTCGGATCGGGGCACCGTTCGCGTGTTACGCAACGGCGTTCAACTGACCGAACTGCACCCGGAGAAACGCCTCTACACCGTGCAGCAATCGATGATGACCGAGGCGGGCATTGATGCCGGTTTCAGTCGCGACCTGTATGTCGCCCTGGGTGAACCGCTGGGCGATGGTGCGTGGGCTGTTCGGGTTCATGTCAAACCGTTTGTGCGCTGGATCTGGCTTGGCGGCCTGCTGACCGGTCTGGGCGGGGTGCTGGCGGCGCTCGATCGGCGTTATCGCACCCGGGTCAAGAACAAGGTGCGCGAGGCGTTGGGTCTGTCGGGAGCTGCACAATGAAACGCTGGGTCATGGTACTGCCACTGGTGCTGTTTCTGGGCGTGGCGGCGTTGTTGTATCGCGGTTTGTATCTGGACCCCGCCGAGCTGCCCTCGGCACTGATCGGCAAGCCTTTTCCGGCGTTCTCGCTGCCGGCGGTGCAGGACGAGCGGATGTTGAGCCGTGCCGATCTGCTCGGCAAACCTGCGCTGGTCAACGTCTGGGGCACCTGGTGCGTGGCCTGCCGGGTGGAGCATCCTGTCCTGACCCGGCTGGCGCAGCAGGGCGTGCTGATCTACGGCGTGAATTACAAGGACGTCAACGCGGACGCGCTGAAATGGCTCAAGGAATTCCATGATCCGTATCGGTTGAATATTCGTGACCAGGAGGGCTCTCTGGGGCTCGACCTGGGGGTGTACGGCGCGCCGGAAACCTTCCTGATCGATGCTCAAGGCGTCATCCGTTACAAACACGTCGGGGTCATCGACGATGCGGTGTGGCGCGAAAAGCTTGCCGCGCGTTATCAGCAACTGGTTGATGAGGCACGGCCATGAAGCGCTGTCTGTTGATCGTCCTGCTCGGCGTGCTGTGTTCCGGTATTGCTCACGCGGCCATCGACGCTTATGCCTTTCGCGACGACGCCGAGCGCGCGCGCTACAGCGAACTGACCAGAGAACTGCGCTGCCCGAAATGCCAGAACCAGGACATCGCCGACTCCAATGCGCCGATTGCCGCCGATTTGCGCAAGGAAATCTACCGCATGCTGGGCGAAGGGCAGAGCAATCAGCAGATCATCGATTTCATGGTCGATCGCTATGGCGATTTCGTTCGCTACAAACCGAGCCTGACTGCACGTACCTGGCTGCTGTGGTTCGGGCCGGCCTGCCTGCTGGTCGGCGGGCTTGTGGTGATCGGGCTTATCGTTGGCCGCCGCCGCAAGGCACAATCCGCACAGGCCGACGGACTCTCCGAAGATGAGCGGCAGCGTCTTGCCACCTTGCTGGATGAGCACCGCCCATGATCGATTTCTGGATGGCAACCGGGCTGTTGCTGCTGGTCGCGCTGAGTTTTTTGCTGATTCCGCTGCTGCGCGGCCATCGCGCGCAACGGGAAGAAGACCGTACGGCTCTGAACGTGGCGTTGTATCAGGAGCGACTGAGCGAGTTACAGGTTCAGCACGAGCAGGGCGTGTTGTCGGCGACGCAATTGCAGGCTGCACGTGCCGAAGCAGCGCGCGAGCTGCTCGCCGACACCGAAGGCGCAGAGCCTGCCCTGACATCGCGTCTGGGCAAGCCCTTGCTGGTGCTGGCTGCGGTGCTGGTCCCGGTGTTGGGACTGGCGGGCTATCTTCAACTGGGTGCCAGTGACCGGGTTGAATTGAGTCGCGAATTCGCTCGACCACCGACCTCGCTGGCAGACATGACCCAGCGCCTTGAGCGCAGCGTGCAGGCTCAGCCGGATTCCGCCGAAAACCTCTATTTTCTGGCGCGCAGCTATATGGCGCAGAACCGCCCCGGTGATGCCGCGCAGATGTTCGAGCGTTCGGTGGCGCTGGCCGGAAGGCAGCCCGAGTTGCTCGGGCAATGGGCTCAGGCGCTGTATTTCGCCCGCGACAAGCACTTCACGCCACAGGTGCAGGCGCTGACCGACGAAGCGCTGCAGGCTGACCCCAGGGAAGTCACCAGCCTTGGCCTGCTCGGGATTGCCGCGTTCGAAACACAGCGCTATCAGGCGGCCGTGGATTATTGGACCCGGTTACTTGCCGCACTGCCCGCAGATGACGCATCGCGTTCGGCACTGGAAGGCGGCATTGCCCGCGCCAGAGATAACCTTGCCAAACGCGCTGCAGACGCGGCGCCGGCAGTGAAGGCGAAGTCGATAAAAATTCATGTCGAGCTGGCTCCCGGGCTTCAAGGCAAAGTAAGGCCGAGCGACAGCGTGTTCATCTTCGCCCGCGCCATCAATGGCCCGGCGGCACCTCTGGCGGTCAAACGCATTACCGTGGCGGACTTGCCTGCCGACGTGGAACTGAGCGATGCCGATGCGATGATGCCGCAACTGAACCTGTCGAAGTTCGCGCAAGTCCAACTGGTTGCGCGAGTGTCTCGCGCGGGGCAGCCAACCACCGGTGAGTGGGTCGGCCGCAGTCAGCCTCTGGCCAGTGATACTGCGGCGCAGCAGGCATTGACCATCGACAGTCCGGATAATTAGAGAAATCGCTTATGTACCGTACCGCACGCATCACCTTGTTGGGTCTGGTCGTTGGCCTGAGTGCCTGTGCTGTCCAGCATCCGGCACCGCCTCACAGCCAGGATCCGATTCTTAACCTGCCGGGTGGCCAACAGCCCGGCGCGCCGCGTCCGAGTACCGCACCTTCGGAGCCTGCCAAGGCACCTGCCGCAGCGCCGAAGACCTCGGCCAGCTTCGCGCCGCCACCGGGTGGCGGCAGCCATTGGGACCCGCGCCTGGGCGTGTACGTGATGGACGATCAGCCCAACACTTTCTATCGCCAGCGCACCTATTACCAGTGGAATGACGGCTGGAGCTGGGCAACCAGCCCCAACGGTCCGTGGCAGGCGACCGATGTCAGTGGTGTACCGGCAGGGCTGGGCAAACAGTTCAGTAAATGATTCAGGCTTCAACAAAAACGGCGACCTCGAAGGTCGNTTATTTACCCGGATAGATCTGGTCGAACACCCCACCATCGATGAAATGGGTCTTCTGCACCGTGCGCCAGTCACCGAAGGTTTTCTCCACCGAGAGGAAGTCCACTTTCGGGAAGCGATCGGTGTACTTGGCCAGCACCGCCGGATCACGTGGGCGCAGGTAGTTTTTGGCAGCGATTTCCTGGCCTTCCGGGGACCACAGGTAGTTGAGGTATTCCTCAGCCAGGAGGCGGGAGCCTTTCTTGTCCACGACCTTGTCGACCACACTTACCGGTGGCTCGGCTTCTGCCGACACGGAGGGATAAACCACTTCGAACTGATCGCGACCGAATTCGCGGGCGATCATTTCCGCTTCATTCTCGAAGGTGACCAGCACGTCGCCGATCTGGTTGGTCATGAATGTCGTGGTCGCGCCACGGCCGCCGGTATCAAGCACCGGCACATGGCTGAACAGATCACCGACGAATTTCTTCGCCGCCGCTTCATCGCCGCCTTTTTTCAGGGTGTAACCCCATGCCGAGAGGTAGGTGTAGCGACCGTTGCCCGAGGTTTTCGGGTTGGGCACGATGACTTCCACGCCATCCTTGATCAGGTCCGGCCAGTCTTTGAGGGCCTTCGGATTGCCCTTGCGCACAATGAACACCGTGGCCGACGTGAAGGGCGCGCTGTGGTTCGGCAGGCGGCTGACCCAGTCTTTCGGCACCAGCTCGCCGTTGTCGGCCAAGGCGTTGATGTCGGTGGCCATGTTCATGGTGATCACGTCAGCCGGCAGCCCGTCGATGACCGAGCGCGCCTGCTTGCTCGACCCGCCGAAGGACATCTGCACGGTCACATCTTCATTCTTCTCGGCTTTCCAGTGTTTCTGGAAGGCGCTGTTGTAGTCCTTGTAGAAATCACGCATCACGTCATAAGAGACGTTGAGCAGCGTTGGAGCTGCCTGGGCAGCGCTGGCAAAAGCCAGGCCGGCGGCCAGTAGCGAGGCGGCGAAGAGTTTATTCACTGCAGGGTCCTTGAGATGAAGAGTGGTGTGACAAGCCTGATGGCGTAATGCCGCGACACTATCAGCATCGCGCCTGCGGTTTAAAGACCGAAAAGATCTTTGCTTATGCCTTGTGCTCGGTTTTTTTGAACAATTGATTGCCACATCTTGAGCAGAACGCCGCGCCATGCTCGTGAAGGTTTTTCGAGCACACGGGGCAGTCGTGTTTCAGTTGCTCGCCGCGCATGGCATTGGCCAGCTCGGCGGTGAATATCCCGGTAGGCACGGCGATGATTGAGTAGCCGGTAATCATCACCAGCGAAGAGAGCATCTGGCCGAGCGGGGTCTTGGGCACGATATCGCCAAAGCCCACCGTCGTCAGGGTCACGATAGCCCAGTAAATGCCCTTGGGAATACTGGTGAAGCCATGCTCTGGGCCTTCGATCACGTACATCAGCGTGCCGAACACCGTGACCAGTGTAGACACGGTGACCAGAAATACGATGATCTTCTGCTTGCTGCCACGCAGCGCCGCCAGCAAATAGTTGGCCTGGCGCAGGTAGGTGCCGAGCTTGAGTACCCTGAAGATCCGCAGCATACGGATGATCCGCACGATCAGCAGGTATTGCGCATCGCTGTAATAGATCGACAGCACGCCGGGCACGATGGCCAGCAGGTCCACCAGCCCGTAGAAACTGAATGCGTACTTCAGCGGCCGTGGCGAGCAATAGAGGCGCAGGATGTATTCGATGGCGAACATCAGCGTAAAGCCCCATTCGATCCATGCGAAAAGCATCGCGTAATCACGATGAATACTCTCGATGCTGTCGATGATAGTGACCAGCAGACTGAGCAGAATCGCGACCAGCACCGCCTTGTCAAACATCCGCCCGGCAGGCGTATTGGCCTCGAAAATAACAATATGCAACCGCTCGCGGCGGCTGAGAGAGCTGTCCATGGTGCTTCCCGAATCAAAGATCGGGTGAGCCTAGGAGCATGGATCGGCAAGTGCAAGCACACAAGCGAGCTTGCTCGCGAAGAGGTCGTTACAGCCGCGTAAAGGTGACCTGAGCCGACCCCCAATCCACCTGATATCGCAGAACCGCCGTGTGACGCAGTGCATCACGAACTACATTCCCACGCTGGAGCGTGTGAACGATAATCCGGGTAGTGACTGACACGGGGAGTAAACATGCAGTATGCAGGCGAAGGCTTTTCTCTCAGGATATTGGCATTTGATGATGCCGAGCTGATCAGCCGTTATGAAAACACCCATCGCCAGCATCTGCAGCCCTGGGAACCGCTAAGGGACGATGACTATTTCATCCTCGAAAACACCCGATCAAGGGTCCAGCAGCAATGGGAAAGCATGCAGACCGGCAGCGCGGTGTTTTTCCTCATAACAGCTCCGGGCGGCGAATTGCTGGGACGCTGCAGCTACACCAACATCGTGAGAGGCGCTTTCCAGGCCTGCAACCTCGGCTTCTCACTGGCAGAAACCGCTCAGGGGCAGGGCTTGATGAAAAGATCGCTGGAAGTCACCAATCGCTACTGTTTCGAACAGATGGGGCTGCATCGAATTATGGCCAGCCACATGCCAGCCAATGTACGCAGCGAGCGACTTCTGCAATCACTCGGCTTCGAAAAGGAAGGGCACGCGCGCGCCTACCTGAAAATTGCCGGTGTCTGGGAAAATCATGTCCTCAGAGCACTGATCAATCCGAACCACGCCTGATGGCGTGGCGAACGCGCATCCTACTGCTGCGCCACGTCATCCTTCTCCCAGCCGCCGCCGAGAGCCAGAAACAGATTGATCTGCCCCATCGCCACCTGCGTGTTGGCCTCTGCCATCTGCGCGCGTACGTCGGTGTAAGTGCGCGTGGCTTGCAGGTCGGCGAGGAACGAGGCGCGCCCGGCCTGATAGAAGCGGTGCGTCTGGTCAGCCGCTTCTTTGGCAGATTGCTCGGCTTCTCTGAGGGCGTCGCGGCGGTCGAGCAGGGCGGTGTATTGCGCCAGGCCAGTCTGGGTTTCACGGATGGCGTTGAGCACCACACCATCAAAGCGCGCAAGGGCCGCCTGCGCCGAGGCTTCGGCTTGATGGATGCGGGCGCGCGAGCCATTTGAAGGGATGGTCCAGTTCAGCAGCGGGCCGAAGCCCCAGCGATTGGCCGCCGGTTTGCCGAGGTTCTCGATCAGGCCGGTGGTGCCAATGCTCGCGCCGATGCTGATGTCCGGATACAACTCGCCGGTGGCAACGCCGATCTCGGCAGTCGACATCGCCAGATGGCGTTCAGCCTGACGCACATCCGGGCGGCGTTTGAGCAGTGCTGCGCCGTCGCCCACAGGAATGACCTGCGCAATCTGCGGCAACTGGTTGCAGGCGCTTACCCCGGCGGGCAGTTGCTCGACAGGTTTGGCCAGCAACATCGACAGGCGAAACATCGCGGCCTGACGGCGCGCTTCGTAACGGGGCATTTCGGCTCGCAGTGACTTGAACTGCGTCTGCGAGCGAGTGACCTGGGTTTCATCGCCACGCCCGGCATCGCGCAGGCGCTGGTTGAGGGTCACGCTCTGTTGTTGCAGGTCCAGCGATTCGCGGGCGATATCGAGCTCTTCGTTGGCCGCACAAATCTGCGTGTAGGCGCGCACCACATCGGCGACCACTGTGATACGTGCCGTATCCACCGCCGCCTGATTGGCATCGACATTGGCGTGCGCCGCCTCGATGCCACGTTGCAAGGTGCCGAACAGATCGAACTGGTACGAAGTGGTCAGACCCACGTCGCCGACATTGGCCACCGGCACCTTGTCGGTCAGCAGAAACGCCTCGCCGGACTCCTGCACGCGCTGAGCGCCGATCTTCGCGCCGTTGGTAAAGCCGCCAGCCGCCTCGGCTTCCGAGGTCTGATAGCGAGCACGCTGCAGGTTGGCGGCGGCGATGCGCAGGTCGGTATTGGAAGCGATGGCCTGGCGCACCAGCTCATCCAGCCGCGCATCCTGATACAGACGCCACCAGTGCGCCGGCACCGGGGCGGAAACCGTGTTGACCGAGCGGCCCGCCAGTTCACCCTGCAGGTCCGGACGGTTGATCGCGCCCTCCTTGGGCAACCGGTAATCCGGGCCGACCATCTGGCAGGCCGACAGCACGGCGGTAAAGCCGAGCGCGGCCACGCGTAAAGCACGTTTCATCGGCTGCGCTCCTGCGTGTCGTCGATGATCGACACCGTCGCGGTACGTCCGGCAATCATGCGGAAGTCGGCGGGCACGTCATCGAAGGCGATCCGCACTGGAATCCGCTGCGCCAGACGCACCCAGCTGAAAGCCGGGTTGACGTTGGGCAGCAGGTTCGAGCCACTGCTGCGGTCGCGGTCTTCGATACCGGCAACGATGCTCACCACATGGCCGGTCAGCCGCGCGTTGTCGCCGATGACGCGGATGTCGACGCCCTGGCCGACATGGATGCCATCGAGCTTGGTTTCCTCGAAATAGCCGTCGATGTGGAACGACGTCGAATCAACCACCGAAAGCACTGGACGCCCGGCAGTGACGAACTCATGTTCGCGGGGCGCGCGGTCGTTGAGGTAGCCGTCCACCGGGCTGCGTATTACCGAGCGATCCAGGTTCAACTGCGCGGCGTCCACTGCAACCTTTGATTCGCCCAGTGCGGAAAGGGCTCGGGCTTCGCGTGACTGGCTTTCTTCCAGTTGTTCGCGGGCGACCAGATTGCCCAGGCCACGGTTACGTTTGTTCTCACGGCGTGCCTGCTCCCAGGTTTCCTGACGTTCGGCGACCGTCGCCTGCGCCTGGCGCAGTGCCAGACGGAAGCGGTCCTGATCGATGGTGAACAGGACCTGGCCCTTGTGCACGGGCTGGTTGTCAGTGACTTCGACCTTCTGGATCAGCCCGGAGACGTCCGGTGCGATTTGCACGATGTCGGCGCGGATATGCCCGTCGCGCGTCCACGGTGCATACATGTAATACATCACCATGCGCCATACGACCACGGCGGCCAGGGTGACAACCAGCAGGGTCAGGACCACGCGGCCCAGTGTCAGTATCGGTTTTTTCATGTCATCAGGTATCGACTTAGAGTATCCACGGCGCCGAGCAACAAAGCGTATAGACCTACGTTGAACAAAGCCCGGTGCCAGACCAGACGGTAGAAGTGGGCACGCGACAGCACCGCATGCACGACAAGAAACAGCAGATAGGCGATGCCCATCATCGCCAGAAACGTGGGGATGAAGATCCCGCTGATATCCAGATCACCGATCACAGGGGCGCTCCATCGATGTTATGCGGCAGTTGTTCGGTCAGTTCCCCGCCCACGGTGACGATCTCGACCCCCGGCAGCAGCGCCAGGCGCAGGCCGCTGAGAGCATGCAGCAGGTGCAGTCGGGCCGGGTTGTCGCCCATCTCCTGATCGGTCAGTGAACGGCGTGCGCGGTCCATGGCCATCAGCAGGCCTCTGGGCGCGGGCAGTCGTTCACCGGCCTTGCGGCACTGTTTGAAATAGCCGCTGACTTCGTCGATCACCTGACGCAGCAATACCTGAGCCGCAGGCGTGGCGCGGCGGGTGTAGGCCAGCAGGTCGAGCATGTTCAGCGCGACGCGCAGCTCACGCAGGGCAATCCCGGTGTCCTGAGCGGTGAGCGTCAGGCGCGGCAATTGCTGCATCAGGCGGTCGAGCATTTGCACGCCCATGCGCCGGTGTTCGGCCAGAGAAGCGTTTTCACTGAGGCTGGCAATGTCACGCCAGCTGAAACGGGTCAGACGCTTGACGGCCAGTTCGACGCCGAACGGGCGGAACACCAGGGTCCAGATGAAGGCGAACAACAGCCCGGCAGGACCCGCCAGGTTGGAGTTGAGGAAGTTCATGAAGTCCGCGTCATAAGCGCTCTGGATGCTGATGAACGACGAGGTGTTGACGATGGTCAGCAGCGTGCCGAGAAAGAAGCGCGGTTGCACGGTCAGGGTACCGACGCAAATGAACGGCACGGAAAAGGCCAGCACCAGCATCGGGAAGTCATGCAGGTTGGGCAGCACCACGAACAGGTACAGGCTGGCGAACACTACCGAGAGCAGGGTCCAGAAGAAGAACCGGTAGATTTGCGGAGCAGGGTCGTCCATGGCAGCGAAGAAGCTGCACGACACCGCTGCCAGTGCCACGGCACTTGCGCCGTCTTTCCAGCCGAGCAGAATCCATAACACCGACGCAGCAATGATCGCCAGTACTGTCGAAGTCACCGAATAGAGCATCAGGCCGCGGTCGAGAAACGGGGTCAACCGGCCCAGGCGCCAGTGGCGATAGACCGCGCGCCACTGTGACTGATCGTCGGTCTTGATCGCGTATTGCAGGGTTCGGCAATCCAGCCACAGGTCGATCCACTCACCCAGCCTGAACAGCGTATTGGATAGCAGCAGTTGATCGCGATCGTCCAGTTGCGCGGAATCTGGTTGCAGACTCTGCAAGTCGTGGTGCAACTGTTGCCATCCTTCCAACTGCGGCGCGTCGGCAGTGCTTTCGAGCCAGTCACAAGCCTTTTGCAACAAGGGCTTGATGCTGGCCAGCAGCTCGGGCGTGCGCCGCTCCAGCGCCCACAGCGCGTCATCCAGCGCATCGATGACCGGCAAGAGGTGGATCATCCGGCCGCGCAGTTCATTGGCGTTGCGCACGGTTTGCTTACGGGCGCCTTCGTGGCTCAACTGGCCGATCATCATTTCCAGCGAGTTGAAGCTGCCGACCATCGAATTGCGCAGCGTGCCGATTTCTTCGGGCTGACAGGTACGGCTGATAAAGCGCTGACTGTAGGTCGCGGCATCACTGAACCATTTCTCCGTGGTGGCCTGAAACACAGGTGCCAGGCGCCTGGGCCAGAACATCGCACCTACGACGGCGGCGCAGATGATGCCGAGAAAAATCTCTTCGGTACGCGACACCGCGATGTCGAACACAGCCTGCGGGTTGTCGACCACCGGCAGCGAAATCAGCGGCATGGTGTAGCCGGCCAACATCAGGGCGTAGCTGTTGGCGGTGCGCAAGTGCAGGGACAGAAACAACAGGGTCCCGGTCCACAGCCCGACCACGATGGCCAGCAACAAGGGCGTTTGTACGAACATCGGCACCAGCAGCACCGACGCCGCTGCACCGGCCAACGTCCCGGCCGCTCTGTACAGCGCCTTGGAGCTGGTCGGGCCGACGAAGGGGCTGGAGACGATGTACACCGTGGCCATCGCCCAGTAGGGGCGGGGCATTTCCATCAACAATGCGATGTACAGCGCCAGCATCGACGCGCCGAAGGTGCGCACACCGTAGAACCAGTCACGTGCCGGCGGAACGCTGGAGAAAAATCCGTTCAAGCCTGGCCCCCGTGTTCGCGCTGCGCCGCATCAGCAAAGGCCTGTAACACACGCAAGGTGGCCTCCAGATCGGCAGGCTGCAGACCTTGCAGCACTTCGGCGCGCAAGCGGGTCAGCTCGGCTTCGATGGAGCAGGCCAGTGCGCGACCTTTGCGAGTCAGGCTCAAGGCCTTGGCGCGGCGGTCATTCGGGTCTTCAGTGCGGCAAACGATATCGGCCTTGCACAACTGGTCGAGCAGACGCACCAGCGTCGGGCTCTCCATGCCAGCCGCCTGGGCGACTTTCACCTGATGTGCGCCATCGCCCAGACGCGCAATGGCCAGCAACGGACCTGCGCAGGCTTCGGAAATGCCATAGGTCACCAGCGTGTTCTGGCAGATGCGTCGCCATTGGCGAGACGCGGCCACCAGGCCACTGCTGATTGTCCGATGCAGGGATTCGACAGACATGGAAACACCAGGAATTTAGTTAGGAGCGATATTGTTAGCAGGGAGATAAATAGCTTGCTAACTAATATCCCGTAACAACTGCTTACAGTCAACCCGAAGCCGCCCGGCGGAGGCGCTTTTTTAACCCGGCGAAAGCATATTTCGAGGCAGCGCAGCGTTGATGAAGGGGCGCCTTTGTCAGTTTCAAGTGCCATAAGTTCATTTTCCATGAAGATAATTGCTACCGTCTGTCGGTAATTTGCGGTTTTTTGCGCTGTATCGGCCTCGATACATTCAAAAAAATGACGCGCTTCGCAAAACACTTCTTCACGTTAATCAACGCTTGCAGCTTGGTGGTGGCACATAGCTTCATCGCAACAATTGATATCGCAATGATGGCATCGGCTATATTTAGACGTTTTGTTGACGCCAAAGCATTGTCGATGCTGTTTAAAAAATAAACGATTCAGCCGATAGTCTGGATGACCAAACGGGCCAGCACACCCGTTCCAGAGCCATTCAGTTGGTGCGCGATGCGCACCTTGCGAGCTACGCCATGATCGACCTTGCTACCTGGAATCTCTCCGTCCCTGTCGGAAGCCCTGCGACCATCATCGAAACCCCCAAATTGGTAAAGGGCTATCGGGATGGCTATTTCCAGTCCGGGGATACGCTGTTCTTCTGGGCACCGGTGACGGGTTCAACCACCGAAAACGCCAAGTACCCGCGTTCCGAATTGCGCGAGACGACGTCGGACGGAAGAGTCTTCAACTGGGCCTACTCCAGTGCCGACAACTTTCTGCGCGCGACACTGGAAGTCGATCAGGTGCCTTCCAGCGGCAAGATCGTGATCGGTCAGATTCACTGCTACCAGAGCACCGAACCGCTGCTGAAGGTGGAGTATCAGTACAAGGAGAAGCTGCAGACCGGCAATATCGTCGCCAAGTTTCGTCGTACGCCGGACTCGGAAATCGAGGTCATCAACATCGCCCAGGGTGTGCCGCTCAATAAGCAGTTCAACTACACCATCAACCTGTCGCCGTCTGGCGATCTGACGGTGAATGCCTTCGACGCAGTCTGGTACGCCAAGCTGGATTCAGCCTGGGCCAGCAAACTGTTCTATTTCAAGGCAGGGGTCTACACCCAGGACAACACCGGCTACACCACGGAAGGCGGCTCGGCCACGTTCTACAAGCTGGCCATTGCCCACGAGAAAAAGAATTGATCCTTTCGCGCCGCAGGCTTCAGGCCGCCGGGAATATCAGACTGAAGCAGATTCTGCCGACGGCGGGTTGAGCGACTTCGACCCGACCGCCGTGCAGTTGCATGATTGCCGTGACGATCGCCAGCCCCAGTCCGTTGGAATCCGAACGCTCATGGCGTGAGGCATCACCGCGATAGAAACGATCAAACAAGCGTGCGAGGGTGGCTTCCGGCAGCAACGGTCCACGGTTCTCCACATCGATCTTCCAGTGCCTGTCCACAGCCGTCACCTGCATCAGAATCTCGCTGTCTTCATCGGCGTAGCGGATCGCATTGGCGACCAGATTGCTCAATGCACGCCGTAGCAAAATCGGATCGGCCTGCAACGTACCTTGTCCATGGGGGCTCAGGGTCAGGTTGCGTTCTTCGGCCAGCCCTTCGAAATAGCCGGCAACCCGTTGCAGTTCATCATGCAGATCCAGCGATTGACGCTCCAGAGCGGCCTGGGCTTCGTCCGCCCGTGCCAGAAACAGGATGCTTTCCACCAGCCGAGAGATGCGCTCCAGCTCTTCCAGATTGGAGGCCAGCAGCGCCTGATATTCATCGGCGCTGCGGTTCTGGCGCAAGGCAACCTGACAATGGCCCATCAGCGAGCCGACCGGTGTGCGGATTTCGTGGGCCAGATCGGCAGAGAACTGCATCAGGCGTCGGTAGCCATCGTCCAGACGGTCAAGCATGGCGTTGAAGGCGTCGCTCAATTGTTGCAGCTCGACGGGCGTATCACGGCTGTCGAGGCGTTTGTGCAGGCTGGCGGGGGTGATTGCGGCGGCATGGGCAGCCATTCTTCGCAGTGGACGCAAGCCGCGACGCAGCAGTACATAACCCAGGGCTGCGGTGATCAGAAACGCCAGGGCCACGGCTATATAGATGCGCTGACGGAAGCTGGCGAGCATGGCCATTTCCTTGACCATCAAATGCGCTGCCTGCAAACGTACTTCGACACCGTTGGACATCACCTGTACGGCAGCAGCGCGCAACGGCACGCCTTGCAGGCTCATGCCGCTGCGCAGGTCATCGACACGCAGCGGTTGGTCCTGCGCCACGGTCGGCAGTTCCGGCAAGGGCGCGTGCTGCGGGTTGACGGAGATAACCGGTGACTTGCCCGGCTCGCCGATGATGAAGATGTCTTCTTCGCTGTCGAGCATGTTCTCGAACAGCTGCGGGCTGCCCTTGAGGTTGTCCATGGTCAGGTCATAGCGCAGCAGCTTGCGAAAGTGGTCCAGTCGCGCAAGCACGGCATGGTCACTGCGTTGCATCACTGTTGCTTCGATTGACTGATACAGATACAGGCCGGCACCGCTGACGGTGAGCATCGCCACCAGAGCAAATGCCAGGGTCGAGCGCAGGGTCAGGGAAGGCTGGCGTCGCATGGCCGTACCTCGCACACATAACCAATGCCGCGCACGGTGTGGATGAGCTTGACCGGGTAGGGCAGGTCGACCTTGCTGCGCAGACGCTTGATGGCGACGTCGACGACATTGGTGTCGCTGTCGAAATTCATGTCCCAGACTTCCGAGGCAATCTGTGCCCTGGACAGTACGTCGCCTTCGCGGCGCAATAACAGGTGCAGCAGGGCGAACTCCTTGTTGGTCAGCACGATAACCTGTTGCTGACGCGTCACCCGGCGGCGCAACAGGTCCAGTTCCAGATCGGCCAGATGAAAATGGTCCGCCTCGCGCACCACGCCCCGGCGCAGGATGGTGCGGATGCGCAGCAGCAGTTCAGTGAAGGAAAATGGCTTGACCAGATAATCGTCGGCGCCCAGTTCCAGGCCGCGAATCCGGTCCTGCAACTGGTCGCGCGCGGTGAGAAACAGCACCGGCACGTCCTGCCGGGCGCGCAGTACTTCGATGATTTGCCAGCCGTCGATGCCTGGCAGCATCACGTCCAGCACGATCAGGTCGTAGCGGTTTTCCAGCGCCAGGTGCAGGCCGTCGGCCCCGTGCTGGGTCCAGTCCACCTTGTAGCCGGACTCACCCAGACCCTTCTTCAGGTACTCGCCGGTTTTGGTGTCGTCTTCAATCAGCAGGATATGCATCGTTTTGTCCGCTACGCTTTTGCCTGCACCCATGGTGCGCCGATGCCGGAGTCTAACCAGTTGCCGACGAGGTGTCCGGCGAATGACAAAAATGTCATTGCCCGGTCATTCTGCGGTGCCGGTAACGGTGCAAGGATGGGTTTCAGATATCAACTGCCAAGGAAGTACCGATGAAGACTGCACTCTCTACTACGTTCGGCCTGCTGTTGCTCAGCGCTGCTGTCATGACTCAGGCTGCTGACATGAAGGTGGTTAAACCGATGCGCGGGACCGTCGACAGCGTAAGCGCCGACACCCTCGATTTCACCACCCGCTCGGGTCAGCACGAAAGTATCAAGCTGACTGACAAGACCGGTATTCGTCTTGTGTCCGAAGCTGACTTCAAGCAAATCAAAGGCGACAGTTTTGTCGGTTCGGCTGCCATCCCGCAGGCGGACGGTACACTGAAAGCGCTGGAGGTGACCGTTTTTGAAGCCAGCCTCAAAGGCAGCGGCGAAGGTCACTATGGCTGGGAAAACGCTGATGGCAGCACCGGCACCATGACCAATGGCACCGTTGGCACGTTGGCTGGCACCGATGGCCGCACGCTGACCGTCAAATACGAGGGTGGCGAGAAGAAGCTGGTGGTGCCGCAGGATGTGCCTATCGCCTACGTCGAGCCAGGCAAGGTTGATCAGTTGACCAAGGGCGCCAAGGTCGTGGTGTTCCCGGCTGACGACGGCAAGTCTGCTCGTGGTGTGGCAGTCGGCAAGGACGGGTTTCCCCCGCCGATGTAATCACCGCCAGGGCTGTCAGGGGCGCAAGGCTGCCCCTGACAGCCTTTTCCATGCCTGATCAGAGGGATCTCGACATGAAAACCCGCCCCATTCATCCGTGGCCGGTGCGCCTGACGCACTGGGTCAATGCCGTGGGCATGGTCTGTATGTTCATGAGCGGTTGGGCGATCTACAACGCATCGCCACTGATGCCGTTCACCTTTCCCAAATTCCTGACACTCGGCGGCTGGCTGGGCGGTTCCATTGCCTGGCACTTCGCGGTGATGTGGCTGTTGGTCATCAACGGTCTGATTTATGTGCTGTATGGCGTGTTCAGCCGCCATTTCAAACGCGACCTGCTGCCGGTCCGGCCGTCCGAAGTGACGCGTGACATGAGTGACGCGTTGCGTTTTCGACTGGTCCACGTCAAAGGCCGTTACAACGCGGTGCAACGGCTGATGTACTGGCTGGTGCTGGCCATGGGTGTGTTGGTGGTGCTGTCCGGCCTGGCCATCTGGAAACCGGTGCAGTTTCAGGGGCTGGTCAGTCTGCTGGGCGGATTCGATTTCGCCCGTTGGGTACATTTCGGGGCGATGACCGCCATCGGCGCATTTGTCATCGTCCATCTGCTGCTGGTCGTGCTGGTGCCCAGTACTTTGCTGCCGATGATTACCGGCGGCCGCCAGCCGAACGAAGACGGAACTGCGCAATCATGAACGAACCACGTAAACGCATCACTCAGCGTATCCGCCTGGAGCCCGCGCAGGAGCGTCAACTGATCGATATTCAGCGCCGCTCGTTTCTGCGCGCGGGGCTGACCGTGGGCGCGATGTCGATGCTCACGGGCTGCAACCTGCAGGATGGCGATCAGGTCGACAAGGTGCTGTGGGCCATGTCGCGCTGGAATGACCGGGTTCAGGCCTGGCTGTTCAATGGCCAGAAGCTGGCGCCGACCTACAGCAAGGCGCAGTTGACCAACCCGTTCCCGTTCAATGCCTTCTACCCTGAGTACAACGTGCCGGAGCTGGATCTTTCCGATTACCAGCTGGCGGTGTCGGGGCTGGTGCGGGACAAGCAGCCATGGACGCTGGGGGCGCTGCGCAAACTGCCGCAACGCACGGACATCACGCGGTTGATCTGTATCGAGGGCTGGAGCGCGATAGGGCAGTGGGGCGGTGTGCCGTTGAAGACCTTCCTGGAGTACATCGGCGCTGATACGACGGCGCGCTTTGTCGGTTTCAAGTGCGCTGACCGCTATTACTCGAGCCTGGATATGCCCACTGCGCTGCATCCGCAGACGTTGCTGGCGCTGGACTTCGGTGAAGTGGCGCTGCCACCTGATTACGGTTACCCGTTGCGGGTGCGGGTGCCGACCAAGCTGGGTTTCAAGAATCCCAAGCACATCGTCGAGATTTTCGTCAGCAACGAGAATCCTGGGGGGTATTGGGAGGATCAGGGGTACAACTGGTTCAGCGGGATCTAGGAGCGGACGCAGAGCGTCGCACGATGGCGGTAGTGAGATTATCGTTCCTCACGCTCCAGCGTGGGAATGCCGTTCGTGACGCTCTGCGTCACACAGCGGTTCTGTGGTGTCAGGTGGATGTAGGCTCGACTCAAGTCACCTTTTCGCCCCTCGGCGAGTTACTTTGATGAGGCCAAAGTAACCAAAGCCTTTCGCTCCGGTTTCCGGCCCGACTTCGTCGGGTTCCTTCGCCCTGTCACTGATCCGGGGGTNGACGTCGCAATTTGCGTTGTCTGTGCCATCGTGGTTGAAAAGCATTTCGGTGGTAGTTAATACGTTTTTGACTATCGTTCCTCACGCTCCGCGTGGGAATGCCGTTCGTGACGCTCTGCGTCACATGGCGGGTTTTTTTTTNAAAGTCCCAGCTCCGGTTTCCGGCCCGACTTCGTCGGGTTCCTTCGCCCTGGCACTGACGTCGCACTCTGCGTCGTCAGTGCCATCGCGTTAAAAAGCGCTTTCAGGCGCGGCGTTTCAGGTCAGTTCAGGCCCAGTTTGCCGCGCAGGGTCGAGAGGTCTTCTGCCAGGGTGTTGACCGGGCCGACCAGGGCTTTGCGGTCGTTCTCTTTGACTTTGTCGTAGGTTTCAAAGCCACCGTCCTTGGTTTTGTACTTGGCGAGGATTTTGTCCACGGTGGCGAAGTTCTTGTCGACTTTGCTGGAGAAGGCCTTGTCCTGTTGTTCGATCTGCGGGCGGAACAGGTCGACGATTTTTTTCGCGCCGTCGATGTTGCCCTGGAAGTCATACAGGTCGGTGTGGCTGTAACGGTCTTCTTCGCCGGAGATCTTGGTCGCTGCCACTTCTTCCAGCAGGGCTGCGGCGCCGCCGACGACTTTTTCCGGCGGGAAGGTCAGGTCGGCCACGCGCTTTTCCAGGTCCTTGACGTCGCTCAACAGCTTGTCGGCGATAGGGCCCTGATCTTTTGTGGTGTTCTGCGAGAACAGCGCATATTCCAGACGATGGAAGCCGGTGAAGTCTTCCGCCGTCACGCCTTGTTCATGGTCGTCGACGCGTGAGTCGATGGATGCGTCCAGGTCACTGAACAGTTCGGCAATCGGTTCTACCGACTCGTAGTACACGCGGGTCGGAGCGTAGAGCTTCTTGGCCGTTGCGATGTCGCCTTTCTTCACGGCATCGGTGAATTTCTGGGTGTGGCTGACCAGCTCTTCAATGTTCTCGGTCACGTAGATCTTGTAGTCCGACACCGGGCCTACCAGATCCAGCGGCGCGGTGGCGGCAAAGGCCGCCAGCGGGGTCTGGAGCAGGCCAAGGGTCAGGAGCAAAGCCAGGGGCGTCTTTTTCATGAGTGTCTTCCGGGTCGGGAGTGGATAGGTCATGCGTTTTTAGTGGGCGCTACGGCCGCCAGCAGCGAGCGACCGATGAAATCCTGGTCGCCGGTTACCCCCGGCAGGGTGAAGAAATAGCCGCCTCCGATTGGTTTGAGGTATTCCTCCAGCGGCTCGCCGTTAAGCCGGCTCTGTACCGTAATGAAGCCTTTTTCCAGATCGGCCTGGTAGCAGATGAACAGCAGGCCCATGTCCAACTGACCGTTCTTGTTAACCCCATTGGAGTAATTGAACGGGCGGCGCAGGATCAGGTTGCGCTGGCTTTCGGCAGTACGCGGGTTGGCCAGGCGGATGTGCGAATCCAGCCGGGTTTTCTTGCCTTCCGGGTCGGCCGCATAGTTGGGCACATCGCTCTCGACCTTGCCGTCCATGGGCGCGCCGGTGCTTTTGCTGCGGCCGAAAATCGATTCCTGCTCCTGCAGCGGCGTGCGGTCCCAGCGCTCGACGAAGTTGCGGATGATGCGCACCGCCTGATAGCTGCCATTGGCGGCCCAGGCCGGTTCATCGCTGCCCGGCTGCACCCAGACCAGCTCGTTCATGGTCTTCTGGTTGTTGGAATCCGGGTTCGCCGAACCGTCCCGGAAACCCAGGAAGTTGCGCGCGCTTTCCGGCGGCTGACCGGGTTTCTTCGGTGCCTGGGGCGGCACGGTGCCTTCCTGTTTCCAGCGCACCAGCAGCAGGTCGGGCAGGTTCTTGACGATGTCGCGCAGCGCATGGATGTTGCTGTCGGCAGTGTTGGCGCAGAACTGGATGCTCAGGTCGCCGTGGCAACTGGCCGGATCCAGCGCATCGTTGGGGAAACCGGTCATGCGGCTCAAGCGTTTCGGCTTGACCGGGGCCAGACCAAAACGCTCATCGAACAGCGATTCGCCCACCGACACGGTGATGGTCAGGTTGTCCGGGGTCACCACCGGACCGAGAATGCCCGAGTCCAGCGGTGGCAGTTTCGGATCGATCTCCGGCACCGGGCCACCGGTCATCAGGAACGCGATGCGCTCGTTCAGCGTGCGAAACAGGCGTTCCAGGTCCTCACGGTCGGCGGCCAGAACATCGAATGCCACAAGCATGCCCGCGGCCGGGCGCGGGTTGACGATGCCGCTCTGATGCTGGCCGTGAAACTCGTTGTGATCCTGCGTTTTTTCACTGTTCGGCGCTTCGGCGACTTGTGCAGGTGCTGCGGCAAGTACATTGCCACTCAGGCTGCTGCCAGCCAGCGCAGCCCCTGCAGCGCCGAGCCCCATCAGCACGCGGCGGCGTTGCAGGGAGGCCGGAGCGTTGGTTGTTTCTGGATTGCTGTCCGGATTTTTCATCGTGATGTGCTGTGCTCCAGTGAATCAGAGGCCAGAGAGGCCGAGTGCCGGGTCGATGCCATTGAGTGCGTCAGTCAGAGCGCCAGCCTTGGCGGCGATCTGCTTGCGCTGCGCCTCATCCACCTGGTCGTAGGGGCGCACACCACCATCAGCGCTGCTCAATGCATCGAGCGTGGTGTCCAGATCCGCCATGGCGGCGTCGATCTTCTGCAACAGATCGCCTGCACTGCGGCTCAGCAACGGACGCAGCAGGTCGACGATCTTGCGGGTGCCGTCCAGGTTGGCGGCAAAACCGTTCAGGTCGCTGTGGCTGTAACGTTCCTCTTCGCCGTTGCTGCGTACCTCAGCCAGGCTACGCAGTGTGCGAGTGGCAATGGCCGCCAGCTGTTCGGGCGCCAGCGATTGCGCCATCAACTGTTGCTTGAGCTGGGTGACATCGGTTTGCAGACGCTGCGCGATCGGCGCCAGGCCCTCGACGCTGTGTTGCTCGTACAGGCCGTATTCGATGCGGTGAAAGCCGCCGAAGCCGGGGTCCTGTTCACGTTTCTCGTAATAGTCGGCGCGGGCGTTGATTGCGTTGTCCAGCTCGGCCAGGCGCTGCGCAGCCGGTGCAATGCGCTGGTAGGCGGCGCGGGCGGGCAGGTAGGCCGCCTGGGCAGCGCTCAGGTCGCCGGCATCGATGGCCTGTTGCAGGGCGTTGACTGCCTTGATCAGCGCCGAACTCTGCAGGCTCAGGTACACGCGGTATTCGGAGAGCGGCCCGATGAAGGCGGTCATGGACGGACGCGCCTTGGCCTTGGCGTCGGACTCTGCGGTCGGCGTGACATGCAAGGTGCCGCGCGGATTGCTCAGCAGACCGCAGGTAATCGCGTAATCGCCGGGTGCCAGGTTGGCATTGATCACCTGGCTTAGCCCAGGTGCGATGTTTTCCCGTTCTTCAATCACCAGCACGCCATCGAGGATTTCCCATTCGACGGCGCGCTCCGAGCGGTTGACGATGCGGAAGGCGTTCTTGCCCGCCGCGACCGTCAAGGCGTTCGGTTCGCAGTTGTGGGCGTGGATATTGACCACGGTTTCAGTACCGGCATTGGCCGCGCGCTTTTTGGCCGCGACCTGCGAGGCGTAGTAGAACAGCCCGCCAGCGGCGATCATCAGGATCACTGAGCCGGCGACTGCCAATCGCAGGACACGGGGCGACCGGGCTTTCCCGGAAGGCCCTGAGGGACGGTTAGACATGGAGGCCCTTATTCGTTCGTAACAGAAGATGTGTTTGGCTGCATGACCTTGCCAGTCGTCGGGGTGTGCGGCTTGAAGAACAGCAGCAGTGCCCCGATCAGGTAAATCAGGTAGGCACTCAGGGTGCTGACCGTCGGCGCGTCCTGATAACCGAACATGCCCGCCAGTACCGAACCGGCAGGGCCGTCCATCGGCAGCAGCGCACTGATGTCGAAGACCACCTCCTGCAGGTGATTCCAGACGCCGGCTTCATGCAGTGCCTGAACGGAGTTGGCGAGAATGCCCGCCGCTACCACCAGAATGAACAAACCGGTCCAGCGGAAAAACAGGCTCAGGTTCAGACGCATACTGCCGCTGTAGATGGCTACGCCGAAACCGACCGCCAGCAACAGGCCGAGCAGCGCACCCAATGGCGCGCCGGAGCCTTCGCTCTGCTGGAACACAGCGAGCAGAAAGAATACGGTTTCCAGCCCTTCGCGGGCCACGGCAAAAAACACCATGGCGATCAGCGCGTAGGTCTGGTTTTTCGAGCCGGTGAGGGCCGCGTCGAGTGATTCGTGCAGCGCATGCTTGATCGACCGCGCTACCTTGCGCATCCAGAACACCATGGAGCTGAGAATGCCGACCGCGATCAGGCCGACGATCCCTTCGAACAGTTCCTGCTGCTTCTGTGGGAACTCGGCGCTCATCAACTCAAGCCCGCCACCGACGAACAGCGAGAGCGCGGCGGCCAGAAATACGCCGATCCACACCGCAGGCATCCACTCGCCGCGGCCGGTCTGCTTCAGGTAACTGGCGATAATGCCAACGATAAGCGCGGCTTCGATGCCTTCGCGCAGCATGATCAAAAAGGGAACGAGCATATCTCACCGAGTCAAAGCTGTAGGGTGAAGGTGTCTCGGCATGTCGTAGGCCGGAAACACTGCGTAACATAATGATACTCATTCTTGAATGCGTGTAGTTGTTTTTTATCGGGATTGCGTTTTTGAAAAGTCGTTCAGGTCAGGTTCAGCTAATCGATCACGATTTTCTGAACGTTCCGTGGTCTTCGGAAATCAGCGATCATTTTCAACACCTCTGTAAACCGTGGTTGCCCCTCTGACCGCTTTATTCCGGAAATCATCATGTCATCAGAATCAGACAGCGCTGACCGCAGGCATGCCGAGGCGGTCGCTGCGCTCAGGTCCATAGACCCGCAATGGCAGTCGCTGATTGACCAGGTCGGCCCCTGTCTGCACCCGGTCAGTGCAGCGCAGGACCCGTTTCAGGCGCTGGTCAAGGCCGTCGCCTACCAGCAATTGCATGCCAGGGCAGGCGATGCGATGGTCATGAGGTTGCGTGCGCTTTTTGTGGATGACAGCTTCCCAGGGGCGCAGGCACTGGTCGAGCTGGATGATCAGGCACTGCGCTCCTGTGGGTTCTCGGCGTCCAAATGCCGGGCGATCAAGGCGATTGCCGCTGCGCGAGTGGACGGTCTGGTGCCTGAGGTCAGTGCGGCGCTGGCCATGGGCAACGAAGCGCTGGTCGAACGCCTGATCCAACTGCCTGGTGTGGGGCGCTGGACCGTGGAGATGATGCTCATTTACGGGCTCGGTCAGCTGGATGTGATGCCCGTCAGCGACTTCGGCGTGTGCGAAGGCTACCGGCGACTGTATGCTCTGGAACTCAAACCGTCGCACCGGCAAATGGCCCGGCTTGCCGAGCGCTTCGCGCCTTACCGAACCATTGCTGCCTGGTATCTGTGGCGAGTGCCGGCCGATTTCAGCGAAAACGGCTCATCTCGAATTTGAAAGCAAGAGTCGGAGTGCCCGGTGGCCCTGACAGGCGCAGGCTTATCGAAACTCAAGGCAGGCTCGACCATGGACAGCACAGAACGCACCCAACCGGCACGCGCCCCGCGCACTGAAGACGACCCGCGCTGGGACATTCTGGTCAATCGGCGTTCACACGCTGGCGCTGACTTCGTTTATGGCGTGCTGACCACCGGCATCTATTGCAACCCTTGCAGCCCGACACGCCTTCCGCGTCCGGAGAACGTGGTGTTTTTTGACAGTGCGCGCGACGCCGAGGCTGCCGGGTTTCGCCCGTCCCTGCGCAATGCCGGCGACCCGAATGCGCTGCAACTCAGATACGCAGAAGTCGTTGCCCAGGCCTGCAGACTGATCGATGCCGCCGAATCGATGCCCAATCTGACCGAGCTCGCCGAGCAGGTCGGGATGAGCGGTTTTCATTTCCACCGTATTTTCAAAAGGCTGACCGGGCTTACGCCCAGGGCCTACAGCGTCGCCTCGTTACGCTCGCGGGTGAAAACTCAGCTCTCAGAGGACGTAAGCATTACCCGTGCGTTGTACGAGGCGGGCTACAACTCCAACAGTCGTTTCTATGAGGCTTCGCAGAACATGCTCGGCATGAAACCTTCTGAATACCGCGCGGGCGGCGCCAATGTCGATATCAGGTTCGCCCTGGGTGAAAGTTCGCTGGGTTCGATTCTGGTGGCCACCAGCAGCAAGGGCATCTGTGCGATTTCGCTCGGTGATGACCCGCATGCGCTGATCGAAGCTTTCCAGGACCAGTTTCCCAACGCCAACCTGATCGGTGCAGACGCAGCGTTCGAACAACTGGTTGCCGAGGTCGTGGGTTTTGTCGAATCACCCGCGACCGGCCTGGCGCTGCCACTGGATATCCGCGGCACGGTGTTTCAGGAGCGGGTCTGGCAGGCGCTCAGGGACATTCCCGCTGGATCGACGGCCACCTACACGCAGATCGCGGCGCAGATAGGACTGCCCAGTGCAGTCCGTGCGGTTGCCAACGCCTGCGGTGCGAACAAGCTTGCGGTGGCCATTCCCTGTCACCGGGTGGTGCGCAGTGATGGATCGTTGTCGGGCTATCGCTGGGGCGTCGAGCGCAAGCGCAAGCTGCTTGAACTCGAAGCGGCCGAGCAGGCAGGGCTGTTTTCAGGGAGTTGAGCAGCAGCCCATTTTCTGCAGAATCCGATAGGCCAGTTTCACCCGCTCCTCGTTCGGGTAGTTTTTGTTGGCGAGGATGGCAATCCCCAGCTGCTGCTCCGGAATGAACGCCACATAGCCACCGAAACCGTTGGTTGATCCGGTTTTGTTGACCCAGACCGAAGATTGCGCTGCCTGCGGCGGCTCGATCATTTCGGCTTTGACCGTGTTCAGCATGGCGCTGGCATTGCCCTCAAGCAGCGTCTCCAGACGCACCGGCAGCGGATACTGTTCCCAGATCAGGTCCTGAGTCATGCCGCCGACCTTGAAATAGCCGGTCCTTGTATCGCGCAGGGCTTTTTGCAGTGCGGCGTCGTTTTGACCGAGGCTGATGTTCGCTTCGATAAAACGGAGTACGTCCCGGGCACTCGATTTCACGCCATAGGCTTGCGCCGCCAGCGGACCTGGATTGACCCTGACCGGCTCGTCGAGCTTGTTGTAGCCCTGCGCATACAGCGCCTGTTTTTCATCGGGCACGTTGATATAGGTATTACTCAGACCCAGCGCCGGAAACAGCCGCTGCTGCAGGGCTGTTTCATACGGCAGCTTCATGCTGCGCGCCGCAACCATGCCAAGCAGGCCCACACTGGGGTTGGCGTAGGTGCGATGGGTGCCGGATAGATATTCGGGCTGCCACGCCTTGAAATATTCCATTAACTGACGGGTGTTGTGCACTTTATCCGGCACCTGAAGCGGGAAGCCGCCAGCCGTGTGAGTGCCCAGATGGAAAACCGGCACCTTGCCCAGTCGCGTAGCCTGCAACTGCGGAATATAGCTGTCGATGCTTTGCGTCAGTGACAGCTGCCCATTGGCCTGTGCCCAGGTAGCGAGGGTGGCGGTGAAGGTCTTGCTGATCGAGCCAAGTTCAAACAGCGTATCGCGGGTGACTGGCTGGCCAGTGGCTTTTGACGCGACGCCGTAGGCGTAGAACTGCTGTTTGCCCTGGTGAGTGACGGCGATCGACAGGCCCGCGATATGATTTTCCTGCATCACTTTGCTGGCTTCTGCCTGCACGAATGCGTCGACAGCCACGGTGTCGTCGTCTGCAACAGCCACCGCACTGGCCAGCAGAAGTCCTGTGCAGAGCAGCGTTCCATTCCATTGCATTGGGTTATTCCTTGTTGTTTTGGGGCATGGGCCGATCATCAGAGAGCCTTCCTGGGAGCCCCTCCGTGGTGGTCGGTCGTCAAAGGTTTGCGTAATATGCCCACTTTTTTGCGCTTCTTCCACGGAGCGCCGCTCAGGTAACCCATGAAAACGATCCGTATACGTGCCGAAGTCCTGGCAGGCCTCACCACATCTTTTGCATTGGTGCCCGAGTGCATCGCCTTTGCGCTGGTGGCTCATCTCAATCCGCTGATGGGGCTCTACGGCGCGTTCATCATCTGCACCCTGACTGCGCTGTTCGGCGGGCGTCCGGGCATGGTGTCCGGCGCGGCCGGTTCCATGGCGGTGGTGATCGTCGCGCTGGTGGTTCAGCAGGGTGTGCAGTATTTACTGGCGACCGTATTGCTGGGTGGCCTGATCATGATCCTGTTCGGCTTGCTGCGGCTCGGCAAACTGGTGCGACTGGTGCCGTATCCGGTGATGCTGGGCTTCGTCAACGGCCTGGCAATCGTCATCGCGATGGCGCAACTGGAGCACTTCAAGGTGGGTGAGTCATGGCTCAGCGGTACGCCGCTGTACGTGATGCTCGGGCTGGTGGCGCTGACCATGGCGATTGTCTATCTGTTGCCACGCCTGACCCGCATTGCGCCGCCAGCGCTGGTGGCGATCCTCAGCGTCGGGCTGGCGGTCTACCTGCTCGGCCTGCCGACCCGCACCCTGGGCGACATGGCGCACATTGCTGGTGGCTTGCCGGTATTCGCCATGCCGGACATCCCCTGGAATCTGGAGACGCTGCGCATCATTGCGCCTTACGCCATTCTGATGGCGCTGGTCGGTCTGCTGGAAACCCTGCTGACCCTGAACCTGACCGACGAGATCACCGAAACCCGTGGCTATCCGGATCGTGAGTGCGTAGCGCTGGGCGCTGCCAACGTGGTCTCCGGTGCCTTCGGCGGCATGGGCGGCTGCGCGATGATCGGCCAGACCGTCATCAACCTGAGTTCTGGCGGCCGTGGTCGTCTGTCGGGCGTGGTTGCAGGTTTGATGATCCTGATGTTCGTGCTGTTCCTCTCACCGCTGATCGAGCGCATTCCATTGGCGGCGTTGGTCGGGGTGATGTTCGTGGTCGCTCAACAGACTTTCGCCTGGGCCTCGCTGCGTGTGCTGCGCAAGGTGCCGGTCAACGATGTGCTGGCGATCATTGCCGTGACGGTGGTCACGGTGCTGACCGATCTGGCCACTGCAGTGCTGTTCGGGATCATTATCGCGGCGATCAACTTCGCCTGGCAGCAGGCTCGTGAGCTGTACGCCGACAGCCATGTCGAAGCCGACGGCAGCAAGGTCTACCACCTGCATGGCACGCTGTTCTTCGCCTCGACCACACCGTTTCTCGACCAGTTCAACCCGGCCGAAGACCCGGCGCAGGTGACACTGGATTGCCGCCACCTGAGCTTTGTCGATTACTCGGCCATCGCTGCGCTCAAAACCCTGCGCGAACGCTACGCCAAGGCGGGCAAGCATCTGCGTGTGGTCCACCTGTCCGAGCGCTGCAAGCGACTGCTCAAGCGTGCCGGCGTGCAGCATGCCTGAGTTGAGTTGAGTTGAGTTGAGTTGCGCGGCGCAGCCTCGTATAGGCTGGATGTCTTTTCTCCGATAGCGAAGGGTGTGTGCCTGATGGATGCTGTCTCTCCTCTGCAAGCCTACGAACGTGCCGTCCAGCGTGGTTTTCAACCCGATCAGGCGCAGTTGCAGGCCGCCCGGCAATTGCAGGTGTGTTACGAGGGGCTGGCCGACGCTCGAGGTCGGGCCCGGGGCGTTTATTTGTGGGGGCCGGTCGGGCGTGGCAAAACCTGGCTGATGGACCGCTTTTTCGAAAGCCTGAGCGTACCGGCCCGGCGTCAGCATTTTCATCACTTCATGCGTTGGGTGCATAAACGCATGTTCGAGTTGATGGGCACCTCCCAGCCGCTGACCGTGGTTGCCAGGGAGCTGGCGCGTGACGTGCGGGTGATGTGTTTCGATGAGCTGTTCGTCACCGATATTGGCGACGCAGTGATCCTGGGCGGGCTGCTGCAGGTCATGTTCGAGGAGGGCGTGGTGCTGGTCTGCACGTCCAACCAGCCACCGGAGCAGTTATACAGTCACGGCCATAATCGCGAGCGCTTCCTGCCAGCGGTTGCGGCCATTCTCAAGTACATGGATGTCGTGGCGGTCGACGGCGGCGAGGATCACCGACTGCACCCCGGGCAACTGCATCAGCGCTACTGGATTGCCGAAGCCGGTCGACCCAGCGCCCTGCAGGGCATCTTCGAAGCGTTGAGCGCGGATCAGCGGGTTCACGACTCGCAGGTCATGCTCGGTTATCGCAGCATCAACGTGGTTCAGCATTCCGACACCGCCGTGTGGTGCCGTTACCGCGACCTTTGCGAACAGCCGCTGGCGGCCATGGATTTCATCGCCCTGTGCGATCGCTTTTCGGTGATTCTGCTCAGCGAGGTGCCGCTGCTGGGGGCAGCACAGCGCGAAGCGAAAATCGCCCGCGGCACCGAGGATGGCGTCGAGCAGGTGAGCGCAGGGGATCGCGAGCTGCCGCAGTTGTCGCCCAACGATGATGGCGTGCGACGCTTCATCGCGCTGGTCGACGAGTGCTATGACCGGCGCATTCCGCTGTATGTCGAAGCGCCGGTGCCGATGGACGAGCTGTACACCGAGGGCTATCTGTCGTTTGCCTTCCGGCGCACCCTCAGTCGACTTCAGGAAATGCAGTTGGAGCGTTTCACCGAGTCTTGACGCTCAGCTCGCATCCCGGCGTCGCTGGGCCAGCATATGCTTGGCGCCTTCGATCATCAGTACCACGACGGCCATCCAGATCGGCAGGTACGTCAGCCATTCCTCGCGACCGATGCTCTCGCCGAGCAGCAGGGCGACGCCGACCAGCAGCACCGGCTCGACATAACTGAGCAGCCCGAACAGGCTGAACGGCAGCAGGCGGCTGGCAAGGATGTAGCTGACCAGCGCCGAGGCACTGATCACCCCGAGCAGCGGAATCAGCAGGTACAACAGCGGTGCCTGCTGAATGGCCTGAGGATGACCGTTGGCGATGAACCACAGTCCGATGGGCAGCATCAGCAGCATGTCGAACCAGAGCCCGCCGAGGTGATCGGTCTTGAGCTTGCGACGCAGCACGAAGTAAAGGGGATAGCCGCCCGCGACCAGCAGGGTTTCCCAGGAGAAACTGCCCAGCCTCCACAGCTCATGCGCCACGCCGATCATGGCAAACACCGCAGCGACTTTCTGCAGGTAGGAGAGGTGCTCGCCGTATACCACGCGGCCAGTGAGAATCATGCTCAGCGGCAGCAGGAAATAGCCCAGCGATACCTCCAGACTGCGCCCGTGCAACGGTGCCCACATGAAGATCAGCAACTGCGCACCGAGCAGCACCGAAGACAGCAGCAGCGCGAAGATCAGCAGCGGTTGCTGCCTGAGCCGGACAGCCACTTCGCGGACTCGCCGCCAGTCACCGCTGACCAGCATGAACAGCGTTGCGCATGGCACGGTGAGCAGCATGCGCCAGCCGAAGATCTCTTCACCGTCGAGCGGGGTCATCAGTGACGTATAAAAATACATAACCCCAAACAGCGTTGACGCCAGGACCGACAGCACCACACCTTTGTACACAACGGCCTCCGCGACAGCTGATTCGACAGATTGCGCACCTGTCTGGTGCGCGTGGTCGTCAGTCTACTGGCCTGAGGTGCAAAAAGCTGCAAATCGGACGGCCCTTGCACGACGATGGAACGAGCCTCATGCAAGTGCATCAGAGGTTTTGGCTAATCGATCAGCTTTGTTAGGCTGTCGCGCTGGCCGGTGTGACCGTACTCGGCAAATTACAAGGAGCATGCATGACCTCTTTCAGCACCGCAGCCCAGGATGCCAAGGCTCGGGCGGAGCAGTCTTCGACGCGTATCGCGTTTTTCATTGCCGGTTTCAGTGTCGCCTCGTGGGCGCCGCTGGTGCCTTACGTCAAACAGCGGATGGGCCTCGATGAGGGCACGCTCGGGCTCTTGTTGCTGTGTCTGGGGGTGGGCTCGATCATTTCGATGCCGTTGGCGGGAGCACTGGCGGCACGGTTAGGCTGTCGGCGCCTGCTGGTCTGTTCGACGCTGCTGATCTGCCTGTGTCTGCCGCTGCTGGCGACGATTTCCAGTCTGCCGCTATTGATCGCCACGCTGTTTCTGTTTGGCGCGAGCATGGGCGGGGTGGATTGCACGGCCAACGTGCAGGCGGTGATCGTCGAGCGCGCCAGCGGCAAGACCATGATGTCGGGTTTCCACGGCCTGTTCAGCCTCGGCGGGATTGTCGGTGCCGCGGGTGTCGCCGGCTTGCTCAGTCTGGGCATCTCGCCGTTCACGGCGATGCTGATAGTGGTATTTCTGACGTTGGTTGCGCTGGCCAAAGCGGCGCCGAATCTGTTGCCTTACGGCAGTCCGGCCGATGGGCCAGCCTTTGCCATCCCGCGTGGCGTGGTGCTGTTCATCGGCCTGCTGTGCTTCACCGTATTTCTGGCCGAAGGCGCGATGCTCGACTGGAGCGCGGTATTCCTGACCTCGTTGCGTGGTGTCGAAGCGGCGTATGCCGGGCTGGGCTATGCGGTATTCGCCGCGACCATGACCCTGGGGCGGTTGTTTGGCGATGCGGTGGTAAAACGGGTGGGCTCCAATCGGGTGATCATCCTTGGCGGACTGTGTGCCGCAGCGGGTCTGGCCGTCGCGACATTGATCCCGGTCTGGCAGGCGGCGCTGCTGGGGTATGCATTGGTAGGCGCGGGTTGCTCGAACATCGTGCCGGTGTGCTACAGCGCGGTCGGTCGGCAGAAGACCATGCCCGAAAGCGTGGCCATCCCGGCGATTACCACAGTCGGTTATGCCGGGATTCTGATCGGTCCTGCGGCAATCGGTTTCATCGCCCATGTCAGCAGCCTTGAACTGGCGTTCATGGTCGTTGCCGTGATGCTTCTGGGCGTGGCGATCGGCGGCAGCAAACTCAGGACCTGATCCCCGCTACAACCTGCGCGCCATCCCCGACACCCGGATCGAGCTTCCCCGTTGCTGCGGAATTTCGGCGCGCAGGCGCGATGGGCTGCCCATGTCCTCGCCCTGAATAATGTCTATCAAACCGCCATGCGGCCAGTCGATATCGCGCAGATAGCCGCCCAGTGCCGCCGTGGCCGCTCCGGTGGCCGGGTCCTCATAAACGCCACCGAACGCAAACGGGTTGCGGGTGTGGAACAACTGATCGGTCTCGGCCCACGCCAGCAAAATCGTCGCCCAGCCTTCACGGACCATCAGGTCGTGCCCCGCTTGTTGGTCATAGCGCATGGCCTTGAGCCTGGCCCGGCTGTTCAGCGCCAGCAGCAGGTGCCCGGCACCGCCATTGATATGCGCGGGGCTGATGCGCTCATCCAGATCGGCATGGTTATAGCCGAATAGCGCCAGGGCTTCTTCCAGCAACAGCGCGCTGATCGGCGTGCTGAACGTGGGCGGCGATTGCAGCGCCGCCGACGTCAGCGAGCCCTGCGCATGGCCTTCGACAGTAATCTGCGCCTGATTGAGTGTCAGCTGATACACGCCATCGCCTTGCTGTGCCGCCAGCGCTGCGCCCAGGGCGATGGTGGCGTGCCCGCAAAACGGTACTTCTGCCAGCGGCGAGAAATACCGCACCCGCCAGCCGGCTTCGACAGGCGCAGCGAACGCCGTTTCGGAAAAACCGATGTCGGCGGCAATCTGTTGCATGACGGCATCATCGGGTAACGCATCGCCGATCCATACGCCTGCCGGGTTGCCACCGCGATCTCCATCGCTGAACGCCGCCAGTTTGATTACTTCAGTTGTCATCGAAGGGTGTCCTTGCCTGGGTCAGTAGGGGACAGTGTGCAATGGCGAGGATTTGATTATCCAGTGAGAACATTTGATGTACGGCATCCATCTGCCTGATGCGTCACACCTCACACCTCGCCAGGCGTCGCTGCATCAGGCGTTCACGCAATGTGTCGTAGGCCCAGTTGAACAGCAGGGTATAGGGCAGAAACATCAGCAGCAGACCGATGTCCAGCCAGAACGCTTCCATCAGGCTGATTGTCAGCCACCATGCGGCCAGCGGCACCACGGCCAGAATCAGTCCGGCTTCGAACCCCGTTGCGTGCAGGATGCGGACCGTCAGGTTCATGGTAAATCCGCAGCGGTTGCGCAGACGGTCGAACAGCGCGTTGTAGGTCATGTTCCACAACATGGCGATGGTCGAGATCATCACCGTCATGGCCCCCATCATCGCCAGCGATTGGTCCATCAGCCAGGCCAGCAGTGGTGCGACCAGAATCACACCGCCGATCTCGAACAGCGCGGCATGCAGCGCCCGCTCACGCAGGGTTTTGCTGGCGACGCCGGGTTGCCGGTCGGTGTGCGGTTGGTTGTTACTCATGACTACGCTGTCCTTGGTGCTGATGGATGGCAGTATTATCATCGGTGTTTGCGTTAAGCTGAAAATCAGTACCATCGGTTAAACCGATATGAGAGCGCCATGAGTTATTCACCAGAAGCCCTGGAAGCCTTCGCCCAGATTGCCGCGCTGGGTTCTTTCAGCGCCGCCGCACGCCGTCTGGGCAAGAGTCAATCGACCATCAGTGAGGCGATCGCCCGCCTGGAAATCGATCTGGGGCTGGAGCTGTTCGACCGTTCTTCCAGGCAACCAGTCCTGACCGAAGCGGGTAGGGTGATGCTTGGCCGCGTCGATGATCTGCTGTGCGCCTCGGACCGGCTGCGTCGTGCTGCCGCGCGGCTTGCAGCAGGCGTCGAGCCGCGGCTCACGCTGGTGCTGTCGGATGCCAACCAGTTTGCTGATTTCGAGCGGCTGATGACCGAACTCGATCAACGCTTTCCAGAGCTGGAGATGGAATGCGTGTTCGCCGAGCATGGCGACGCCATCAGCCTGGTGCAGTCGGGGAGGGCCTCGCTGGGGCTGCTGTCGGCGCAAGCCAGCTACCCACCGGAAATCGGTCACGCGACCATCGATGAAAGTGCCGATTTCGGTCTGTTCGTGTCGCACAAACATCCGCTTGCCGCGCTGGAACGGGTCGATTACCAACAGTTGTCCCGCTATCGCGCCTTGCGCCTCAATACGCTGATCGAGCACAGCATCCCCACCGACGACTTGCCCACCAGCGGCCATCGGCACTGGTCGGCACCCAATTACCTGCTGTTGATGGACATGGCTGCGTTCGGCTTTGGCTGGTCGGCATTGCCGCGCTGGCTGGTGTCGCGTTATTCGGGCGGACTGCTCAAAGAACTGCACGTCTCCGGTTGGCCGCGGCGCTCGGCGGTGGACGTCATCTGGTCATTCCAGCGCAGCCTGGGGCCTGCGGGCGCGTGGCTGCTGGAGTCGCTGGTGCCGTTCGCGGGAGAGTGAGACGGGTTTAACGAATTCCTGTACGCCACAAGCCCTTCCAACCTCGCGACTGCAACAGAATCCCGCTATAAAGAGTGCCTGCAACCCGACGGCAGAAGGAATCAGGCATGGCTTTCGATTGGCACTCCGACCTCATCACGCGTGATACGCCAGTGGGTGACACTTATCGGAACACGCAGAACGTGAGGCGTTTCATGACCGGGCAGTGCGGGGCGTCGTTCAGGTTCGATCGGCCATTCATGGCATGGATCAACAATGGCGAGCCCAAGAACATGGGGCAAGTCGCGGATCAATGGTTGCGCCTGCATGCCGCAGCTTCGGCGTCGAACTGATATCACGGGTCAATCGGGATCGGTACGGCGTGGCCCCTGTACTCGTGAATGTTGTTCACAAAAGTACCTATCGCGCTGACTGGGTCAAAAAAACCAGAATTTCTGAGCTCAAAACGCCATTATTTTTGCATGCGAGCGGTTTTTCTCGTAGCGTGCTCGTGCCGCCCCGCATGACGGGAAAGCGGCGCAACCAATACCTCAGGTGCCGCCGCTTTGACCCCGACAGATTTACAACATCTCCAGAGCCGATTGGCGGCTCTGGAGCAGGAAAATGCCTCGCTTAAAGAGAGCCTGAGCGTCACCGGTCGGGAGGCCGAATACGCCCTGGCCCAATCCCAGGAGCGCTATCGTTTTCTGTTCAACGCCATGGATGAAGGCTTTTGCATCATTGAGTTCTTTGACGGTCCACACGGTCCGCTGAGCGATTACATTCACGTCGAAGCCAACCCGGCCTACGAGTACCACGCCGGCATTTCCAACGTGGTGGGCAAGAAGCTGCGCGAGATGGTTCCCGAGGAGGCTGATGGCTGGCTGGAGTTTTACGGCGACGTGTTGCGGACCGGCAAGCCGATCCGTTTCGAGCGCGAACTGGTGGCCACAGGGCGCTATCTGGCCTTGACCGCGTTTCGCATCGAGCCGGCCAGCCGCAAGCAGGTCGCGGTGTTGTTTCAAGACATCACTGAACGCAAACGCGCTGAACTGGCGCTCAAGCAACTGAACGAAACTCTGGAAGCACGCATTATCGAAGCGGTGGCCGAGCGTAATGTGCTGGCCGACGTCGTCAACGGCACCAATGCGTTCATTCATGTCGTCGACTGCAATTTTCGCTGGATGGCCATCAATGGCGCTGCCCTGCGCGAATTCGAGCGTCTGTTCGGTGTTCGGCCGCAGGTGGGTGACAATATGCTCGACCTGCTCGACGACCGGCCGCAGAGCAAGGCTGATCTTGAACGGCGCTGGACGCGTGCGTTGGCGGGCGAAGAGTTCGCCGAAAGTGTCAGCTTCAGTGACTCGAACGATCCGGCCAGTCATTTTGAAATACGTTACAGCACGCTGCGCAATGCTCAGGGGCAGGCCATTGGGGCCTACCTGTTTGCCTACGATGTCAGCGAACGGCTTCGCGAGCAGGAGCGCCTGAGCCAGGCTGAAGAAGCCTTGCGCCAGTCCCAGAAGATGGAAGCCGTAGGCCAGTTGACGGGCGGTATCGCCCATGACTTCAACAACCTGTTGACCGGCATCACGGGTTCGCTGGAACTGCTCAAGACACGGGTCAGCCAGGGCCGTTTCAATGAACTGGACCGCTACATAGGGGCTGCGCAGGATGCCTCCAAACGTGCGGCGTCACTGACTCACCGATTACTGGCGTTTTCGCGCCGGCAGACCCTTGACCCCAAGCCGGTCGACGTCAACCGATTGGTCATCGGCATGGAAGAGCTGATTCGTCGTACGGTCGGACCGCATATCACTGTGGAGGTGGTGACCTCGGTCGGGTTGTGGTCAACGTTCATCGATGCACCGCAGCTGGAAAATGCCTTGTTGAACCTGTGCATCAACGCCAGGGACGCCATGCCGCGCGGCGGGCGAATTACCATCGAGACAGCCAACCGCTGGATTGACGAGCGCGGCTCACAAAGCCGCGATCTGATCCCCGGGCAATACCTGTCGCTGTGTGTCAGCGACACCGGTACAGGCATGTCGCCCGAGGTCATCAATCGGGCCTTCGACCCTTTCTTTACCACCAAGCCACTGGGGCAGGGTACGGGGCTGGGCTTATCGATGGTGTACGGTTTCGTGCGCCAGTCCGGCGGGCAGGTGCGTATCTATTCCGAGCCTGATCAGGGCACGAACATGTGTCTCTACCTGCCGCGTCATTACGTTGGGGCACCGGAAGAGATCGAGGCTGCAGATGCTGCTGGATCGGCGCCTGTGCAGACCGAGCGCACCGTGATGATTGTCGACGATGAGCCGACCATCCGCATGCTGGTGGCTGAAGTGCTGGAGGATCAGGGCTACATTCCGATCGAGGCGGGCGAAGGCGCATCTGCGCTCAAGGTGCTGGAGTCCGATGCGCGTATCGACCTGCTGGTGACTGATGTCGGGTTGCCGGGGGGTATGAATGGCCGGCAATTGGCCGATGCCGCGCGCATCATTCGACCCGACCTCAAGGTGCTGTTCATCACCGGGTACGCTGAGAACGCCATCATTGGCAACGGCCATCTGGATCCGGGGATGTGGGTGCTCACCAAACCCTTCACCATGGAAGCGTTTGCCAGCCGCATCTACGAAATGATTGAGCGCGAAGACTGATTCCAGCAGCCGTCAGCGGGTGGGCGGCGCCTGGAATTCACCCTTGGACAAGCCTTCCACGTCATTGCCCATGCTGTCACGAATGCTCAGGTCTGCGCCCTTGTCGGTCAGCTCCTTGAGCACTTCGGTGCGTTTGAACAGGGCGGCGTACATGGCTGCGGTCTGCCCGGCATTGTTGGTGAGGTTCGCACCGCAATCTGCCTGAACCAGACGCTTGGCGATGCTCAGTTCACCTTTGAAAATCGCACCCATCAGCGCCGTATTGCCGCGATTGTCCTTGGCGCAAGGGTCTGCTCCGGCATCTATCAGGCGTATCACCGAGTCTTCATGGCCGTGATAGGCCGCGAGAATCAAACCGGTATAGCCTTGTTCATCGCGGATGTTAAGGTCGTAATGAGCCTCGATAAACGTGTCCAGCATCGGGTTGTTGCCTTCACGGGAGGCGTCGAAAAACAGCGTGCGCAGCTGGCTGGCCGTCTGTTCGGCAGTCAGCTCCGGGGGCGGTGGAGTGGGGGTCGTTGTTGATGTCGGTGGTGTGGCGTTCGCGGCTGCGGCGAACAGCAGCAAGCCATAGATCAGATGCTTCATGGGCGTTCTCCTGACGGGAACCGTCCCGGCGACTGAGCACCGGGACGGGGTATCAGATCATCAGTCCTTGAGGCTTGCAGCCAGGGACTTGACCTTGCTCAGATCGCCTTTGGCGACTTCGGCTACCCGAGTGCCGTAGTCCGGATCTGCCTTGTACAGGTACGACAGCATGATGTTCTTGCTTTCAGTATCGGTGTCGGCCAGCGACTCGCCGAAGCTCTGCACCAGGTCAGTCTTCTCTTTCGCGCTGTAGGAGCGATACAGATCACCCGCCTGCTTGAAGTTCTGCTCACGCGTGATCTTCGCCTGCTGGGTAGTGCCACTGAGCGGCAGTTCGCTGTAGCGCGCCTTGTCATCCGCTGGACGAGGTTCCAGACGGCTCGGCTCATAGTTGACGCCGCTGGTGGTGTGGCCAGTGTTCAGCGCACCGTCCTGATTACCGTTGTTGACCGCAACCTTGGGCTGGTTGACAGGCAGGCTCAGACCATTCGCGCCAAGGCGATACATCTGGGTGTCAGCGTAGGAGAACACACGGCCTTGCAACAGGCGGTCCTCGGAAGGTTCGATACCTGGAACCAGGTTGGCCGGGGCCATGGCGACCTGCTCGGTTTCCTGGAAAAAGTTATCGACGTTCTTGTTCAAGACCATCTGCCCGATCTTCTTCTCGGGAACGTCCGGCCAGATCTTGGTGGCGTCCAATGGATCGAAGTCGAATTTCGCCAGCTCTTCAGGCTTCAGGACCTGAACGTACAAATCCCATTTCGGGAAGTCCCCCTTTTTGATCGCACCAACCAGGTCGTTGGTCAGGTGGCTGTAGTCCTTGGACTGGACTTGAGCGACTTCCTTGGGATCAAGGTTCTTGATGCCCTGCAGGGATTTCCAGTGGAACTTGACGTAGTGCACTTCGCCCTTGGCATTGACCAGTTTGTAGGCGTGTACACCGTTGCCATCCATGAAGCGATAGCCTGCTGGGGTGCCCTCGTTCGAATACAACAGGGTCAGCGTACGGGTGGCTTCCGGTACGTGGGAGAAGAAGTCGAAGCGACGCGAGTCGTTGTCCAGGTTGGTACGCGGATCAGGTTTGAACGCGTGGACCATGTCCGGGAACTTGATGGCATCACGAATGAAAAACGTCGGGAAGTTGTTGCCAACCAGGTCCCAGTTACCGTCAGCCGTGTAGAACTTGGTGGCGAAGCCGTGCGGGTCGCGCAGGGTTTCAGGCGAGTGATTGCCGTGAACCACGGAGGAGAAGCGTACAAATACCGGCGTCTTCTCACCGGATTTGAAAACGGTCGCCTTACTCAGATCACTGATGTCGGCAGAGGCCGTAAACTCGCCTTTGACGCCGGTGCCGCGGGCATGCACGACGCGCTCGGGGATGCGTTCGCGATCAAAGCGCTGCAGCTTTTGCAGCAACTGAACGTCTTGCAGCAGGACAGGGCCCTGGGCGCCTGCGGTCTGAGAGTTCTGATTGTCGCCGACGACGGCGCCATTGTCGCGGGTCAGGGTGTCGGCTGCATAAACGGTCGGAACAGTAATCAGACCGGCTGCAGTCAGGCACACCATGTGTCTGGACCAGTTTAATAACGGCATTTTGAATCCCTCATATTTTTAGTAGGCCGGATAATCTTAGGCGCGTGAGGGAAATGCGGTGATTATAAAAATATATTGGGGTGATTGAGATAAATACTCGAACAAAAGGTGGACCCGGTAACGGATGTTTGTACTGAGCTGGCCTGATGCGTTGATTGCACGTTCGGTCGCTGTAAATCAAGTTATATTTCCAATTTTTGCTAGTTATGCATCCCTTTGAAAAAATTGGATTTTTATTGAATGTCAACAGTCATTAAACTTCCTTGTATCCCCTTACTCGGGTAGATGTGAATCATTATCAACTTTGTTATTTGGTGACAGACTGGCGACTGTGGTGTGTGCTGGTACGATCGTACCGATACTTGCGGTGGTCTTTCGGGTGGATGGCTATTTGATATTCTTTTTTTAAAATCATCGTATAAGTTGCAACTAAGTTGGCGCGCTGCAGCATGCTGGCAATATGACAATATCGGTCCTGAATGCCTCGACGCGCTATCATGTGGCCACATCCCTTACAAACACACCTATTAATGGAGCCCCTTGTCCCATGTCGACGATCATGCTGCTGAAAACCCCGCCGCCGGAATTCATCCGTAGCCAGATCCAGCAGATGGTCGTCGACTACGTGACGGACATCAGTCTGGTGGCGATCGCGCCGAGCAACCCGCTGTACAACCTTTACCAGTACGGCGTGGGGTATGAGGTGCATTTGTACCTGAATGCCATGGACGATTCGCAGCAGCTGACCGTGGAGCTGATCGTCGCGCTGGACGATGAAGACCCCGAAACTGTAGTGGGGTTTTTGCTCTATCTGCCTGTGCAGGACGATCCGCAGGCCTGCGCCGTAGCCTACATGGCGGTGCGCGACAGCCACCGCCGTCAGGGCATCGCACGCTCGATGCTGGAGAAAATGACGAGCCGCTATCCGCACGCAGAGCTGTATTGCGTGGTCGGCAAAGTCGCGTATTTCGAGGTAATGGGCTTTCAGGTGCTGGGCGCGCGTGGTCCGCAGGTCATCATGAACACGCGTGATCACGGTACTGACGGTCTGCTTGCGGTCATGGATATCGCGCCCATCTACAACTCGGTCGAAGTGCGGCAGATCCACGCTTACCTGCTCAAACAGCACGGCAAAAGCGCGATGGTCGATGCGGAGAAGCAACGCGATCGCCATCTGGACCGCATGACTCTTGAAGCGAGAACGTTCGCCGAGCAACGTCTTGGCAATGATGGCCTGGCAGCCGGCGCATCAAACACCGTGCGGCTGCACTGATAACGAACAGGATTTGCGAACGGGGCGGTGCCGATAGAAGGCAATAATCGCAGATCTGCGACTTGTCAAAGTTTTTCTATCAAAAAGCGAGGAGGTCGGGAACGATCCAAATGAGGTGAAGTCATTATGACATCATCGCTGTTTGATCAACTCATTCCGGCACTGACATCACTCCTCATTCAGCAACAGGTAAGCCCCATGAACGTCCTGCGTCAGTCCAAGTTTTCCACCAAGCTGCTCTCCGCTTTCATCATCTGTGCATTGATTACGCTGGCCGTCGGCGCCTTGGGTATGGTGGGCGTGACACGCCTGGCCAATGCCCTTGAGCTGACCTTCTCCAACAACCTTGTCTCGGTCAGCAACACCAATGAAGCGCTGACCAGCTTCACCGCCCACAACCGCGGGCTTTACCGTTTGCTGGATGCGCAGGATGGCGGTGTTTCCGAAACGGACAAGGATCGAGTTCGTCAGGCGTTGAGTGATGACCTGGCCCGTGCGCAAAAAGTGTTTGCGATCTACCGCGCCACGCCTCTGGAAGATGACGAGCGCGCCGCCGGTGACCAGTTGGAACTGATGCTGCCCGCGTACGTTTCGGGCTCTCAACAGGTTGTCGACCTGATGAAGGCGGGTAATTACGAGGCTGCCCGGACCCAGTTGAATAGCCTTTCCTCGGAAAGCTTTACCAAGGTGCGCAGCTATCTGCGGATCATGATCGATTCCAACAATCGTCAGATCAAGGAAGGCGCAGCCGCTGCTGCCGACCTGAAGGCCAGTTCGGTATTAATGCTGGAGATTGGCGTGGTGATTGCTTTTCTGGTGGCCATCATGCTCGGCGTGCTGATTACCCGCATGATCACCCGTCCTTTGGCTGTCGCAGTCGCCAGTGCTCAGCGCATTGCGGGCGGTGACCTGACCCAGCCCATTGTTTCCAACAGTGGCGATGAGGCCGGACAACTGTTGAACGCGCTGTCCGACATGCAGGGCGGTCTGAAAAACACCATTCAACAGATTGCCAGTGCCTCGGACCAGCTGGCTTCCGCTGCCGAAGAACTGAGTGCCGTCACCGATGAAAGCACCCGCGGGCTGACTCGCCAGAACGACGAAATCCAGCAGGCGGCAACGGCCGTCAATCAGATGACTGCCGCAGTGGAAGAAGTGGCGCGTAACGCGGTATCCACGTCTGAGGCTTCGAAGTCTGCTACAGACGATGCCGTCGATGGCCGTGGCCAGGTCGATCACACGGTCAAGGGCATCACCACCATGGTCCATGAGATCACCGCATCCACTGGCGCTGTGTCCGAGCTGGCCGGGCATGTCCGGGAAATCAGCAAGGTGCTTGACGTTATTCGCAGTATCGCCGAGCAGACCAACCTGCTGGCCTTGAACGCCGCCATTGAAGCTGCACGTGCTGGCGAACAGGGTCGTGGTTTTGCGGTGGTGGCTGACGAGGTTCGGGCTCTGGCGCACCGTACCCAGGCATCGACAGTGGAAATCGAAGGCATGATCAGCACCGTGCAATCGGGTGCTGACGGCGCGGTTGCGGCGATGGGCAAGAGCCTGTCGCTGGCCACCAACACGCAGGAATTGGCCCAGCGTGCGGGCGCGGCGCTGGAGAAAATCACCCAGGGTGTTGCAACCATCAACGAGCGCAATCTGGTCATTGCCTCTGCTTCGGAAGAGCAGGCCCAGGTGGCTCGCGAGGTGGACCGCAATCTGCTCAACATTCAGGACCTGTCGACCCAGAGCGCTGCAGGTGCCAACCAGACCAGCGCGTCCAGTCAGGAACTGTCGCGACTGGCCACCTCGTTCAATTCACTGGTGGCCAACTTCAAGCTGTAAGTCGCTCCCAAGAGGTATTGTCTGGCGCACGTCCTGGCCCGATCGGTTGTGAAATTCCGGTCAGGCATAAAAAAGGCGTTGCGCCCGACCGGGTCATTTCGCGCATCATAGGCGGACTCAGCCCGAGAGAGACTTTTCATGCCTGTCATTCATTACTTTCTGCGCCTGTCGCTCCCGCGAGTGTCGTTAGCCTTTCTGGCCGTGTTGTGCTCTGGTGTGTTTGCCAGTGCTGCGCTGGCTGGCGACGAAACGCAACTTATCGAATCCCTCAATGCCTATCGCAGCCAGGCACAGCGCTGTGGCGAGCAGGTGTCCACGGAACTGCCGCCGCTGACCAGCGACGCGCGTCTGGTGCTGCCGGCCAGTGGCAATCTGGACCTGCAACAGGCGTTGACGCGCGCTTCCTACCCAATGGTCACTGTGCAGGCGATAAGCCTGTCCGGTCCGAACAATGCAGACGCTGCACTCAAGGCGGTTCTGGAGAGTTTCTGCCGCGTGGTGCTGGACCCGCAGTTCGTCGACATCGGTGTCAGCCGCGAAGGGCGAGACTGGCGTATCGTGCTGGCGCGCTCGCTGGTCGCTTCGCGTCTTGGTGACTGGCAGACAGAGGGGCAAAAGATTCTGGAAATGATTAACAATGCCCGCACTCAGGCACGTCAGTGCGGCCCACAATCCTTCGCCGCTACCACGCCGCTGGCCTGGAACCTGGTTCTGGGGACCGCTGCGCAACGTCATTCCCAGGCGATGGCCAATCAAAACTTTTTTGACCACAAGGATCGTGACGGCCGCACGCCTGGCGACCGCGCTGAACTGGCCGGGTATGTGGGGCAGCAGGTGGGCGAGAACATTGCTGCCGGCCAGGACAGTGCGCGCAAGGTGGTGGATGGCTGGCTGCTGAGCCCGGGCCACTGCGCCAATCTGATGAATCCGGATTTCCGCGAGCTGGGTGCAGCCTACGCGATGGACCCCAAAAGTGACGCAGGGATTTACTGGACGGCAATGTTCGGCACGCAGCAGTAGCGTCTAGCGCTGCGCCAGTGGCTGGCAAGCCTGGGCAGACCATTCGAAGGAGAGATGCCGGGAAGCGAGCTTCCCGGCAGAGGGGCTTAAACGCGGAATTGCCTGGTGAGACGGTTCAGGCTTGAAGCCAGGGTCGACAGTTCGGCAGTGGCGATGGCCGTCTGATTGGAACCCTCGGACGTCTGGCTGGACAGATCACGAATGCTGACCAGGCTTCTGTCTACTTCTCGAGCGACCTGAGCCTGTTCTTCAGCTGCGGTGGCAATCATCAGGTTACGTTCATTGATCTGGCTGATGGATTCGGTGATTTCGAGCAGCGCCTTGCCGGCACCATTGGCCATCTCCAGTGTCTTTTGGGCCTGAACGCTGGTCTGCTCCATTGCGCTGACAGCATTGCCGGTACCGGTCTGAATCGAGCCGACCATCTGTTCGATTTCACGGGTCGATTGCTGAGTACGATGCGCAAGTGCCCGGACTTCGTCCGCAACCACGGCAAAGCCCCGTCCGGCTTCACCTGCGCGGGCTGCTTCGATGGCCGCGTTGAGTGCCAGCAGGTTGGTCTGTTCGGCGATGGCCCGAATCACATCCAGCACCTTGCTGATATCCGTCGCCATGACGGCCAGGCCCTGTACCTCGGTGGACGTAATCTGCACCTTGGAAACCATCAGGTTGATCGCCGTGACGGTCTCATCGACCTGAGCGCGTCCGGCCATGGCGGCAGTGCTGGATTGCGAGGTCACCTCAGATGCCGATGCGGCATTACTGGCTACTTCTTCCACCGCCGCGCTCATCTCGTTAACGGCCGTGGCTGCCATTTCGATCTCGTTGGTCTGGCGCTGAATGGTGCGCGATGCGTCCTCCGTGACGGCATGCATTTCCTCGGAAGTGGCAGCCAGCTGGGTGGAGGAGTCGCCGATCAGGGTCAGGGCATTGCGCAGGTTGGCCTGCATGGTGGCAAGTGCGGCAATCAGTTTCGCCGCCTCATCAGTGCCATGCTGCGGAATATCCTTGCTCAGATCATTGGTGGCGATGCGTTGCGCGATACTCAACGAATCGCCAATCGGGCCAGTCAGGCTGCGGGTGTACATCCAGGCAAGGAGCAGCGTGGTAATGACGCCCACGGCGATGAAAATACCCACCACCCACAGCGTCTGCTGATAGGCAGTCTGAGCGGTATCACCGGCTTTCTCGGCTTTGGCGTCGTTGACGGTCCTGAGTTTCTTCAGTCCGGCTTCAACCTGATCGGCCGCGCTTTTCATTTCGCCATTGGAGGTTGCCACTGCAGCTTCCAGATTGCCGGCGGCCACCGAGGCCAGGTAGCGATCCTGTGCCACCTGATACCCGGCCTGTGCCTGGGACAATTCATCGAATGCCTGGCGTCCTTGCGGAGTCACGATCAATTTGCCGAGGGCGTCAAAATAGCCGGCGATCAGCGAACGAGACTGCTGGATATCGCTGAGCGCCTTGGTCTTTCGATCCTGCGGTTCAATCGGATTGCGCACTCGGGCGTTGTTGCCCCGAATACTGACAAACTCCCGATCAATCGACGCGATCTGTTTCACGCTCGGAAGCACATTGGTCTCGATGAATTTTTCCGCAGTATTGAGCTCGGCGGCCTGACGCAGGGCGAGCAAGCCCAAGGCAATGATCATCAGGCAGAACACGCCGAAACAGAGCGTCGAACGAGCGGCCAGGTTAAGTTTTCGCAGGATCATAAGTGTTTCTCCGAAGGCGTAATCAGGTATCGCCCTCATTCGGATTAACTTGGCCGTAAAAGAGTAACAAAGTGTTTCAGAAGGGTTGCAATATTGGCTTTTATCGAAACCGCTTGGTTCTGTTATGCGGACTCAACGTTTCTCCATACCCAACATGAAGGTATCCACCGCGCGTTCGACCATGGCGTGAATTTCTTCGATACTCAGCGGCATGGGCGCCTGCTGGTAAAGACGAATGTCGGTTTCGGCAGTCAATAGCGAGGTCAACTGCAATGCGGCGATGTGCGGATCGGTTTCACGCAACTGGCCTTTTCGCATCGCCAGAGCCATCAGTGAGCTGACTGTTTGCAAACACTGGCTGGGACCGGACTCGTAAAACATCATGCCGATGTCCGAGTGCCCTGACTGGGCCACTACCATGCGATAGACAGCCAGTGCCTTGTCGTCATTGATGAGCACCATGAGCATGCGTTCCCCGAAACGGGTAAACAGTGTTCTCAAATTGATCGGTTTGTCATCCTGGATCGCCAACTCTGAAACCGCGTCGGCCAGATGAGCGGTGGCGAGCCTGTTAACCACGGCGATGAACAGTTCTTCCTTGGAGGGGAAGTAACTGTAGATCGTCGCCTTGGAGCCACCCATTCGTTTGGTGACTTCATTCATCGAGGCACGCTCGTAGCCCATTTCGAGGAAGACACTTGCTGCGGCATCAATGATGGCTTCGCGGCGAGCTTCAGTACGGACCTTCATTCATATCCTCAATTCTCCAGTGGGCAGATTGTGTGCAAAATTCTCTAGACTGGAACTGAACCGTTCGGTACGATTTCAGCAGACTCCGTGGAGCTTACTGGAAAAGCAGGCGCAGATAAATGCCGATGGACTGCCCCCGGCCATTCGTTGCCCGAATCCATTCAAAGATGGAGTGAACAGTTCTATGACCATTATCGACTTCAACAAATCCGTCAAACGTGCTTTTCGTAGTAATACGGCAGCCGCTCCTCAGCTGGAAAAAATGCTGACCGTGATTCTGAAGACCGACGCTCCTGTGCTCATGGGGATTTGCAGTGACGGGCTGCGTAGCAACAGCAATGTAGTGGGCGGGGAATTTTACGGCGAAAACTTCAGCGGCTCGGTACTCTCCGGCGGTAGCAATACGCTGGTTGAGTTGTCATCCGAGCTTGCCTTTCTGGAAACCCGTTTCACGTTGGTCACCCAGTTGGGTGAAATGATCAACGTTGAAAGCAGGGGCGCTCTACTCGTTGACGAAGCGGGCCAGCACGACCTGCAGAACGGAGTATGGCCAATCAGCGAAGGTCATTATCAGTGCACCTGTACACCGCGCTTTCAGGTCTCTCTGGGTCCTAACGAGTGGCTGGAGAAGAGCGCATTCATCGGCAGGTTCGAATACCTGTATGGCAATGAAGCGCTGATCAGCTTTTACCGAATGAAGTTCTGATCAGTCCCTGCGAATGTCCGCGTAGCACGCCTGGGCAGGCCTGCTACGCGACAACCTTTTAAAACGTGACGCTGGCACTCAGGCGCGCGGTGCGCGGTTCACCCACGTTGACCTGCAACTGGCTGCCGGTGCTGGACGGGTAGTACTGCTTGTCGAACAGGTTATCCACATTCAACTGCAGGCGTGTTTTATAACCGGCCATGGGCACGTCCCAGCGCAGAAACGCATCCGCCACTGTGTAGCTGCTCATATAGAAGGTGTTGGCATCGTCGCCAGCACGTTCGCCCACATAGCGTGCGCCGCCACCTGCGTGCCATTCGCCCAGGCCGGACGGGACTTGCAGATGGTGGGTGAGGTACAGGCTGGCCGTATGCTTGGGGGCCTGGCTAAGACGATTGCCCTTGTTGCTTGGATCATCCAGCACTTCGGTGTGGGTGTAAGCGTAAGTACCGATCATGTCCCAGCGCTCGGCAATTCGACCGGTTACGTCCAGCTCGATGCCTTGTGAACCTACCTTGCCAGCGGCTTCGCTGACACCCGTCACGCCAGTAGGGGTGACGACGTTTTTCTTCTCGATATCGAACACCGCAAGGTTGAAGTCGAGTTCTGGTGCCAGTGCATATTTGGCCCCGACTTCGTAGCTGCGACCTTCTTCCGGGTCGAAGGTGGTGCCGTCATCGTTAACGTCATCATTGGGGACGAAGGAGCGGCTGTAGTTGCCGTACAGCGACAGGTCTTCATTGACCTTGAATACCAGGCCCGCCATCGGCAGGAATATATCGTCATTTTTGTCCAGGTTAGTGTTGCGGCTGGCGCCGAGGCCTTGGGCGATGTACTGGTCATAATGCTGATAGCGGCCGCCGAGGACCAGAATCCAGCGGTCATCGAGGTGCCAGTTGTCCTTGAGGTAAATGGACGATGAAGTCAGTTGATTGCTCAGGTTGCTGTTCGCTGCGCTGATCACGCTGGGCTCTGCCAGGCTGCCATAGCTGGGCGAAAAGATGTTGAAGCCGTTCTGGGCGGTGTTGCGATAGGTCTTGCCGCGGTACTTGTCGAAGTCTTCCTGCTCGGCACCGATCAGCAGATCATGTTGCTGGCCAAACAGCTCCTGCTTGCCGATGAAGTCCCAGCTGGCATAACGCGTTTCATAATCGTAGTGGCCGCCATTGGCCTGACGCCGTAGCACGCCGCTGCTGGACAGCGTACTCGGCTGGGCAATCGAGAGGCTGTAGCGGTCGTTGTTCCAGCCGTAGGTCAGACGGGTTTTCCAGTCATCGCTGAGCTGGTACTCGAAGCGCGCGGTTGCGGTTTCGCTGATGCCGACTGTATTGGACCATTTTTCATCCAGTCGCTTGTCGTAGCTGATATTGGCAGGATGACCGCCCGTGAATACCGTGCCACGATCGAACGGGCTCACGTAATCGTTGTATTCGTAAGCCAGCGTCAGGCTGGCGCGCTCCCCGGTCCAGGACAGCGACGGCGCGACCAGCGTGTGCTGGTCAACGCCGTAGTTACGCCAGTAGTCCTCGCTCTGACGCTCGGCCACCAAGCGGTAGGCCAGCCCCGAGTCGCCCAGCGGGCCGGTGGTGTCGATGCCGAAGCTGCCGCCGCCTTCGCTGTACGCCGAGCCACTGAGCGTGGTGCTTTGCACGTATTGCGGCTGTTTGCTGATCACGTTGATCACGCCACCCGGCTCCATGGCTCCGTACAGCAGCGAGGCCGGGCCTTTGAGCACTTCAACGCGTTCGGTGGTAGCGCCGAAATTTTTCGACACCACCGAGCGCACGCCGTCACGCAGCACCGAGCCATCATCGTTGGTGCCAAAGCCGCGCTTGACCAGCGAGTCCTTGGTGTTGCCAAGCGTGTTGCCCTGGCTGACGCCACTGACAAACTTCATGGCATCGTCCAGCGAGCGCACGTTGTAGTCGGCGATGGTCTGCGGTGTCACCACGTTGACCGACTGCGCTTCTTCCTTCAGCGGTACATCGCTCTTGCTCGCGGTGCTGGCGCTTTTGGCGCTGTAGCCTTCCTGTGTTTCGGTCGCGGTTGCCGACACCTGCGTGGCAGGCAGCGTTGCGGTTTCGGCTGCATGCACTGCGCCGCCGGAGAACATCGCCAGAGAAAGCGCGGACAGCAGAAAAGTGCCGGAACGGCGAGGGCATTGGAAGGAAGTGCTCAAGGGAGATGCTCTGCTAGGACGTTAATAGCAATAATTGTAATTTGATATTAATTCTCATGTAAATAAATGATTGAGGCGCCTGCCGGTTTCTTTCCCCCTGCAAACAGGGGGCGCACGGCTCAGGGCAGATTAGGTACATTGGCATCAATCCGCTTACCCATGCTGATAATGGGCTCAGGCGTATAGCCCAGGGTTTGATAGAAGGCCTGCACGCTTTCATTAAAGGTATGGATCTGCAGGTTGATCTTCACACAGCCAAGCTCCGTGAGCGCTTTTTCAGCGTGCCTGACCAGCCGGGTGCCCAGGCCTTTGCCACGCTGTTGGGGATCAACGGCAACCGAATACAGCCAGCCGCGATGACCGTCATAGCCGGCAAGGAGGGTCCCGACCACCTCGTCATCCGCTAGAGCGACGAAAAACAAATGGTCGTCGACAGCCCTTTTTTTGTCTATCGACAGGTCTGGGCGATTGTGCGGCTTTTCGTCATTGAAGACGGTCTTCCACAGTTGGATGACCGCGAGACGGTGATGCGGGTCTGAATACTCGACAATACAGTTCATTGCGGGGTCCTTTAGCCATGAATCCGAAGACTAAGGCCACGCGCCCTGCATTGTCTAACCGGCGGTCTTTGAGCCCTTGCGCTGTTTTGTCACCTGAGGCAACGATGCGGGTGTATCGAGCAGGGCGCGAATGGCCCGGCTGTAAGCGGGCTGCCCGAGCTGCATGCTGTTGTTATGCGTACCGCCAGGCACCAATAGCAGTTTCTTCGGTTCCTGCGCGGCCTCAAACAACTGTTCGCTGAAGCGGGCCGGGACATAGCGATCCTCGGTGCCATGCACGATCAGCACCGGCATATGGATGTCTGCAATCTTGTCCAGTGAGTCGAACTTCTGCGACAGCAGCCAGCGCACCGGCAGCGAGGTATTGGCCAGCGCGGTAGCCACATCGGCCAGGTTGGTGAACGTGGATTCTATGATCAGCCCGCGGGCCTGAATCGGCACATTGCCCTTTTCAGCGTCTTCGCCCAGCTCGGCAGCCAGATCTACTGCCACCGCACCGCCCAGAGAATGTCCATAAATCAGCCTGCGCTGCGGATCGGGTTGCAATTGCTTCAGGCGTTCCCAGGCGATGCGTGCGTCTTCATACACGGACTTCTCCGACGGCAGCTGGCCCATGCTTTGCCCGAAACCCCGGTAGTCGATCGCCAGTATCGAGTAACCCTGCGCCTTGAGTTGCTGGATACGGAACAGCTGGCCGGTGAGGTTCCATCGTGATCCATGCAGGTACAGCACCGCCGGGGCGTTCTTGTCCGCAGCGGGCCACCACCATGCGTGGATATTCTGTGAGTTACCGAATGCCGGTGTACTGAGTTCGATTTCCTGTACATCTGCCGGCAGACCGCTGTACCAGCTGGCGGTACCGGGCTCGATGCGAAATACCAGTTCGCGCTCCTTGTGTTCAAGCACTGCGCAGCCAACGGGCAGGCCAAGGATGACGGCTATCATGCTAATCCATCTGAGCGGACGGGCTTTGAAGCGAGCCAGAGGCGAAATCGACATAAGAAGGAGAGTCCGGTCAACAAAGTGAAATAAATGCAGAATCTGCATCCGGGATGCAAGACCAGCCGACGAACGCCGGGTTACAGGATATTGCGTACCTGCGCCGGAAGGATTGATAGACCGAGGCGAGTAAAACCGGTGGCTTCAATACCTTGCGCGATGTGGCCCGAAGGCAGCCTGGACAACGACGCTCATTAGCACGTTTTGTTATTGAGGTAGCCCTTATCGATAGCTGCGGATTATGCTGTGTCGGCGAGGGCGCTGTGTTTTTGTCATCTACCGCCGCCGGATTCGCCGATCTGCCTGCTGTATTCCCGCGCTTTCTTCAATTTCTTCAAGAGGTTACCGCCTATGTTCACCTACCGTCCCCTGGAAGAAAAAGACGTCCCCCTCATCTGCGAGATGCCGCAGAATGCCGATGAGCTGTTCTATATGTTCCCCAGGGCCACGTACCCGTTGACCGCCTCGCAACTCATCGAAGCGCTTGAGACGCGTCATGATTCGACTGTCATCGAGATGGATGGCGAAGTAGTAGGGTTTGCCAACTTTTCTCTCTGCACGTTTCGCGGCCGCTGTTCGCTGGGCAACGTCATCATCGCACCGAAAGCCCGCTCCAGAGGAGTAGGGCGCTTCATGATCACCACCATGATGGGGATTGCGTTCGACAAGCACGAGGCGAGTGAAATGATCGCGTCCTGCTACAACCACAACGTCCCGGGCCTGCTGTTCTATCCGCGGATGGGATTTCGTCCTTTCCACATCGAAGAAAAGCGCGACAAGCGTGGCGAGCGTGTTGCGCTGATTCACCTCCGGCTGTCCGGCACCGACGCAAAAGAGAACATGCAAGACACACAAGAGTAAGTTTTCGAGCGGGGCACGCAGGACTCTTTTAAAGGAGCGGGCGTGCCTTGCGAGCGCAGTAACCATTTCATGTTCAACCGTTCGTCGGTCTTTATTCCTTCCGTTCACGTGCCTTTTATACGCTGCGGTTCACGCCGAGTCCCATTCTGTTGAAGAACATGAGGGTGAATCGTTTTTTCTGTGGGAGCACTCAATAAGAAACCGCGTTAAAAGGATGATCGATATTCAGGTATGGAAGTTGCCTGAAGTGCAGCGCGCAGTGTATAACGGGTTTAAGCATCAAGTGAGTGGCGACGGATAATTGGCGGGCTGGCGCGGGCCGTTTTTAAAAAGTCATCAACAATAAAAATTATCAAAAATTTGTCACTGTCGGGACATGCTTACACACATAAGGAGATAAAGAGATGATCGCGAGTGGACTGTCCGAGTTAGAACTCAGAAGCATCGTTGAACGTGCGTTCCTGCCGTTACGCTGCACCTGCACGATTGCCAATGATCAGATGAACGTGCAGATAAGCGACCCGGTATCGGGGCGTACCCAGCGCCAGATGAATCTGCCGCTCAGCCGTATCAATACGGTTCGGGACATCTCGGCACTGGTGGCCGAGTTGCGCGAAGAACCGGTAATGCCCCGGGTGGCGAAAGCGTATTACAGCGCTGCCTGATACTGCTGCACCCCGCTGATGCCCCGGCATCACGTTACCTGGCCCTGATCATCGCTGATCGGGGCCTTGTCGTTTCTAAGAGCCGCTTTATCCACCGCATTCGGCGCAGGCAGAGAGGCTAGGCGGGTCTTCATGAACGCGAACCTTTGGTGGCGCAGAACCGCTTTATGCTCGTCAAATTAACAGCGTCGAAAGAATGCTGTTTTTAGCGCAGACTATAAAAAATAAGTTGAACGCATTGAATGCGTCAATGTCAGCCAGAACTGCTCTTTTGAAGGGTCATTCAACGATTAAACGATACAAGGTCATTCAAATCATCAGGTTATAAAGCGTTCCAGGCCATTGTCGCCGCTTGCAGCCCATTTGACACCCCCGATTTTCTTTGCAACTATTCAGTTGCCCGACTTATTTTGTAACGCATTGTCACTCTTTTCAGGCTGATAAAAGCGTTGTCTTAAAAAGGGCGGTAGCATGACGCCTTCTCCTGTCAGGTCTGAACATTGGGCCTGTGTCTGTTGTACCTAGTGTAATTTTTTGTGAAGAACACCTTCTCTAACCATGTCGTCTCATGGGCGCCGTGAATGAGCGCGTGTGTAGTGTGCTGCATGTGTTTCGCCTCGAATCGTGCAGGGACGCTGGTTCGCCTTATCAATCAGGTATTCGACATCCAGAACATCTGGACTGCACCCACGTATGAAAATGACGATGGAGCATCATTATGTTTGATAACTGTATGGAAACAGCCTGCGGTTGCGTGGTGGGAGGTGCCGGGCTCGCGGGCATGGGCTTTTTGTTCTACGCCCTGAAGAGCGGCGCGATGCCCGGGCTCGCTGCCAAAGGACTGATTGTCATTGATGCAAGCGACCAGCCCGGGGCGGGTGCGCTGGGAGATTACCGGATTACTGCCAACTCGGTAGGCGATGTATTCATCGATTGCCTTCGTGATCCGGCATTGCGCGAGGTGTTCGAACCCCTTGAGTACTCGGCAGCCTATTGGCGCATCAAGGCGCAGGCACAGAGCGCGCCACAGCTGTCGGATGTGGGCCTGCTCATGGCCGAGGCAGCCAGGCTGGTGCTGGACCACATCGTGCAACGTTATGGCGTAGAAGTATGGTCCGGCACGCGCCTTGATGAGGTGATTTGCGAGGGCGACGAGTTCTGTCTGCACGTTGACAGCGTGTACGGCAAAAGAAGCGTGCGCTGCCAGACGCTGGTACTCAACCTGGGCGGGCGCCAGGATCCACAACACCTGATCGATGATCTTGCCCGGCAAGGTCTGACGCTGCCGGACACCTGCACTATCCAGAGCGCTGACCGCTTGTTGCGCATGAACGCGGTGCAGTTACGCGAAGTATTTGCCCCGGCGCTGGCCGATAACGGGCGTATCACCATCGTCGGGGGATCTCACAGCGCTTTCTCGACGCTTGAGAATCTGGCGGATGCACTGGAGTTTGCTGGCTTGCAAGAACTGTCACTGGTTCACCGGAGCAGTATCAGGCTGTTTTACGAAAGTGCTGAACTGGCGCACGCAGCCGGCTACGCATTCGACGCGCAGCTTGATGTCTGTCCGGTTTCAGGTCGGATCAACCGTTCCGGAGGCTTGCGTTACCGTGCCCTGGAGATCGGGCGCGAAGCGCTGCAAAGTGGCCGCGTAGGCAAAACCGGCGTGCACGTGCAGATGGTGCAGACACTGGGCGGACGCCCCGATGAACACGAGCAGGCACGACGTGTCCTGGCTGACTCGACTGTGATCGTGCAGTGCTCTGGTTATCAGCCCGTGTTGCCCAGACTCAAGGATGCCGATGGCAACCTTGTCAGCTTGCGCGAGGCCAAGGGGGGACTCGACTCGGACGCTGGCGGCTGCCCGTTCGACCAGCACGGTCGTCGAATCAAGGGCCTGCATCTTTTCGGTCTGGGCGCCGGACTGGGCGTAGACCCGCAATTGGGCAGCGAACCCGCCTTCGACGGCCGGATATACGGCGTCTGGCAGTTTCATCATGATGCCAGCCGAGTGGTACTGGAGGCGGTCACGCGCAGACTCGCTCATCAACCTGTAGCTGCCGAGACGTTCATTTCGGAGGGGTTCCTGCAGGCGGCTTTAGGCCTTCAGGCCGGTTAGGCCGGTGCAGCAGAGAAGCGCAGAATGGCGGCCATAAAAAACGGCGTCCCAGGGACGCCGTACGGCCGGTCTGCCAATAAACGGCAGATCAGCATTGAATAAGGGGGTGGTGCGGGGATTATTGTGGGTCCTGGTTGGGAGCCAGTTCTGCCTGGATACGTTTGTAGATTTCTTCACGATGCACTGAAACATTTTTAGGTGCATTGATGCCCAGGCGGACTTGAAGCCCTTGAACGCCAAGAATCGTGACGGTGATCTCGTCACCGATGTTTATGCTTTCGCCTACTTTGCGAGTGAGTATCAACATAATCTTTTCCTTGATGGCCTCTTGAAAACGCCTCTCTCAAGAGGCTGGCGTTTGCCTTTGCGTGGTGATTGTTGCCGAGTGCATCCAAATGCATCCGTCTTATGACGTCGCACAGGTGAATTAAATTCCCTCGGTTCATTTTCTTGTCATCGAGATTTGCATCCCGGATACGACGAGTGCGCCAATTCTGCCCGTTTCGACGTGAAAATGCCCGTATTTACTGGCGTCATATAAAAAGTAACGTCAGCCGCTGCACCGTTCAGGGTCGTCATCGTCTCGGTCGACGGTGCTGCTCAAGCCATTTCGATATGAGTACAAGCGTAGGCACGACTTCACCAGATTGCCCGGGCTTTCTGAAAATTCAAATGAAAGTGGCGAACGAGTGTGTAGGAAGGGGCTGCAGATCACCGTAGTGTCCACGCTGATGCGGTGTATTGCGGGGGGCTGGGAAGGGTGATGCACAGGCGTGAGGCGGGGCCAGGCGTTCGCGGGCTGCAGCTCCCGCGAAGGCCTGGTCCGGGGTTTACACCGCCATCGACAACAGCATGATGAAAATCAGGCCGACGACCGAGAGGATGGTTTCCATCACTGTCCAGGTCTTGAAGGTCTCGGCAACGGTCATGTTGAAGTACTGCTTCACCAGCCAGAACCCGGCGTCATTGACGTGCGACAGGATCAACGAACCGGCACCGGTTGCCAGCACCAGCAGTTCGCGATTGACGCCTGGAATCAGGCCGACCACCGGCGCTACGATGCCGGCACCGGTAATGGTTGCCACCGTCGCCGAACCGGTTGCGATGCGGATGACCGCCGCTACCAGCCAGGCCAGCATGATCGGGTTGATCTGCGCCTGCACAGCCATGTGCCCGATCACGTCACCGACGCCACTGGCCACCAGCATCTGCTTGAAGCCACCGCCTGCGCCCACGATCAGCACGATTGCCGCCACCGGAGCGAGACTCTGGTCCAGCAGCTTCATGATCTTGCTGCGGTCAAACCCACGCGCGGCACCAAAGGTGTAGAACGCCAGCAACAGCGCGGCAAGCAGGGCGGTGATCGGGTGACCGATCAGATCCATCCAGATGCGGAACATGTTGTTTTCCGGCAATACCACGTCGGCCAAGGTCTTGAGCAGCATCAGGAAGACTGGCAGCAGGATGGTCACCAGCGTGATGCCGAAGCCTGGCAGGTTGTCAGTGCTCGACTCCTTGGCAATCTGGTCCATCAGTTCCTTGGACGGCGTACCGGGGATACTTTTGGAAATCCAGTTACCGAAGATCGGGCCAGCGATGATGGCGGTTGGCAGAGCAACGATCAGTCCGTAGAAAATGGTCTTGCCGATGTCTGCACCGAAGATGCCGATGGCCAGCAACGGACCCGGATGCGGTGGAACCAGACCGTGCACGGCTGACAGGCCTGCCAGCAGCGGAATGCCGATCTTCACGATGGGCACGCCGGTGCGTCGCGCGACAATGAACACCAGCGGTATCAGCAGGACAAAACCGATCTCGAAGAACAACGGGATGCCCACCAGGAAGGCAGAGAACATCATTGCCCAGTGCACTTTCTGCTTGCCGAAGGTGCGTATCAGCGTTTGCGCAATCTGGTCTGCGCCGCCCGAGTCGGCCATCAGCTTGCCGAGCATCGTGCCCAGGCCAAGGATGATACCGACGAAGCCCAGTACGCCACCGAAGCCGTCCTGGAAGGATTTCATGACTTTTTCGACCGGCATTCCCGAGGTCAGGCCAAGAAAGCCTGCCGCCAGGGTCAGCGCGACGAAAGGGTGCACCTTGAAGGTGGTGATCAGCAGCACCAGGCCGACGATGGTCACCAAGGCATCGACGAGCAGGAACGTCTCATGGGTCATACCGAACATGGGTGTCTCTCCGGTTTATTGTTTTAAGGAACTGTTAACAGCGCCGACTTCAATCGTGTGTGCGCAAGACAGCGCTGTCTTTTGCACTCACACCTTTATCAGGCGTGAGAGCCTTTCCACCATGCTGCGGCTTGTTTGCCGATGACATCGATAGGCTGGGACGCGTCCACGATCAATGTCAGCGGTTCGCCATAGGGCGGTTCGAGGGTCGCGAACTGGCTGTCCACCAGGCTGGCGGGCATGAAGTGCCCAGGCCGGTGCGAGCAGCGTTCGCTGGCGAGTTCCTTGCTGAGTTCCAGAAAAACGAAACCCAGGCCAGGCACCGCATCACGCAGGCGCTGGCGATAAATGAGCTTGAGCGAGGAGCAGGTCAGCACCGGGTGTTCACCGTTGGCGAGGGCGGCAGCCATCTCTTCGCCCAGGCGGGTCAGCCAGCCGGCACGGTCTTCGTCGTTGAGGGGGGTTCCGGCGCTCATCTTTTCGATGTTGGCCGGTGGATGGAACGCGTCGCCTTCGATCAGACGGCCGCCGCTGTTCAGGGCAATCTCGGCACCCACGGCGCTTTTGCCGCAGCCAGACACACCCATCACCACAAGGGCGGAAATAGCAGTATTCGCAGTTGTCACAGTAGGCACCTCATCTGGAGACAGCGCTGTCTTCTTTCGGGTGGACATGAGTCCCAGCCCGGGCTGTTCCAGTTATTTGTCGTTGTTTTGGGCTCATCAATAAGCATGGGAGGCTGTTCTCCGCGGGACCCGAACCGGGCAACCCCTGTGAAACCAGCGATAAAGCGTTGTCACGTTCCATGAGACAGCGCTACCTTATGGGGCATTCGACACATTTGGCAACCCTTATGTTAGTTGGCAACGCATGATACGCATTGGTTCCCGCTCTACCGGTCGCCCCACGCTCAATGAAGTGGCGAAGCTGGCTGGTGTCTCTCCGATCACTGCCTCGCGTGCGTTACGCGGTATCAGCACCGTGGCGCCTGAACTTGTGGAAAAGGTCCGTGCTGCGGCGCAGGGCCTGGGTTATGTAGCCAACCCGGCCGCCAGGGCACTGGCTTCTTCCTGCAGTCAGACCGTCGTGGTACTGGTGCCGTCACTGTCCAACCAGTTGTTCATCGAGACGCTGGAAGCCATTCAGGACGTGTTGCGCGTGCGGGGCCTGGACGTGGTCATCGGCAACTACCATTACTCACCTGACGAGGAAGAGAAGCTGCTGCGCAACCATCTGGTCAATCGCCCGCGCGGTATTCTTCTGACCGGTTTCGACCACACGGCAGCGTCTCGCCAGATGCTTGAAACCAGTGGCATACCCTGCGTGCACATGATGGAACTCGACACCCGCCTGGGCGCCTATTGCGTCGGGTTCTCGCAACAACAGGCCGGTGCTGAAGCCGCGCGTCACCTGCTCGGGCGTGGCCGCCGTCGGCTGGCGTACATGGCCGCCCAACTCGACCCTCGTGTACTGCAACGTGGCGCCGGGTTCCGTCGGGTGCTGGAAGACGCCGGGCTGTTCGACCCAGCATTGCAGGTCTCGACACGCCAGGCCTCGTCGATCGGTCTGGGCGGGGAGTTGTTTGCGCGCCTGCTTGACCAGCATCCGGATGTCGACGGGGTATTTTTCTGTAACGACGACCTGGCACAAGGCGCTGCGCTGGAGGCCTTGCGCCTGGGCGTCACGATTCCCGAACGAGTCTCTCTGGTGGGCTTCAACGACCTGCCGGGGTCCGCGCACATGGTGCCGCGCCTGACCTCGATACGCACGCCCAGAGAAGAAGTCGGGCAGCGCGCTGCTCAGGTATTGCTGGGCCTGCTTGACGGGGTCACCCAGCAGCCTCTGGTGGATCTCGGCTTTGAGCTGGTGGTGCGGGAAAGCTCTTGAGGATTTTCCCCGGCCAATTCTCGCGAGCCTCCTCCGGGTCATTGCGCTGACCAATGGTAATGGCGCTCTGCGGGCTCGATGCCTTCGGGCTGGAGTGCCCGACCGCGCTGTCCTGCACTGCCAGCGATACCCTCATTCGAACGGTTCCGGCACATTTTGACTGTCATTTCTGACAGTACCCATCCCCCCGTGTTGAGTATTCAATGACCCTATGTTTTTGGCTCGGAGCGGCATAAGTGTCTTGGCCGCATCGTTGGATGACGGGGATATATCTTCTTATCTATTCCCCGTTCTGGCGGTCTTACAAGACCTATTGAAGGATCAGAGAAATGCAAAAAAAGCATCTCAGAACGTTAGAGCCTTGACGCATATCGCTGACCCCGTCGGTTCGGGTGTGCCCTTGGACATCGCGTGGCTGACCGGCATTATCCCCCTGGGCTTTGTACCCGCGCAGATCGCTATCAGCCCTGATGAAACCACGTTGTATGTCGCCCATGAAAGTGGCCGGGAAGTCAGTGTGGTCGACATCGCCAGTGCCAGCGTAACGGGCGCCATCAAGCGGGCAGGGGCCGGCGCGATTACCCTGAGCCCCGATGGTAAAAGGCTTTACACCATTGGCCAGAAAAGGTGCTACGTGGTCGATACGCGACTGCGCGAAGTGATCAGGATACTCCCGGCAGCCAACGTCAACAGGATCCTGTGCAGTGCCGATGGCCGTTTTATCTGCCTGTCCTTTCAGAATGCGCTCGGCGGTTTGATTCGTCTGATCGAGACCGAGAATTACACGGTCGAAAACGAGTTCGATCTGGGCGCCCTGACCAACGCATCGCTGGCCCTCGGGATCAGTCCGTTGAACGACAGGTTTTACGCGACCATGCTGGTTGATCGCACCGCGCCTACCGATGTTCTTGCGATCAGCAAGGTCGATTACCTGCAGCATGACATTACCGGGTTTTCCGACCCACGTTCGATGGCCTTCAGTTCCGATGGCGCCTGGCTGTATGTCGGCGGCATCGACGAGGTCTACATCGTCGATGCCGCGACCAATAAAACCTTCTATCGGGAAAAAATCGGCACGCAGGGTTACCCGGTGAAAGTCATCGGCGTGACACCGGATGACCGCTATGTCTACGCAATCTACACCTGTAATTACGACGTTTACCGGATCGATACGGTGAAGGGCATCGCCACCTGCATTGCCTACTTTCCGTCGGTAGGCGGCGCTGTACTCAACAAGACCGGCACGTATATCTATTCCAGCCATCCGGACATGAGCTGGATCTCGATCTACCGGCTATGAAGACTCCTGCAGTGGCCTGGCTTGCGTGTGACCAGCCGGGCCGCCCGTCAGTCGGCGTCAAGTGCTGCGACACCGGCCTTGGCGACCTGAGCATCCTGTTCGGCTTTCACGCCTGAAACCCCCAGCGCACCGATTACCTGGCCGTCGACGATGACCGGCACACCGCCTTCCAGGGAAGTCAGCAGCGGAGCACTCAGGAATGCAGTGCGCCCGCCATTGACCATCTCTTCGTAACCCTTGGACTCACGTTTGCCGAGTGCCGAGGTGCGGGCTTTTTCGATCGCGATGTAGCTGCTGATCGGTGCGGCGTCGTCCAGTCTCTCGAATGCCAGCAGATGGCCGCCGTCATCAACGACGGCGATGGACACGGCCCAGGCATTGGCCCGTGCTTCATCGCGTGCGGCACCGAGCATCAGGCTGATTTCGGTCTGGGTCAGGACGGCTTTGATCTTCATGGGGTTCTCCGGAGCAGTGATTATTGAATAGGGTTCAGTGTGATTCAGGCGTGCCAAGCGCTGCGTCGATCAGTTCGATCCAGTGCCGCACTGGCATTCGGCCGGCGCTGGCCAGATGGGTCTGACAGCCGATATTGGCGGTGGCAATCACCTGCGGTTTACCGCTCTCCAGTGCGTTCATGCGGTTGTCGCGCAGTTGACGGGCGATGGCAGGCTGGGTGATGGAGTAGGTGCCTGCAGAGCCGCAGCATAAATGACCGTCCGGCACTGTGGTCAGATTGAAGCCTAGACGAGTCAGGACACGCTCGACTTCGCCGCCGAGTTTTTGCGCGTGTTGCAGCGTACACGGGCAGTGAAATGCCAGGCGCTGATCGGTCTTGATGCCGAGGGTTTCCAGCGGTTCGTCGCGCAGCAGTTCGACCAGATCCTTGGTTCGCGCGCTGATCTGCCCGGCCTTGTCGGCATAGGCTGGATCATGGCGCAGCAGGTGGCCGTAATCCTTGACGAAGGCCCCGCAGCCGCTGGCCGTCTGGATCAGGCTTTCAACACTGCCCTGCAACGCGGGCCACCACGCGTCGATGTTGCGCCGTGCCCGGTCCAGCCCTGCCTCCTGTGCATTGAGGTGATAATCCACGGCGCCGCAGCAACCCGCCTGTCTGACCGCCGTAATGCCGATGCCCAGACGATCCAGCACCCGCGCCGTAGCGCTATTGGTGTTGGGCGACAGGCCCGGTTGAACGCAACCTTCCAGGAGCAGCACTTGGCGCGCATGACCGGTGTGCGGACGAAGTCCGGCAGGATGGACCGCCTCCGGCAGCTTGGTGGCCAGGGTTTGTGGCAGCAACGGCCTGAACTTCAGGCCCATGCCGGTCAGGGATTTGAACAGCCCGGGGTGGGGGATGACGCGACGCAAGCCTTCACGCAGCATGCGTTCTGCGAGTGGCCGCGGCACCAGGGCCTCAACCGCCGCGCGGCCGATGTCCAGCAGGTTGTGGTAATCCACGCCGGACGGGCAAGTGGTCTCGCAGTTGCGACAGCTCAGGCAGCGGTCCAGATGCAGACGGGTTTTCTCGGTGACCGGCTGACCTTCGAGCACTTGTTTGATCAGGTAGATCCTGCCGCGTGGACCGTCCAGCTCATCACCCAGCAATTGATAGGTCGGACACGTGGCGTTACAGAAACCGCAATGCACACAACTGCGCAGGATACGTTCGGCTTCTTCGGCGCGCGGCAGGGTTCTGGCGTGTTCACTCAATGTGGTCTGCATGTTTCAAAGCTCCGCGTACAGTCGGCCGGGGTTGAAAATCCCCTGCGGGTCGAGTCGGGTCTTGAGTGTCTGATGGTAGCGCAGCACAGGTGCGGCCAACGGCTCGAAGGGGCTGTCGACGACGCCCTGGCTGTAGCAGGTCGCATGGCCGCCAACCGCCATAGTGATCGCTCGAATGGTTTGTCCGTCAGCGTCCGACTTGAGCCAGCGTTGCGCGCCACCCCAGTCGATCAACTGCTCGCCCGGCAGATCCGGCAGGCGGCTGTCAGCAGGTACACAGAGCCGCCACAGCGGCCGAGGGTCATCGAAGAAGGGCAGGCGGTGCGCATTCAACTGTTGCCAGTACGCGGCATCGAGCAGCTCGCCGCCGAGCCGGTCCCGGGCTGCGGCCACTGAACCTTCACCGCCTTCCAGGCGCAGACGCAGTACTTGGCCATCATGGCTGGCCGCGCTGATCGGTATCGGTTGCTGACCCCACTCGGCAAGGCGCGCCAAGGCCAGCGTGCTGTCCATTTCCAGTGCGATACTGCTGCACAGACGCGGTTTGGGCAGCACCTTGAGCGACACCTCGGTCAGCAGCCCCAGGCAGCCGAAACTGCCTGCCATCAGGCGTGAAACGTCATAACCTGCAACGTTCTTCATGACTTCTCCGCCGAAACGCAGGTGTTTGCCAAGACCGGTGATGACCCGTGTGCCCAGCACGAAATCACGCACCGACCCACTCCACGGACGGCGCGGTCCCGAGAGCCCTGCAGCGACCATGCCGCCGAGCGTTGCCGCGCCGAAGTCGGGCGGTTCGCAAGGCAGCATCTGGCCTGCGGCATCCAGCGTCTGTATCAGCTCGTTCAATGGCGTACCGGCGCGCGCCGTGATCACCAGTTCTGTCGGGTCATAACTGACGATGCCTCGGTGCTCGCGGGTATCGAGTATTTCGCCAGCCGTTTCACGACCGAGAGAAGCCTTGCTGTTGCCGCCCTGAATACGTAACGGCCGGTTGTCGCGGAGCGCCTGATCGACCCGCTGGAGCAGTGCCTGGCTGACGTCGTTGTCCATCGTGCTCATCAGAAGCGCTCCAGGTCGGGGAACGGCAATTGCCCGGCATGTATGTGCATGGCGCCAAATTCCGCGCAGCGATGCAGCGTCGGGATGTTTTTGCCAGGGTTGAGCAGACCGCTGGCGTCGAACGCCGCCTTGATGGCATGGAAGAAGGTCAGCTCGTCGCTATTGAACTGGGCACACATCTGATTGATCTTCTCGCGACCGACACCGTGCTCGCCAGTAATGCTGCCGCCGACCTTGACGCACAGCTCGAGGATTTTGCCGCCCAGTGCCTCGGCGCGCTCCAGCTCACCCGGTTGATTGGCATCGAACAGGATCAGCGGATGCATGTTGCCGTCACCCGCATGAAACACGTTGGCGACGCGCAAGCCGTATTGCTCGGATAGCTCCCTGATGCTGCGCAACACTCCCGGCAACTCACGGCGCGGGATGGTCCCGTCCATGCAGTAGTAATCCGGCGACAGGCGACCCACGGCCGGGAAAGCGTTCTTGCGCCCGGCCCAGAAGCGGACCCGCTCGGCTTCATCCTTCGCCTGGCGCACTTCGGTAGCGCCCGCCAGTGTCAATACCTCGCTGACCCGTTCGCAATCGGCGTGCACGTCGGCTTCGACGCCGTCCAGTTCACAGAGCAGAATGGCTTCGGCATCGACCGGGTAACCTGCGTGAATGAAATCCTCGGCGGCACGAATCGCCAGATTGTCCATCATCTCAAGTCCGCCGGGGATAATGCCCGCGGCGATGATATCGGCCACCGCGCGTCCGGCCTTTTCCACTGAATCGAACGCCGCCAGCAGCACCTTGGCCACTTGCGGTCTGGGTAGCAGCTTGACCGTGACTTCGGTAATGACGCCGAGCATGCCTTCGGAGCCGGTGAACAGTGCCAGCAGGTCGAAGCCCGGCGAGTCCAGCGTGTCGCTGCCCAGTGTCATCGGCTCGCCTTCCACGGTCAGGATCTCGACCTTGAGCAGGTTATGCACGGTCAGCCCGTACTTGAGGCAATGCACGCCGCCGGCATTTTCCGCCACATTGCCGCCGATGGAGCATGCAATTTGCGAGGATGGGTCCGGCGCGTAATACAGGCCGTGGGGCGCTGCCGCCTGAGAAATGGCCAGATTGCGCACGCCGGGCTGAACCCGCGCCAGGCGCGCCGAAGGGTCGATATCGAGGATCTGATTGAAGCGTGCCATGACCAGCAGCACGCCTTTTTCCAGCGGCAGCGCGCCACCCGACAGCCCGGTGCCCGCCCCACGAGCGACCACCGGTACGCGACGTGCGTGGCACAGCCTGAGCAGCGTCTGTACTTCTTCCACATGCCGCGGTAATGCCACCAGCATCGGTGTGCTGCGATAGGCCGACAATCCGTCGCACTCGTAAGGCCGCAGTTCTTCGGGCCGATGCAGGATGTCCAGGTCGGGCAACTGTTGTTGCAGCGCCTGCAACAGTTGTTGCTTGTCGACGGCGGGCAGCACGCCATCGATGCGTTCGTCGTAAAGGATATTCATCAAGCCACCCTGGGTTGTTTTTATCGGGTTAATGCATCCTAGCTCATTCGCTACGAAGCTTGAGTTGACAGCGAAGGTCTGATCACGCAATTTACGCATTACGTAATGCGGTTACGAAAATAAAAACACGCACCCATGCGTCAGGCAGGCGACTCCCGTGGACCTATTCACTTATTACCGCTCGACCTCCAGTTACCGTGTGCGTATTGCGCTGGCCCTCAAGGGGCTGGATTACACGGCGGTTCCGGTCAACCTGGCGCTTGAGGGCGGCGAGCAAAACAAACCTGATTACACGGACTTGAACCCGCAGGGCAGGGTGCCTGCGCTGCGGCTGGACGATGGAGTGGTCATCACTCAGTCACTGGCGATCATCGAATACCTGGAGGAGCGTTATCCGCAACCTGCGTTACTGGCGCAGGAGGCCGTGATGCGGGCTCGACAGCGTGCCGTGGCGGCGCTTATCGGCTGTGACATCCAGCCCTTGCACAACGTTTCGGCGCTTGACCGGTTGCGCACGCTTGGTCACGACGAGGCCGCTGTCGTGGCCTGGACCAGGCATTGGATCGGCCAAGGCTTGCAGGCCGTCGAGCAGTTGATCGGGGACCAGGGTTTCTGTTTTGGCTCGAGCCCCGGCCTCGCGGATATTTACCTGTTACCGCAGTTGTACGCAGCCCATCGTTACCACGTTGACCTGACTGCATTTGCGCGTATTCAGCGGGTCGAGCATCTGGCCATGCAGCACCCGGCCTTTCAGCAGGCACATCCTGATGCACAATCGGACAAGCCGGAGTAGGCTGCCTTCATGAAGATTCTTGGTCTGCAACTGATATTCGGTGATTTTCTCGCACGCAGCGTGCGAGGGATTCCGTGTGCGCCGCCCGCAGGACAGTGATTGCCAGGGTTACCCACTCTCACTTTCCTGCAAGGAGCCAGTCATGGCTGATCTTTACGAAAATCCAATGGGCCTGATGGGCTTTGAATTCATCGAGTTCGCGTCACCGACGCCCAACAGCCTTGAGCCCGTGTTTCAGATGATGGGCTTCACCAAAGTCGCAACGCACCGCTCCAAGGACGTGTCCCTGTTTCGTCAGGGCGCGATCAACCTGATCCTCAACAACGAGCCGCACAGCCTGGCATCGTACTTTGCCGCCGAGCATGGTCCTTCGGTATGCGGCATGGCGTTCCGCGTGAAAGATGCGCAGAAGGCTTATAACCGGGCACTCGAACTGGGTGCACAACCGCTGGAAATCGCTACCGGGCCCATGGAGTTGCGCCTGCCCGCGATCAAGGGCATCGGTGGCGCGCCGTTATACCTGATTGATCGCTTCGGCGAGGGCACGTCGATTTACGATATTGATTTCAATTTCATCGAAGGCGTCGATCGCCACCCGGTCGGTGCCGGTCTGAAATTCATCGATCACCTGACCCACAACGTGTACCGCGGGCGCATGGCGTATTGGGCCGGTTTCTATGAAAAGCTGTTCAATTTTCGCGAGCTGCGTTACTTCGACATCAAGGGCGAATACACCGGCCTGACCTCCAAAGCCATGACCGCCCCGGACGGCATGATCCGCATCCCGCTCAACGAAGAGTCGTCCAAGGGAGCGGGGCAGATTGAAGAGTTCCTGATGCAGTTCAATGGCGAAGGCATCCAGCATGTAGCGTTCTTTACCGATGACCTGATCAAGACCTGGGACGCGCTGAAAGCAACCGGCATGCGCTTCATGACTGCGCCACCGGACACCTACTACGAGATGCTGCAAGGCCGCCTGCCCGATCACGGTGAGCCGGAGGCCGAGCTCAAGTCACGCGGCATTCTGCTCGATGGCTCTTCCGAAGGGGGCGAGCGTCGCTTGCTGTTGCAGATATTCTCCGCCACGCTGATGGGCCCGGTGTTTTTCGAATTCATTCAGCGCAAGGGCGACGACGGGTTTGGCGAAGGCAACTTCAAGGCGCTGTTCGAATCCATCGAACGCGACCAGATCCAGCGTGGTGTACTGACGCCGGATTGAGCGATAACCGGAAGTGCCCGCCTTGCGCGATCAGATGAGCCTGCTCAGGCTCGTTCTGAGTCATTTGTGCTTGAGCACGTCAGCCTGCCGATTGTGAGACGAGATATAACGCTCGGTAAATTCATGCGCCGGCATGGGACGACCATACAGATAGCCCTGACCCTCGTCGCACACATAATGACGCATCAGACTTTCCTGCTCGCGGGTCTCTATGCCTTCTGCCGTGACCTGGAGATTGAAGCCGTTCGCCAGCCTGATAACGGCCTCGATGATAACTTCGTCTTTTTTGCTGCGCTCAACGCCACTTACGAATGAGCGGTCGATTTTCAGCCGTGTCACCGGATAGTCTTTCAGCAGGCTCAGGGACGCATAGCCGGTACCGAAATCGTCGAATGCAATGCCCACTCCCAATGAGCGAAGGTGGCGCAGCGGTTCCATGATGCGCTGTTCGTTTCGCAGGATGATGTTTTCCGTGATCTCCAGCTCGAGAGCGTGTGCTGGCAAGGAAAAGTCTTCAAGCGCACTTTCAACCATTTCCGCAAAGTCACGCATGCGAAACTGCGCGGCGAACAGGTTGACGCCGATGCGGAATTCGTCACAGCCGGTATTTCTCCATTGCGCTGCCTGCTCACAGGCTGAACGCAGGATCCATTCGCCCACCGGCACCGCAAGAAGACCTGCTTCCAGTGCAGGTAGAAAAACCGCCGGGGACACCACACCCAGTGTCGGATGGTTCCAGCGAATAAGGGCTTCGGCTCCGGTAATACGACCGTCCGCAAGGCGTACCTGAGGCTGATAGTACAGCTCGAACTCTTTGTTAGCCCACGCCTGACGCATCGATGAGCTGAGCGCGCCTCTTCTTGACGCGGTCTGTCGATGCTCGGAGGTGAAGGTGCGAACAAGGGAACGTCCGTCAGACTTGGCCTGGTAGAGCGCCAGATCCGCATTGCCGAGCATTTGCTCCTCGTCGTAGTCGCAGCCGGACCTTACGGAGACGCCGATGCTGGCGCCGATGTAGATTGAATTGTCTTCAAACTCAATCGGTTCCTCGATGACCGCGATGAGCTCCAGGCCCAGCCTGGTCGCGTTGTCAGGGTCTGCCGTGTCTGACAGGAACACGACAAACTCATCGCCGCCCAGACGCGCGACCATATGGCTGGCCGGGACGTTTTCGCGAAGACGAAGAGAGGTCACCTGGAGCACAAAATCCCCCGCAGCGTGGCCCAGCGTGTCGTTGACGTCCTTGAAGCCGTCCAGGTCGATCAGCAGGATGGCCGCCGAAAGCTGTGCGCCGCACGCTTCCTTGATCCGCCTTTTGAGCGTCGATCGGTTGGCAAGGCCGGTCAGATGATCGTATTCAGCCGCATGCTTGAGTAATTTGTCCGCCTCGACACGCTGGGTGATGTCACGAATGATCGCTCCGAATTGTGGCTCGCCGGCATACGTCCATTGTGAGAGCGAGAGCTCGATGGGGATTGTATGACCGTCGCGATGGATGGCCGTCAGGTTGATGGATTTTCCGATAATGGAGGCCGGGCCGCCTGCAGACACCCTCGACAGACCTGCATGATGTCTGGAGCGCATTTCGGGCGGAATAATGATATCGAGAGGCTTTCCCATGGCGTCCTCGGATCGATGCCCGAAAATGAGCTCGGCCGAATTGTTCCATGAAATGATCCGGTTTTTGCTGTCCGAGCAGATGATCGCGTCGGGTGAGGTCGAGGTGATATTCATGAAGCGGGCGTGGCTGTCTTCATTCTCGAGCTCGAGCCGACGCAATTCCATTCTTTCGATGACCATGACCGCCAGGTCCTGAAGAATCAGTTGGTCTCGCTCCGAGAAGGTCTCCCGAGGTTTATTGTCGATCAGGCACAGGCTGCCCAGCACATGACCGCTGGCGGTTATCAGCGGTGCCCCGGCATAAAAGCGAATATAGGGAGCGCCAACCACCAGCGCGTTTGAGCTGAACCTCTCATCCTGCAATGCATCAGGCACCAGAAAAACGTTACGGCCCATCAGCGCAAAATTACAGAATGAGACGTCGCGGCCCGTTTCGCAGACATCGAGGCCAACACGCGCCTTGAAGAATTGCCGGTCGCGATGAACCAGAGAAATCAGAACAATGGGCGCGTCGAAAATCCGCGATGCCATTTGCACGATCTGATCGTATTCATGCTCAGGTGGGGTATCCATCAACGAAAAAGCATTCAAAATCCGAATACGCTCTTCGTCGTCATCGCCGACTGGGTAAGTACTCATTTGAGGTCATCGCTATAAGCTGATCGCGCCTGAAACGCGAAGCGATCGATGTACAATGCCGCTGTGCCGGCATCGGTGAAAACACCCTGCCAACACGCGCTTGCGCCATGCCGGAAAAGCAAAGTTCGATACATTGCAGCACCTCTCACAGTAGTGTATCGGTAGCTGTCTCTAGCAGCTTAGAAGCTGTATCGTCAAAAAACCGAATACCTGTAATGACTTCTTGAGCAACTAGCCTGCGGGGCATTCATTCAACTAAGCCCCGCGTGACCTCGGTGTAACAACGTGTTCGGGTTAGTGGCGCTAAGGTATGGAAACTGCATGGCGGGGTTCACTGCCAATTTGATGACAACCCTATGAAACGGCTTTCCTTTATTTCGACGAGGCTTACACCTTCGGCGCTCAGCAAAGCGTTGATCGGCTTCATTGCCCTGGTCTGTCTATCGCTGACCCTGGCTACCGTCTGGCAGATGAACCAGTCGAAGCTCGAGCGCGCGGCCACCGCCAGGATTGCGGTGTCCAATATCGTGCTTGCCGCTGAGCAGCAGGCTCAGGACACCCTGCAACAGGCTGACAATACGCTGCGTGACCTTGTCGAGCGTGTGGAACAGGACGGGGTCGCAGGCCAGCAGCAAAGCCGCTTGACCAGGCTGATGGCTCAAGACCTGATAAACGTCAAAGGGCTTCAGGGGCTGTTCATCTACGATGCTCAGGGCAACTGGGTCGCCAATTCCTTTGCCAATGGCGTGCACACCAGGAACAACGAAGACCGCGATTACTTCATTTACCATCGCGATAACCCTGACCCGTCCATTCATGTAGGGTCTATCGTAGAAAGCCGTAATACCGGGGATATGGTCATCCCGGTCAGTCGGCGTATCAATGCTGCGGATGGCAGTTTTGCTGGCGTTGCACTGGCCACCGTACCGGTGGCTTATTTCCAGGCGTTTTTCCAGCGCATGGATGTAGACGACAAGGGGGTAATCTTTCTCGCTCTGAGCAATGGCGACCTGCTGGCGCGACGCCCCACATTAACCGCACTGATGACCACCAATGTCGCCAAGGGCGATATCTTCACTCGCTATCTGCCCTACAGCGACAGCGGCACCGCGGTGATCAACTCCGTGGTGGACGGGGTGGAAAGGATCTACGCCTATCGGCGGGTGTCCGGGTTGCCGATCGTCGCCGCTGCAGGCGTCTCCTGTCAGCATGTGTTCGCGCCCTGGTGGGCCTATGCACACCGGTCCATGACCATCACCGGCATCATTATCCTTGCGCTGGTTTTGCTTGGGGTCCTGCTGTACCGGCAAATCCAGCAGTTGATCAATGCGGAAGGTGAACTGAACATCGCCAGGAACGAACTGGAGATCATCGCTCACACGGACAGCCTCACGCACCTGGCCAATCGACGCTGCTTCGATGCGGCCTTGCAGCAGGAGTGGGGGCGGGCGAGCCGGAATACTGCAACTATCGCGATCATTCTGCTGGATATTGACTGGTTCAAACAATACAACGACACCTACGGTCATCTGCAGGGAGACGACTGCCTGAAGCAAGTGGCTGGGCTCATAGGCAACAGTCTTGACCGGGCTGGGGATATCGCGGCACGTTACGGCGGCGAGGAGTTTGTCATTCTGCTGCCTGAAACCGACCTGGCAGGGGCGCTGAAGATCGCGGAAAAAATCAGATCATCCGTTGAAACCACTCGTATAGAGCACTCGGCCAGCCCGCTGGGCAAACTGACCATCAGTTCGGGCGTGGTGTCGATCAACGCAGCAGAGAAGGATGGACATACCGCCGCGTTGGCGGAAGCGGATCGGCTGCTTTACCTGGCCAAAACCAAAGGGCGTAACCGCGTCGAAGGTCGGCTGATTCACGGCTGGCATGGAGCGAGCCATTTCGCCAGGGTATCAACCGCCTCTTCCTGAGTCAGTCTGACGGACGGCTACCGCCCATACGCTCGCTGATGGCCTGCGCCGTTTGCAAAAGCCGCCTGGCCGCCAGATTCTGCGTCTCGTCGTTCAACACCGATCCCGGCCCGACCACGGTGATCACCCCCACCAGCTTGTCACCCATGGCGAACAGCGGTGACGAGGCTGCATTGATACCCGGCATCAGCAGGCCCTGAATCTGGTGCACGCCGGTGGTACGAATCTGCTCGACATGCTGCTCGACCTCACGCAGCTGGCCGGTGCTCAGCAACGGCACTTCCTGCTCGCGAAGCGCAGCGGTTTCGCGCCCGTTCAGAAAGCTGTCGAACACCAGGCCGGTGGACGAGCCAAGCAGCGGCAGCACCGAGCCGATCTGCGTGACCAGCGTCACCGCACCCATCGAGGGCTCGACATACACCACGGTCGGCCCCTTGTTGCCCCATACCGCCAGAAAACAGGTCTGATTCAGCTCGTCGCGCAGGCTGGCCAGCCAGGGGGCCGATACCTTCAGGACATCCAGCTTGCCGAGCGAGGCAAGCCCGACCTGCAACGCCTCGCGTCCCAGCCCATAGTGATTGTTGACGGCATCCTGTTCGGCAAAGCCACTGGCAATCAGCGCCTGCAAATAACGATGGACCTTGCTGGCGGGCATGCCCAAGTGTTCGGCCAGTCTCGACAGGGACGTGGCAGGGGAGAGTTCGGCGAGCGCCTTGAGCACGCCCAGCCCGACTTCGGCGGCCTGAACCTTCTGCTGGCGTCCGCCTGCGGGGCTTTCGGTTTGCTGGGTCATGGGATGCTGTGCGCCGATCGGGAAAGGCAGCTTTATAGCTTGACCGGCTGGCAAACTCAAATTACGTTATGCGTAATCTGTTTACGTTAAATGATATTTCCTCGTGTCTGTGTCCGACCCCACAACAACAAGAGGTCCAGATGGCTATCCACTCCAGTTCCGACGCACTGCTTTATCAGTCGGGCTTTGGCAACCAGTTCAGCAGCGAGGCGCTGCCTGGTGCCTTGCCGATTGGTCAGAACTCGCCGCAGAAGCATCCGCTGGGCCTGTATGCCGAGCAGTTCTCGGGCACCGCTTTCACGGTTGCGCGCAGCGAAGCCCGACGTACCTGGCTGTATCGGATCAGCCCATCGGCAGCCCATCCGCGTTACCAGCGCATGGATCTGCAGATCGCCGGTCGGGAGCAGGGGCCGATCAACCCCAACCGGTTGCGCTGGAATGCCTTCGATATCCCGACAGAGCCGACCGATTTCATCGACGGCCTCATCCCTCTCGCCAGCACCTCGGCGGCGGAGCAGGCCGAGGGCGTCAGCGTTTACCTGTACACCGCCAACATCTCCATGCAGCGAGCTTTCTTTAGCGCGGATGGCGAATGGCTGGTGGTGCCCCAGCAGGGCCGGCTCAGAGTCGTCACCGAATTGGGCCTGCTGGACATCGAACCCCTGGAAATCGCCGTCCTGCCGCGAGGTTTGAAGTTCAGCGTGCACCTGCTCGATAGCAGCGCCCGCGGATACCTCTGCGAGAATCACGGCTGCGCCCTGCGCCTCCCGGAACTGGGTCCGATCGGCAGCAACGGGCTGGCCAACGCACGTGATTTTCTGACCCCGGTCGCCTGGTTCGAAGACAGTCGCCAGCCAATGCAACTGGTGCAGAAGTTCCTCGGTGAGCTGTGGTCGACGCAACTGGAGCACTCACCGTTTGACGTGGTCGGCTGGCACGGCAATAACGTTCCGTACAAGTATGATCTGCGGCGTTTCAACACCCTCGGTACGGTCAGCTACGATCATCCGGACCCGTCGATTTTCACCGTGCTGACCTCACCGGGAGCTATTCACGGTCAGGCCAATATCGATTTCGTGATCTTTCCGCCGCGCTGGATGGTGGCGGAAAACACCTTCCGCCCGCCGTGGTTCCACCGAAACCTGATGAACGAGTTCATGGGCCTGATCGACGGCGCGTACGATGCCAAGGCCGAAGGCTTCATGCCCGGTGGCGCTTCGCTGCACAACTGTATGAGCGCGCACGGCCCCGATAATGTCACCGCCGAAAAGGCTATTGCCGCCGAGCTGAAACCGCACAGGATCGACAACACCATGGCCTTCATGTTTGAGACCGGCAAGGTCTTGCGCCCCAGTCGTCACGCGCTCGACTGCCCGCAACTGCAAACCGATTACGATGCCTGCTGGAAGGACATGGCCAGAACGTTTACCAGGGAGCCACGCTGATGAATACCGCGTTCAAGCGTCGTAGCTGGGTCGAATCTGCCAACGGGCATGCCGATTTCCCTTTGCAGAACCTGCCATTGGGCGTGTTCAGTCACGGCCAGACCGGCCCGCGTGGCGGAGTGGCGATAGGCGACAGGATTTTCGATCTGCACGCGGCAACAGAATCCGGGGTGTTTCAGGGACAGGCCGCCGACGTTGCCGACGTTGCCAGCCGCGACCAGCTCAATGATTTTCTTGCGCTGGGTGCCGCAGCGCGTCAGGCATTGCGCACCGCCTTGTTGCAGTTGCTCGATGAAGACAGCCCGCAGCGCGACAGGCTGCAGGGTATGGCCGGTTTGTTGCTGCCGATGAGCGAGTGCACGTTGCACATGCCCGCTCGGGTAGGTGATTACTCGGACTTCTACGTCGGTATTCATCATGCGCTGAATGTTGGCAAGCTGTTCCGCCCGGACAACCCGCTGCTGCCCAACTACAAATACGTGCCGATCGGCTATCACGGCAGAGCGTCGACCTTGTGTCCCTCGGGTACGGCTGTGCGGCGCCCCAGCGGACAAACCCTGGCGGCAGGTCAGGAGTCGCCCGTTTTCGGTCCCTGCCAACGCCTCGATTACGAACTGGAACTGGGGGTCTGGATCGGGCCGGGAAATGTCCAGGGCGAGGCCATCGGGATTGATCGGGCCGCCGAGCACATTGCCGGGTTCTGCCTGCTCAACGACTGGTCGGCGCGTGACATACAGGCATGGGAATACCAGCCACTGGGGCCATTTCTGTCGAAGAGCTTCGCCACCACGATTTCGCCCTGGGTGGTGACTGCCGAAGCCCTTGAACCGTTTCGTCGCGCCCAACCGCCGCGTCCGGACGGCGATCCGCAACCGTTGGCCTATCTGCTGGATGACCACGATCAGCAGGGTGGGGCGCTGGATATCGAGCTGGAAGTGCTGCTGCTGACTGCACGGATGAAAGCCGACGGGCTGGCGCCTCACCGGCTGGGTCTGAGCAACTCGCTGAACATGTACTGGACAGTGGCGCAGATGGTCGCGCATCACAGCGTCAACGGCTGCAGGTTGCAGCCGGGTGACCTGCTCGGCACCGGTACGTTGTCCGGTCCCGGAGAAGGTCAGTACGGCAGCCTGCTGGAGATGACCGCTGGCGGCAAACAACCGGTGACCCTACCCAACGGCGAAGTACGGATGTTCCTGCAAAGTGGCGACGAGGTTCTTCTGCGTGCCCGTTGTCATCGTGAAGGGTATGCCTCGATTGGCTTTGGTGAGTGTCGGGGCGTTGTGCTCGACTGAGAATACCGTGCTCGGCTCCTGCAACGTCAGCGGGTTATTTCGTACCAGCCAAGAAACATGTCCAGCGTCGATTCGACCACCGTGTGCTGCTCCTCGGGGGTAAGCAAGGCCGCACCGAACGTTACCTGCGGCCAGAACGCGAACGACTTGAGCAATGCATGCATCTGCGTCGCGGCAAAGGCCGGGTCGACCGGTTTCAGACGGCCGTCCTTCTGCGCGGCGCGAATCCAGGCACTGAAGGTTTCTTCTCGTTCATTGATACGCGCCATCCACACCTGAGCCCGCTCGGGGGAGTGAATGGTCGCGCCGACCACCACGCGGGCCAGGTCGAGAAAATGGCTGTTGGTCAGGTTGCGCATCTTGCCCCAGAGCAATTCCCGTAACTGCTCGCGCAAGCCGATCTGCGGATGAAAAACCACTTCGGCCTGCGGCGGGGCGCAGCTCCAGAGGCGCTGCAGCATCTCGGCGAACAGTTCTTCCTTGCTGGGGAAGTGGTTATACACCGTACGTTTGGAAACCTCGGCCCGCGCGGCGATCCGGTCCATGCTGGTGATCTCGAAGCCACGATCGCCGAATTCGGCGATAGCCGCCTGGACGATGGATTCGCGTTTCTGATCGGTGAGGCGCATGGGTTCGGTCATAGGTTCGCTTCAAACGTGCGTTTAGAGAAAATTACACTCAGCAGTTTACTTGTCGCCGAGGATCATGCAAGCTTAAAACTACACCGTGTAGTGTAAAACACTGTTACATATTTTCCCTCGGACATCCTGCAATAGGATCACGTACGAAGTATGCACGGCTGGAGCCTCAACCTGCCCCCAGGAGTCAGCGAACCATGGCCTCGACACATCAGAAAAAGGACTCTTCTACACTGCCTGTCTTGTCCCGTCACGAAGGGAGATACCGCAATCACGCCACCATGAAGCCGTCGAGTCTGCTTCGCACGCTCGGTATTTTCTGGGATCAGGCGTTCAACAAACCCAAGGACACACGCCCGGCAGGCGAAATTCCGGTACAGCCGCTGTCGCGTCAGCAATTGCTGGCGGCACCGAACAACACGGTGTATCGCCTGGGGCATTCGACCGTTCTGCTCAAACTGCGCGATCAGTTCTGGCTTACCGACCCCGTGTTTGCCGAACGTGCCTCGCCCGTGCAGTGGGCGGGCCCGCAGCGCTTTCATCAGCCGCCGATCAGCCTCGAAGAGTTGCCGCCGATCAAGGCGGTGATTCTTTCGCACAACCATTACGACCACCTGGATCGTATGGCTATCAAGGCGCTGACCGACAAGACCGAGCACTTTCTGGCACCGCTTGGCGTGGGTGATACGTTGATCGAATGGGGCGTGCCTGCGCACAAGGTGCGTCAGCTGGACTGGTGGCAGTCCACCGAAGTGGCGGGCATCGAGTTCGTCGCCACGCCTTCGCAGCATTTCTCGGGGCGTACGCTGCTCGACAGCAACCGCACGCTGTGGGCGTCCTGGGTGATGATCGATGGCGATCAGCGGATTTTCTTCAGTGGCGACAGCGGTTACTTCGATGGCTTCAAGACCATCGGCGATCAATATGGGCCGTTTGACCTGACCCTGATGGAAACCGGCGCCTACAACGTCGAGTGGCCTGATGTGCACATGCAGCCCGAGCAGACGCTGCAGGCGCATCTGGACCTGCGCGGTCGCTGGTTGCTGCCGATCCACAACGGCACCTTCGACCTGTCGATGCATGCCTGGCACGAGCCGTTCGATCGCATTCTGGCCCTGGCCTGGGAGCAGAATGTCTCGATCACCACGCCGATGATGGGCCAGCCGTTTTATGTGCAGTACCCGTGTCGGGGTCTGACCTGGTGGTTGGGCGTGGAGGAGGTGGTTGAGTCTGAAACCGCACAGACGGAGGGCGCAGAACCCTGCAACTGCCGTCGTCAGAACGCCTGAAAACCAACTCTGGTAACGATGAACTGATTTTTAAATAACAGGGCCCAGATTTTGATTTGTCACCTGAGCACACGCCCGGCCTAATCGTGACCCTCGACAGGGAGGGTGAAGGTATGCAGATGCGTGGCTCGGTGGTTCAGAATATGGGGTTAATGATCAGTGTCATACTGGTGGCGCTCAACTTGCGTCCGTCGATGGCCGCTGTCGGTCCATTGTTGGTGGCGATTCGGCTGGACGTCCCACTGGGTTTCGGGACGGCGTCGTTGCTGACCATGCTGCCGGTCATGGCCATGGGACTGGCAATGTTTTTCGGCATGGGCATCGCTCGCTACCTGGGGTCGTATCGCAGCATCATGCTTTCACTGGCGCTTATCGGTCTGGCAACCCTGGCGCGTCTGTTTCTGGATTCTGCTGCCGAACTGATTTTCAGCGCTGTGTTGGCGGGGCTGGGTATTGCCTTGATTCAGGCGCTGATGCCCGCGTTGATCAAATCGCGCTTCAAAGCCAACGTCTCCTTGTGCATGGGCTTGTATGTGACTGCGATTATGGGCGGGGCCGCGCTGGCCGCTTCATTCAGCCCCGTGGTGATGGGTAGCAGTGGCAGTTGGCGCTTCGGCCTGGCGGTCTGGTCACTACTGGCTCTTCTGGCAATGTGCTTCTGGTTTGCCCAGCGGCGCGTATTGCGCTCCGATGCGTCAACCACTGCAGGGCTCCGGCAGACTTTCTTCCACACGCCTCGGGCCTGGATGCTGGGAGTTTTCTTCGGCCTCGGCACTGCGTCCTATACCTGCGTGTTGGCCTGGCTGGCCCCGTATTATTTGGAGAACGGCTGGAGTGAGCAGAGTGCAGGGCTGCTGCTGGGTTTTCTGACCCTGATGGAGGTCGTATCGGGTCTGCTGGTGCCGGTTCTGGCCAACCGCAGTCGCGATAAGCGCGTGGCGCTGGTTGTGCTGCTGCTGTTGATGATGACCGGCTTTGCCGGGCTGGTTCTGATGCCGCAGCAGTTGGGACTGCTGTGGGCATGCCTGCTGGGATTGGGGATTGGCGGTCTTTTTCCGATGAGCCTGATCGTGTCCATGGATCATTTCGATGACCCACAGCAGGCGGGCAGCCTGACGGCATTCGTGCAGGGCGTGGGTTATCTGATCGCCAGCCTGTCGCCGCTGCTTGCCGGAGTGATTCGTGACCTGACGGGCAGCTTTGCGGGTGCATGGTGTTCACTGATGGCGTTGGTCGCGATCATGCTGTTGATGGTGGTGCGACTTGACCCCCGGCGTTATGCTGATCATCTGCGCGACGCACTCGGCGAACCTGTCATCACTGGCAGATAGGCGGCATGATCGCATTTTGATGCTATCTTGTGCGCGTTGACCTGACCGCCTGGTCACAGCGCCAGCGAGATACCTTGATGCTTAACAGTAATGCCCTGAGAAAGCTGGACATGCAGGACCTGATGGTCTTTGTCTCGGTGTATGAGCAGCGCAACCTGACCCTGGTCGCGGAAGCGTTGCATGTCAGCCAGTCGACGGTCAGTTACTGCCTGAAAAAGCTGCGGGCGAACTTCGAGGACGACCTTTTCATCTGCACCCGCAACGGCATGCGCCCGACCCGCAAGGCATTGGCCATGCACGACCATGTGCAGCAGATTCTCCGCTCGGTCAATCTGTGCCATGACGGCCTCGATCTGTTCGACCCGACTCGCACACAAACGACCTTCACGGTCTGTGCGCCGGAGTATTTCGAGCTGCTGGTATTGCCGCATTTGATGCGTGACTTCGCTGCCGCTGGTTTCTCGGTGACGGTCAATGTGCAAAAACTTGAGAAGCAGTTGCCTGCCGAGCAGTTGAACGACGGTCGTTTTGACCTCGCCCTGTGCTTCGGGCCTGGCTTTCACCGAGTCCCGGACAGTCTGATTTCGCAGGTGTTGATGGAGGATGATCTGGTTTGCGTCATGGACTCCAGGTTCGCGCCGCTCAGCGCCCTGATCGACACTCAAACCTTCGTCCTGCATCGTCATGTCTACCCGACGCCGTGGACGTCCGACACCAACATGGTGGATGGCTGGCTGCAGCGACAGGGTCTGGAGCGCAACATTGTCGCGCGGGCCAACAGCTATCGGGCGGCCTTGCAATTGCTGGAAGGCACCGATTTCATGCTGGTTCTGCCAAGGCGTATTCAGACGCTGCTGGGCAATGAACCGTGGATTTCCGTATTCGAACTGCCACCTGACCTGCCTGGCTTCAGCCTGGACATGCTGTGGAGCGCCCAGGCGGATCGAGACGAAGCCAGCGGCTGGCTGCGTGAACAAGTCGTGAAGGTGTGTGCCGAACGCGGCTTGCTCTGACGGGTTGTCAGTTGCCTGACTTGTCTTTCTGCGGGTCGGGTGAGGTGGCAGGTCGGGCCTGTTCGCCCTGCTGATTGAGCTGTTTGTTCTTCTCGCCCACCTTGCCGGCGTTTTCCGGTTTGTGATCGAGGTCTTCGCGTTTGGATTCATCTGCCATGACCGTATTCCTTTTTGTCGGGGGGTGTGGTTATTGGTCAGTGTGGCGGGTGCAAGATTCGATTTAAATGACGCGCGGTTCATTGCCCGGTGCTGTTAGCGTCGGACGCTGAACCGCGCACATCAATCAGCTCAACAGAGTGATCAAGTCTTTGGCCGCCTGCGCAGAACTGGCCGGGTTCTGGCCAGTTACCAGCTTGCCATCGGTCAGCACGTAGACGCCCCAGTCGTCGCCCTTGGAATAGTCACCGCCCAGTTGCTTGAGCGTGTCTTCGACCAGAAAAGGCACGACATTGGTCAGGCCGACCGCTTCTTCTTCACTGTTGGTGAAGCCTGTGACACGGCGGTCCTTGACCAGCGGCTGGCCGTCCGGCGACTTTACGTGACGCAATACGCCAGGTGCGTGGCAGACCATCCCGTGTGGCTTGTCTGCCTTGGCAAAGGCCTCGATCAGCGCGATGGAGTCCTTGTCTTCAGCCAGGTCCCACAGCGGGCCGTGACCGCCCGGGTAGAACACGGCATCGAAATCGGCCGCATTGACGCCAGACAGAAGGCCCGTATTGGCGAGCGCTTTTTGCGCATCGGCATCTCTGGAGAAGCGCTTGGTGTCGTCGGTCTGAGCGTCAGGCTCATCGCTTTTCGGGTCCAGCGGTGGTTGACCGCCTTTCGGAGAGACCAGCGTAACGTCGGCACCGGCCTCTTTGAACGCGTAATACGGCGCGACGAACTCTTCGAGCCAGAAACCGGTTTTCTTGCCGGTGTCGCCCAGTTGGTCATGGGATGTCAAAACCATCAGGATTTTCATGTGCATGCTCGTCTTCGAAGGGGTGAGAGGGTGTAGACAGGCAAAAACCTCAAGTGTTGTGAGAATTTTTTACCACCGGAACGAGCAGGGCCGGATGTCGACACAATGACGTGCGTCGACATCCGGCCCTGTTTCACCGCTGCGTTTAAAAACGTCGGATGAGGATCATTGCTCCTTGGTCAGATCCACCAGCGGTTCTTTGCGCACTTCGGTCTCGCGACCGTCCTGAATGTGCTTGACCTGCCCAAGGGCTTTGTCGACAGCACCTTTGTCAGCCAGCAGACTGTAGCTGATCTGGAACTGGCGTTGCTCTTTCGGCGCAATGGTTGGCACCAGATTCAGCGGGCGCTGGAAGCGGCGGTTGTAGGAGAAGCTGGTCCCCGGTTCCAGTCCGGTGACGTAGCCCTGGCCTTTGGTGTCGGTGTTTTTCCACAGCGAGAACACCGGCAACTGCTTGGTATTGAAACCGACCGACACGCCCAGGCTGCCAGCCTTGTTGTGCAGCACGGTCAGCGTGTCACCCTTGGCATCGCCGTAGGGCACGATGTTGTAGACCGTCTCGTCGTAATCCGGCGTCGGTGCGCGGTAGGTCTGCCAGTCGCCCAGGTCACCCTTGGCTTTTTCATTGAACGGCGAGACCTGCTTGACCGGCGCTTCGAAACGCGCCCCCTGCTCGAGGAACGGCGTGCTGAAGTTGCTGTGGTACAGCGCCTGGTATTCTTTCGGATAGTCGCCATTGTTGGTCAGCGTATCGTTGAGCGAAAAGCTCGTGCTGCCTGGCTCGGTGACCAGTTCGGTCTGCACCGAGAAGTCGACCTTCTTGAACGCCTGCTCCTTCAATTCACCCTTGAGGCGGATCGCGTAGGGCGGTTTTTCGTCGATCTGCAGTGTCACCTTGCTCGCCGGAATGTTGGCCGCACGGCCGTGCAAGGTCAGCAGCTCGCCGTTGTCCATGCCCGGGTGGCCCACCCACTCATAGCCGCAGCGGGTCACTAACTCGTTGAAACCTTCCAGCCAGCCCAGGCCGCCGCGGCCATTGAGCTCGATGAAGGCCGGATTGACCACGTCCTTGACCGGAGAATCCCAGCCCATGCGCACATCGCCGACTGATGCCTGCAGCACGTTCATGCCACGGGTCGGGACGACTGACAGCTTCATCGTGCCATTATCGATATCGATAATGCTCACGCCTTCCTGACGACCGCCATGCAGCGTACGCATCGTGACAGTGAACGGCTTGTCGGTCTTGACGCCCAGCTGCTGACTGGTGATCTGCTGATTCTGCGCAGCCTTGTCGGTGTCGAGCAGCACATAATCCCAGGCAAACACACTGGAAGCGGCTGTAAGAGCGCCGAGGCCTACGAGCAGAGGAAGGGATTTCATGGTGATGGTCCTTCTGTAATTATTGGAATTATGGTGTTGCATACCGTCTGAACAGCTATTTAACGCCGAGTTAAACGATTCAGCAATGGGCAGAGTCCAGGCACAGCGCTTTTAACCACGATGGCACTGACGACGCAGGGTGCGACGTCAGTGACAGGGCAAAGGAACCCAACGAAGTCGGGCCGCAAGCAGGAGCGGGGACGTTGCTCATGTTGGTCCCTCAAAGTGAGTCGCCGAGGGGCGAAAAGGTGACCTGAGTCAAACCTCAATCCACCTGACAAAGAAAAACTGCTGTGTGACGCAGAGCGTCACGAACTGCATTCCCACGCGGAGCGTGAGTAACGAGAATCCGAGTCGAACCTGAATCCACCTGATACCACAGCCCCCTTCGTGAACAAGTTTGCTCCCACGGCCTCCGGCCAGCATCAAAAGCAGATTTGTGTATAACGATGAGCGCGGACGATGAGGAACGAGAGGTGCCTCGCCGAGTATAGCCAGGCACGTTAATCACCGGTCATCGAGATTCAGATGACTGCCCCCGAACCTGATCGAGCCCAAGCCGCTCGGCTGCCGCCTCACCCAGCAACCTCTCGATCTGCGCATGCTCCCAACCGCTGAGCAAACTCACCGGATCAGTGCGCAGCCAGCTTTCGAACGAGCCTTCCCGACCCAGCGGACAGCGACATGCCCGACAGCGGGTCGGGCTGCCCTCGGTGACTTCCAGCGTGAGCAACCAGCCGTCAATCTCGACCTGTTGCAGCCCGAAGCCGGAGGATGTGCCGATAAGCTTCAGCGACCGAGTACCCATCGCAGCATCCCGCAGTTGCTGATACACCTCACGAGTCGTCAGAGCTTTCACAGGCGTCACTCAAATCCATTTTGCTGAGTAAAGCACGATTCCGAATCGTGCCGGTTAAAGCAGACGCTTCAAAACGTCGACGGCGCACCAAACAGGCTTTCGATCTCGGGCCGGGTCTGGTTGATCGCACCCAACTGACGGATCAGTTCGGCCTGCCTGCTGCCGCGCACACCTGCAGTGGTCATCAGCGCATCGCGCACGTAGGTGTAGACGCCGCTGACACCGAACGGCGTGATGTAGCGAACATGCTGGCTGATGCCTTGGGTGATCGTCTTGAAATGCTCGCTGGCGTAATAGGTTCTGCGCGTCCAGGCCGATTCGAATACCAACTCCATCATGACGATATTCAGGCGCGACTCTTCGACCTCATGATTAACGTCCGGCGCAGGCGGCGCAGGCTTGGCGTTATCGTAGGGTTGCGCAAGGTGCAGGCGCAGTTTCAGCACAGCCTCGGAGCCGGCCATGTCACGGGCGAGCTGCTCAATGGCTTTGCGGGCTGCGGGCAGATCATCGCTGGCGAGATGAAAGTGCAGATGCATCTTGTCCAGTGTGGCGGTTTCGTTGGGGATCGGGTCAGGCAGGCGATCCACCAGGGTGCTGGAGCCATCCGGTACGTCGTAGGCGATGGTTTCTTCGAACATATTCTGCTCGTCGGAGAACAGCAGGGCGCTGGCATCCTTGAATTGTTTCTGCGCTTCGGCGGACAGAAAGCCGATCTCCACACCACCATCCAGCACGTAGCCTGGCAAGGCCGTGACGCCCTCGATGACCGGCCACAGGTGGCCGTCCTTTTCGCGCGTCAAGTGATGCTGAACATACCATCCCAGGCCCTCAAGCCTGGCGCACAGCGGGCCATGAACGTCGCGCCAGTAGGTCGCGAACAGTTCATGGGGAACACCCGTCTTGCGCAGTACGGTGGTGTAGGAGTTGATGACGATGTTTTCATCGCGAGCGGCATGGTTGCCGGAAAAATGGCTGGCGGACACTGCTGAGTCAGGCATGAGAGCTCTCTGTCATGAAGATATTTCTCTCAGGCGTCTCGTCGTAGAAGTAAGTTCAAGGAAAGTTACCGGCGGACACCTTCTTGTGCCGCAATGCACGGCGAGACGAACAGGTAACCCCGGTAGGCGCCGGCCAGAGTACGTACCGCCACGACCGACCACATCAGTGCCAGCAGCGCAACGAGCCACGTGCCAAACACATCGAAGAAGCCCAGATGCAGGGTAGCGCCGAGTTTGAGCGTCGCCACTGCATACACGCCGAGCGGGAAGGTGAACGCCCACCAGCCCATGTTGAAGCCGATGCCCTGTTTCACGTAGCGCGCCGTAATCAGCACGGCCAGCGCCATCCACCACAGACCCAGCCCCCAGAACAGCATACCGACCACCACACCGATGCCTGCTGCTACCGTGCCGATGGATGCGAGGCCGTGGGCGGCGAAGATGGCCGGGGCGTCGCTGCCCATCACCAGCATGCCCAGTGCGCCTGTACCGATGGGCCCGAGTGCCAGCCAGCTGGAGGCGGCCATGCTTTCGTGGGGCAGTTTGTGCAACGCCAGGCGCAACAGCAGAATCACCAGAATGCTCAACGCCACGGGCACCGAGTAGGCCCACAGTACGTAGCTGGTGATCAGCACGGTGAACTGCGAGTCAGCGGTCGCAAGATGCGTTGTCAGCGATCCCCCACAGGCCGCTGCAACTTCGGCCGCCACCACCGGTAACAGCCAGACAGCAGTCATCTTCTCGATGCTGTGCTCCTGACGGGTGAACATCATGAAAGGGATCAGCACCCCACACGCCAAGGCCATCGCCACGTCCAGCCACCACAAGGCTTCGGCAACCGGAACAATGGCACTGCCCCAGCGCGCCGGGCCGAACACCAGCAGGCCATTGATGAGGGTGGCCAGGCCCATGGGAATGGTGCCGAAGAACATCGACACGGTGGAGTGCCCGAAGACCTGACGCGCCTCATCGAAAAACAGCAACCAGCGGCTGGCGTACATCACGCTGAACAGCGTGAACAGGGCGATGTTCAGGAACCACAGCGCTTCGCCCAGCGCACGCAGCGGGGCAGGGCTACCCGGCAGTTGCGCCAGCGCCAGCGACAGAATGCCGGTGCCCATGGTCACGGCGAACCAGTTGGGGGTGAATTGCCGAATCGCCTCCAGCGGGCTGCTCAGCGCTGTGAAGGGGGCGTTGCCCTTGATGAGGATTGCGAGTCTGCTCATGGCAGTCTCCTGCGGGTGATTTCGGGATGTGCCATCAGTCTACGGATCGACAGTCAATCTTCTAAACGGGTAATCTCTCTCATTGTTACCTGTTTTTCAGGTAGGTCTACCCGGCGAGAGAGACGGCCTTGAGAATCAACCTGCGGCAATTACAGATTTTTTGCGCGATCACCCGCTGTGGCAGCACCACCAGCGCAGGCAACGCTCTAGCACTGTCCCAATCAGCCACCAGCGCAGCATTAAACGAGCTTGAAAGCGCGCTGGGTACGCGTTTGTTCGACCGGGTTGGCAAACGCCTGGTTCTGAATGACAGCGGCCAGACGTTGCTGCCGCGTGCCATGAAAATGCTGGAAAACGCCCAGCAGATCGAGGACAGCTTTCTATTGCCCGACGCGGCGTTGAAGGCTCGGCTGCGCATCGGCAGTAGCAGCACCATCGGCAATTACGTCGTGCCACAGATCGTCGGAGCATTGCGCAGCTCGACGCCTCAACTGCGAATCGATGTGGACATCGGCAACAGCGCGCTGATCGCGCGCAAGGTTGCGCAGTTTGAAATAGACATGGGGCTCATCGAGGCACCCTGTCATCTGCCGGAGTTGATCGCCGAGCCGTGGCTGGTCGATGAAATGGTCATCGTCGCCGGCTGCGCCCATCCGCTGGCCGGGCAGGAATACGTGTCACTGGGCGATCTGCAGGGCGCGGAGTGGCTGCTGCGTGAGCAGGGTTCGGGGACGCGCGAAGAGGTCGAACACTTGCTGCTCAGGCATTTGCACGACTTGCAGGACATGCGTCAGGTAGGCAGTTCGGAAGCGATCATGCGCACCCTCGCGCAAGGCATTGGCATCAGTTGCCTGTCCCGTCGTGTGGTCGCCGACCTGCTGGCGAGCGGGCAGTTGCGCACGCTCGCCAGCCCGTTGCCGCCGCTCAATCGCCGGTTCTTCATGATCAGGCATCGCGACAAGTTCATCTCGCCGAGCCTGGAGCGCTTCAGGGAGGCCTGCCGCCAGGCTGCCGATCAGGCTGACACGTTGCGCCATGGCTTGAGCCACAACGCCAGCCCGACCAGCAGCAGCGCGCCGTAAACACAGCTCAGGCCCAGTTGCAGCCAGGTGTCGTGCAATGGATGCAGCAACAGGGCGGCGATAGCCATCAGCAGGCTGGCCAGTAACCAGTGGCTGCGCCACGGCAAGACATGCAGCAACGACTGGCGACGCATCAGCAGCACGCCGGTGACCAGCGCGCCGCCCAGCGCGGCGAGGGCAATGCCGGTCAGGCCGAAGGCAAAGGGCAGTGCGCCGAGCAGCAGTGCATTGCACAGGCTGCCCACTAGCTCGCAGTTGAGCGGCAGGCGCGTGTCGCCAGCGGCGTAGGCATAACGCGCCAGCAAGGCATTCCAGGCACCGAACATCAGCGGCACGGCAAACCAGGCGAGCAGTTCCGGCAGCGGCCCGCCCTGGGTCTGGTTGGGCAGCAGCAGGGCCACCAGCGCCCCGGCTGCACCGATCAGGCCGGCCACTGCCGGCAAGGTCAGCAAGGTCGCGCTGCCCAGCCCGCGCTTGAGCAACGACAGGCGCTGATCGCCGGCACTGCCGCTCATCAGGCCGAGCAGCACCTGATTCAGGCTCATCAAGGCAATCAACGGCAGGTTGATCAGTTTGCGCGCCAGGTTGACCCAGGTCACCGCGCCTTCGCCGAGCAGCGAAGCCACCATGCGCTCCAGCAGGGCAAGCCCCTGGCTGGCCAGGTTGCTGCTCAGCAGCGGGCCGATACGCTGTAACAGCTCACGCATTGCGCCCGCTTCCGATTGCCACTGCCAGGGCCGCCAGCCCGAACGATACAAGGCGGGCAACAGCACACCCGGCATCAGCACGCTACCCAATACGCACGCGCTGGCCAGCCCGCTCGATGTCGAGGCATGGCTGAACGTGGCGAGGTAAATGACCGGCGGCAGGTTGAACAGCAGCGAGCCGAGCCCGGCCAGCACGAAGCGCGAGCGAGCCTGTAGCGGTACGCAAAACAGCGCATGCAGCATGAAGCCCGGAGCGCACCATGCCAGCCAGCGCAAGCCACTGGCAGCCTGCGTGTAGCCATCGGCGTCCAGCCCAGGACCGATCAGCCGCACCAGTCCCTCTGCGCTCAACAGCAGAACGACGCTCACTGCCAGCCCGGTCAGCAACAGACGCGGTGCCATGCCTCCCAGCCAGCACTGTTGCCGTTCAACGCTGCGCTGCTGATAAAGGGGCAGGGCAGCGGCGCTGAGCAAGCCCGCGGCCAGTGACATGCGCAGCGCCTCGGGCAGGAACATCGAAACCAGAAACGCGTCGCTCTGACCTCCGGCACCCCAGGCCGCCACCAGCAGCCATTCGCGGGCAAATCCGGCAGCCAGACCAGTAAGGGTGGCCAGTGTCAGCCACAGTGTCGAACCCAGCATCGTCTGTGCTTCTGATCAGTGAAACAAGGTGAACAGGCCTTTGCCGCCCACCTTGTACTTGAGGCCGCGAGCGCGCTCGCCCTTGATCTCTGCGTTCGGGCCACTGACGATGGCGTAGGGCGGAACCGGTTTGGAGACCACGCTGTTACCGCCCACCACGGCACCTTCGCCGATGTCGGCGCCGAACGAGAGCAGCGCGCGGCTGCAGATCCACGCGTAGTCGCCGATGAACACCGGTCCGCCTACCGCCCAGAATTCGGGTTCGTTGAGATCGTGTCCACCGGCGATGATCAGCACATGTGAAGCGATGGTGACGTGATCGCCGATCACCAGCCCACCGCGTGCGTCGAGTTGGCAGTGCCAGCCCACCGTGCTGTCATTGCCTATGCGCAGGCTGTCGACGCCGAGCACCTCGGTATTGCGCCAGACGGTCGAGCCCTTGCCGATCTTCGCGCCGCCGATGCGCAACCACAGCAGGCGCAGGGTGTGGCTGGGGATCTTGCAGATGAGGATGTTGTAAGCCTGCTCCCAGGTCCGCAACATGCGGTCGCGCAGGGTCGGCCAGTTGATCCCGTACAGCGGAATAAGCGCGCCTTTGGTTTCGCTGGCCAGCAGCTTGTAGAAGCGTCGCGCCAGCGGGTGTTCGATTCTCGTCTCGATATTCAGGTAGCAGATGAACGACAGGGTGCGTTCCTTGATCCGCGTTTCAAAGCACACTTCGTTGTCCAGCATCCACTGATAGGCGGCTTCCAGCTCTTCGAGCGGCACCGCCATCTTGCGCGCGTAATCGGGCAGTGCCTCTCTGAGATTATGAGAATGCAGCATGCGGTGTTTCATGAGGAGGCTCCCGGCTCGGGTGAGGCGTCAAGGTGTCTGGATGTCATGTCGGGCCTGGCGCGCAGGCGTCTGGTTTCGTGCAGGCTGATGCCGAGCAAGAGCCAGAACAACGCAACCAGCACACTGGTGAAGCTGAAGTAATGGTCGAACAGACCGCTGAACAACGCAGCCAGTACACCGGTGGTGCAGCCCAGCGCAATGGCGTTTTCGCGAGTCAGCACGACCCGGCCGCTTCCGGGACGCACTTCCTTCCACCAACTGAGGGTGATAGCGATGAACAGCAGCATGCCGGGTATGCCGATCTTGTAGATGAAGTTCAGCCACAGGTTGGAAATGCCGAATTCTGTGTAGCCCAGCACCGGTGGGTCGGTCTTGAAACCGATGCCGAACGGGAAGGTGGCCACTGCGTCGGGGAAATGGCTGTATTCCAGGAAGCGAATCGCGGTACTGGCATCGTCATTGCTGAACAGCCCCATCAGCCGGTCTTGCAGGGGCGGGTAGAACATCAGCAGAAGAATGCCGGCCACCATGCCACCCATCAACAGCCGTCCCAGATGCGGAATGCGTCGCCGGGCCATCAGCAGCATCACTGCGATCAGGCTCAACAGCGCGCCGCGTGAGCCGGTCAGCAACAGGCCGACCACGCCAAGGGCCGCCACCGCAAGGCCCAGCCTGCGGGCCGTGCCGCTGCGCGTCATGCCGAAGCAGAAGGCGAGTGGCAGTAGCATCGCCAGCGCACCCCCCGCCACGTTGGGGTGCATCCACGGCGAACCCATGCGGCTGGCGAACGAAAGCAGGCTCTCGCTCAACACGTCGGCACCGCTGTAGCCCAGGCTGCCGAGGATCGGAATGATTGCAGTGGCCGAGCCTTTGGTGACGTAGACACCGATCGACAGCACCAGCAACAACAGCGTCCCGCCGAGCAGCGCGATGACTGCGTTTTCCAGCGTTTTGAGGTCGGTCAGCAGACGGGGCACCAGAAACAGGATCGACAGGTTGAACAGCCAGCGGACCCAGTTGATCGGGCCGTTGCCCTCGGCGATGACGGTCAACTGGCCGACCAGAAACGGAAACGCACTGAACAGCATCAATGCCACCAGCAGCCGTTCGGGGCGCAGCATATGGGGCACGCGGTGGCGTTCCTGAAAGACTGCATGCAGCAGATAGCTGGCCCAGGTCAGCATGATCAGCGCTTCGGAGACCGTAGTGCGAATGCCGATCTGAATCGTCGAGTAGGGCAGGAAGGTTCCGATCAGGCAGAACAGCAGCAGCCCGCGTACCGGCCGGCGGATGATCGTGGCAACCGCCACGATACCGATTGCCGCCGCCACCACGAAGGGCGCCGGCAGCATCCAGATCATTACGCCGAACAGCAGGCTGAACAGCAGCCCCAAGGGCAAGGCCAGTGGCATCAGCGCAATTCCTCCAGCGCCACGTGCACGCGTTCGCAAAAGGCTTTCAACTGGTAGCGCTGCGTCCAGTCTGTGGCAATCGCCGGATCCTCTTCAGGCGCCTGCGACAGGGTCCCCATCAACCTGATCAGGTTACCGCTGTCGACCGGCGAAAAGCGTGGACTGTCGGGCGGTGCGACTTCGTCCAGCGAGGAGCCCGAGGCCACTGCAACCGGTGTGCCGCTGTTCAGTGCTTCAATCACCGGCAGCCCGAAACCTTCACTTTTGGAGGGTTGCCAGAGCCGTTCGGCATTTTTGTAGACGGCGTGCAGTTCGGCGTCGCTCAGGCCGCTGAGCACATGCAGACCCGGTAACTGGCGCTGCGCTTCGGTCAGCGGATCATCGCCACCGACCAGCACCAGTTCCGGGGTATCGACGAATTGCATGCGCGCGGTCTGCCAGGCATCCACGAACCATTTGATGTTCTTGCGTGGTTCGCGCGTGCCCACGCACAGCCAGTAACGCAGCGGCAGGCGCAGTTGCGCGATGTCGGCCGGCTCACCCTTGAAGGCTTCCACCAACAGCGGTATGACGCGCAGCTTGGCTTTGATCCTGGGGAACATCCGTGCAGCCTCGTTTGCAGTGAATTGCGAAGGCACCCAGATCTGGTCGGCAACCTTCAGCGACCAGGCAATCGACAGGTAGTCGGTCATCCGGTAGATCCTGGCTTTCAGTCGCGAACCGTGACTGTTGTGCTGCGTGAGCTGAAACAGATCGTGCAGTTGCAGTACGTAACGCATATCGGCCGGCTTGCGCCCCAGCGGCAGGCCCATGTTGATATTGGCCACGTAGATCTGAATGCCGGCATCGCGCAGGGCTGCAGGCAGGAACTGGCCTTCGAAGCGCAGGCGATCCGGCAGCCGATGAACTGAATTCAATGGGGCAGCCCAGCGCGGGGCATGCATCAGGCGGCGTACCGGATGATCGTAGGGGGCCACGCCGAACAGCTGCAATTGCACGTCCGGGTGTTCACGGAATGCCCGTTCCAGTGCCAGGTTCTGGCGTCCGATGCCGCTGGTGGGGTAACCGGCTGCGGCGCGGTAGTCGAGTCCTATACGCATGAGCGCAATCCTTGCTTGGAGAACGAAAAGCGGGTGTAAATCACTTCCAGCTGAGCGGCGGAAACGGACCAGTCATGCCGGGCGCGAACATAAATGCGGCCGGCTTCGCCAATCTGCTCAAGCTGCAGTGGTTTGTCGGTGTATTCGGCGATCAGTGTCGCCAGCCCTGACGCATCCTCGCTGCCCAGGTAATGTTCGCCATGCCGCACCGCCAGTCCGGAAACACCCTGTGCGGTGGTCACCACTGGCAGGCCGGCGGCCATGGCTTCCAGGGTCTTGAGCTTGGAGCCGCCGCCCTGGCGCAGGGGTGCGAAGAACATCGAGGCAGTGGCCTGCAAGGCACGCAGGTCAGCTACATAACCCAGCCATTCAATGCGCGGGTCAGACCAGCGCTCGCGCCAGGCGGGCGGCATGCCGAAGCCGCCGATGGCAAAACGCACATGGGGTGCCAGGGCCCAGACCTTTGGCATGATCTCGTCCAGCGCCCATTCGATGGCGTCGACATTGGGGCCGTATTCATAGTTGCCGATGAACAGCAGGCGATGGCTGTGACGGTCCGCGTGGACGCTGGCGTAGTAATCGCAGTCGACACTGTTGACCACATAGGACGTCGCCCTGCCGCTGAGACGCGAAAGCGCCTTGGCATCGTCCTCGGTGACCGCGATCAGCTCACCGGTCTGGCGAAACACGCGGGTTTCCCAGCGCCGGTAGCGCCAGCGGTCATAGACCGCGAAGGCATTGGCCCAGCGTGGCAGACGGTCATAGCTGGCGGCACCCAGGTCCGATTCGACATTGTGCTCGGTCAGCACGAAAGGTTTGCCGGAGCGCTTGAGCGCATGCTCGAAGGGCTGAAAGGCATAAGTGTGCTGCAGCTGAATAATGTCCCAGTCTTCCTCCAGCAACTGTTCGAAGGCCTTTTCCAGTTGCGGTGCGTAACCGTTCACGCTGGCCAGCATCGGTGGCGGGGCAAACGCCACGGCCAGCAGGGTACGCAAGCTGAGCAACGGGCGTCGATCGATCACGATCAGGCGTTCCAGCCAGGGCTCCAGTGCCGCGCGGGCATCGTCGTCCAGCGGGTTCTTGGACTGCACCAGCAGCGTGATGCGATGACCACGTGCTGCCAGGTTGCGCAGCAAATGGTATTCCCGGGTTTTGCCGCCACTGGTGGTGGGCCAGGGCAGATAGGGGAGCGTCCACAGGATTCGCATGGCTTAGGGCTTCCATTCCAGAATTTGCAGAGTCGGCTTCAGCAGCAGGGTGATCCCCTGGCTGCCGGACAACGGGGTGCGGCTACCGGTCAATGGGTCGTGGACCACCGCATCGGTGATAGCCGGGAAAGTCAGCGATGTGCCCGCCGCACTCCAGAACATCAGCAAGTGCGAGCCATCCGCGCGCGTCCATGGTATGGCATACAGGTCGTCCGGTACGCTGCTTACGGCGGGTGGTTCGGCGGGCAGCAGACGTGGCCCGGTGATTTTCAGAAAGTTCTGCAGCGCGGTGTAGGCCGGTTTGGGACTGGCTTGCAGGTCAAGCAGCCCGTAACCCTGATCGCGGGCCGAGGCGCGCTCGTCCAGATCGCTGAGGTTGAACAGGAAGATGCGCTGGAAATCCATGGCGCTCATCAGCGCCAGACGCCGCAGGGTGTAGTCAGCCTGGCCGGAGGTGCCAATCAGGTGCTGCATCTCCACCGGGCCTGCATAGCTCGACCAGCCCCATTCAGTGGCCCACACCTGCTTGACGCCATTGCTGTGCAACAACTGGTTCATGGCATTGGCACGCACCAGAAAATCGCGATCCGGTATGGAATCGCCTTCCGGGTACTCGGAGTAGGGGTGATAGGCCGCGACGATATTCTGCTGGCCCAGGCCATTATCGAGCAGCGTCTGCAGCATGTAGCCAGAGGTGCTATGCATCTGACTGTAGTAAGCCATGCCTGACGTGACAATCGTCTTGTTCGGCAGGACGGCGCGGATCGCATTGGCGGTGGTGGTCAGCAAGCGGCCATAGGCAGCCGGATCCTCTTTGGGCAGCCAGACGATGTTCGGCTCGTTCCAGACCTGCCAGTTGTTGACCTGCGGATAGCGCTGGGCCAGGGCGGTCATGCGTGCGGCGAACACGTTGAAATCCGTCGGGGGATATTGATCGCGGCTCTTTGCATCGGCCGGCGCGCTGCTGGCGAAAGGCGCTGACCCGACCAGGTACGCCAGGGTGTTGTAATTGTGCGCCTTGATCGCGGTCATGGCGGCGTCCAGCTCGGTCAGGGCGTAGCGGTCCTTTTGCGGCTCGATCACCGGCCAGTGAATGGTCAGCCTAACCCAGTTCAGGCCCAGTTCGTCCAGACGGCTCATCTGCTGTTGGTAGATGTCCGGGGCGAAGTACTGAAACTGTACGTTGACGCCCAGAAAGTCCGCCCAGACCACTTCGCGGGGCGCCTTGAGGACTGTTGCCGCCTGGGCGGCGCAGCTCATTGCTGCGCCGAGCAGTATGCTGGTGACGAGTTGCCCGAATCTGGATGGACGCTGCATGTCACTTCTCCTGGCAAGCCTGGCGAAATACATCCTGAAAATGTTCTGCGGTATGGCTCCAGACCCGGGCCTTGCCCATCTGCGCGGCGTTGTCGGCCCACTGCCTGACCAGCTCCGGTGTTGCGCAGGCGCGGGCGAGGGCTTGCGCCAGCCCGTCGACATCGCCTTGCGGGTAGATCATGCCGTTGCCATGCGAGACTTCTTCGGCAAACGAGCGCGCATCCGAAGTGATCACGCCACGTCCGCAGGCTACCGCCCAGGACAGCGCGCCACTGGTGCCGCGCAGCTTGCCGAGAATCTTCAGTTTGCTCGACTCGCGATAGGGCAGAACCATCACGTGGTGGGCCTGGATCACCTGCGCAATCTGTTCGGCAGGCAGGTCCAGTTGCCAGTCGATCAGATCGACAAGACCCAGTTGGCGGATGCGCAGTCGTAGTTGTTCCAGATAACTGCCGGACGGGCCAAAGGCCATTTCCGGCTCGCTGCCGCCGGCCAGGGTCAGGCGTACGGTCGAGCGCAGCGCAGGCTGGGCGGTGAATACGCTGGACAGCGCATCGAGCAGGTCCTCGATACCCTTGCCGCGATAAATGAAACCGAAATACAACAGACGCAAGGGATTCAACGGCGGTAACGGCATGGGGGCGATGTCGAGGTTGCCGTGATTGATGACGGCCATCTGCGCTGCCGTCAGCCCCATGCGCTGGCGCAGGCTCTGACTGCCTGCCTGGGTCAGGGTCACCAGCCGGGTCATGTGCCGCGCCAGCTGCCGTTCTTCATGCAGGCACAGCGGATCGGCCAGTACTGTGGCGATTTCCGGCAGCGGCGAGCGCATGCCGCTGACCATCGATAATGGCCACGGCAGTTTCTCGCGTCGCCAGACCAGGCGCTCGGGATCGTGCACGGTCGCGGTCAACGGCAGCCTCGGGAAACGCCGACGCAATGCGCGCAGGGCTTGAAACTCCGCCAGTCGACCGCCGCCCAGTTCGGCGTGGACCAGATCGATGCCGCTCCAGTCGGTTTCGGCCACCCGCTGTTGTGCAGCGCGGGGATCGTTGCCAACACCCTGCAGCGGTGTACTGACCTGCAGACCCAGGCCTTCAAGCGCATGCCGCAGATGTCCGGCGTAATCGGCGATGCCGTTCTGTTCGGGCGGCAGCGGCGCAAGCAACGCTATTCGCATCAGCCTCGGCTCCCGATCCGCTTGAGGAAATTCAGGACCTTTTCAGGCACTTCGAAGCGCCGACGGTTGATGATGATACCGTCGACTTTCTTGAACGCGGTGTTGAGGTTGTTGAGCGTGTCTTCCAGCATTGGCACGGTGGTGTCCTGGGCGCGAACCACCAGCACGATCAGGTCAGCCTTGCGCAAGAGCACGAAGGCGTCCTGATTCGCCGAAAGCGCCGACGCATTGATCAGCACGATTTCGCCAGGACTGGCCGGGCCGCGGCCCTCGGTACGCACCCGATGGCCCTGTTCGATCAGCAGCGCGCTTAACCGCGCGATCACGAACGATACGCCAGCTCCGTACTTGACCGAGGTAAAACCGATGGTCAATCCGCGCTCTTCTACCTGATCAAGCGGCAGAATGCCGTACACCCGATGCAGATTCGAGGTGAACGCTGCACTGCGTTCCTGAGCACGTTCCAGGTCGGGGAGGCTGGTCCAGACCGGAACACCGAAGCTGCTCTCGATCTTGTCGCCGTCGTGAATGCGCTGATCCAGCAGGTAGAAGAAGTACAGCGCCACGGCACCGACCACAATACTCAGCGGGAATGCCAGAAACAGCATCAACAGGCTTTTCGGGAATACCCGGCTGGGGTTGAAAGTCGCGTCCTCGACGGTCGCGATATTGCTGATCTGGCTGTTGTCGAGCTCACGGTCGATACGCGATTTTTCCAGGCTGTCCTTGTACAGCGCATAGCTTTTCTCCGCTGCATCGAGTTCGTTCTGCAGGCGCGACAGTTCCGGTTCCAGATTCAGCGCCTGCTGGCGGTCGCTTTCCAGCTGGGCAATCTGCGCATTCTGTTGGGCAAGCTGGGTTTGCAAGCGCGCGTAGCTGGTCTGCTGGTCGGCATACACATTCTGCATGCGGTTGTAGATGGGGTTGGGCGTGATGCTTTCGGAACGCTGCACGGTGGCGTCCTGTTCCTTGAGCAGTTTTTTGAGGTTATTGATTTCCTCGTTGATGGCCCGAATCGGTGGCGCCTCTTCCTTGAACGAGCGAAGCATTTCCTGGCGCTCGACTTCCTTGCCGTTGATGCGGTTCTGAAGGTCCTGACGATTGGGGTTGAGGGCCAGTTCACGGCCTGCCGAGACGGTCTTGGGTTGTTCTGCCAGTTGTTTTTTCAGCAGGTCCAGACCTGCCTTGGTCGAGGCAATCGAGCGGGTGGTGTTGTTGCGCTCGGTGCGCAGATCGTTGAGCCCCTGCGAAGTGTCGGCCAGACGCTGGGAAATACTGACCGCGCTCAACTGGTTCAGGTAGTTCTGAATTTGCTTCTTGTACTCGATGATGTTCGCACCGGTCGTCTTCACTTCCCCTTCGTAAAACGCGTACAGGCTGACACGGCCCAGCGTTTTGGTGCGCTGCGTCTGGTACTCGGTGATCCAGGTCTTGAGTACGGTCTGCGCGATTTCCGGGTCGTTCCAGGTAAATCTCAACTCCATCACCGACGAGCCCGGTTCATGGCTGACCTTGAAGTTTTTCTCCAGATCCTCGGCCAGACGTTCGACCTGAGAGCGGTTTTCCACCAGCCCGATGAACTGCAGAACGTTGCGCACGCCGTTGACGAGCGCTCCGACTACGGTCTTGATGCCGTTCTTCACCGAGGCCAGAACGCCGGTTTCAGGTGGCACCATGGACAGTTCGGCGAGGTATTTCTCGGACACTGCACGCATGATCGGCCGCCCGCTGAGCATGCGCTCCTCGTCGAGCAGCGGATCGCGCAGGCCGCTCGGAATCACAATGGCCTGACGATCAGACAACTCGATCGGCACCGTGCTGCTGTCGCGGCCCGGCTTGACCAGCAGCAGGGCGGTGGACTCATAGCGGTTGGGGAGCAGAAATGCGCCCAGAAGAATGATGACGAAGGTCGCCAGCACGGTAATCCTGACTTCGCGCTGGAAGATGAAGAGCAGGCGCAGCAGGTCGCGGAATGAGCGGATGTTGATCATGTCTGTTTCCCTGACAATTAATTGTTGTTGCGCAGCTCGTAATTCATGCCCAGGCCGATCGACTTCGCGAAGGGGATCAACTGGTTGAAATACAGGGACACGCCGTCAACCTTGTTGCCGACCGACGATTTGGGAACGAACACGATATCGCCGCGTTTCAACAGGACCGGTGCGCTGGGGCCACCGGCGCCGCCGGCCCAGAGAAACTTGCTGTAATCGAAGAAGTAAGTCTTGTAGAGGCCGTTTTCTTCCTGACGCAGCAGGGCGACCTGACCGGCATCGGCGTCAAGCGCCACGCCGCCCGCGCCGACAATCGCCTGGTCAAGGTTGGTAGCGACGTTGACCGGCAAAGTGACCGAGTTGCGCACCGCGCCGCCGACAAACACGGTATTGCCTGGTGACTGGGAAATGTTGATGGTCAGCGCGGTCTCGCGGTAGACGTTCTGCAGCTTGCTTTCCAGCAGGTCGTTGAGTTGCTGGAGGGTCAGGCCTGCGGCCTTGACGGTGCCGATGTAAGGGTAGGAAAAGGTGCCGTCGTTGAGCACCTGAAACAGGGTCAGTTCATAGATGGAGTTGGCGGTGAACGCCGAAATCGACGGCGCCTCGCCACTGTTGCGCACGATGCGCAGCGTGTCGCCGGGGCGGATCCGCTCCGGTGGCAGCGGCTTGCCTGCCAGCGCGCGCCCCGCCGCCTGACCGGCCTCGATTTGCGCACGGTCATCGGGCAGGCCCACCCTGGAAGGGGTATTGCACGCACTTAACAGCAATAAGCTGGCGATCAGCATCATGCTTTTCATTGGTCCTGAGCTCCTGTCATGCACAAATACGGCTCCCTTGCGGGTAATAAATTCATGTTGGCGGGTCATGCGTATTCCGGGTGCTGTCAATTGCGTGCCGCGTGAATCAAGCGGCGCTTGCTGCTGCGCCGATCAGCTCTTCACGGCCTTGTCGGGTACACGTCCATAAATGTCGGTAAAACGTACGATGTCGTCCTCGCCCAGGTACTCGCCGCTCTGCACCTCGATCATTACCAGATCGATGACGCCAGGGTTGACCAGACGATGCGTGTGGCCCGGCTTGATGAAGGTCGATTCGTTGGTATCCAGCATGAACTCGCGCTCGCCGTTGGTGACGCGGGCCATGCCGCTGACCACGATCCAGTGTTCGCTGCGGTGATGGTGCATCTGCAACGACAGTGACGCCTGCGGGCGAACCACGATGCGCTTGATCTTGAAGCGCTTGCCCTCTTCGAGGACGGTGTAAGTGCCCCAGGGGCGTGTGACCGTGCGGTGCAGGCGGTAGGCATCATGGCCCTGACGCTTGAGCTCCTGAGCGATGATCTTGACGTCCTGACTGCGTCGACCGTCGGCGATCAGCAAGGCGTCGGGGGTGTCGATGATGATCAGATTGTCGAGGCCGATAGCGCCTACCAGACGTTTGGGAGAGTCGATGTAGCAGTTGCTGACGTCGTGCAGCACGGTTTCGCCATTGCAGTAGTTGCCTTGAGCATCGCCGGGAGACAGTTCACGCACCGCCTGCCACGAGCCGATATCACTCCAGCCAAGCTGGCAGGGCACCACGGCGACTTTGTCGGAGCGTTCCATCAGCGCGTAATCGATGGAAATGTCCGGTGTCAGGGCAAACGACTCACTGTCCAGCTCGACTTGCAGCTCACGGTTGCCTTCCTTGCGCGGGCTGGATTCCAGGCACGCGCTGACGGCGCTCAGGACGTCCGGCGCATGCGTGCGCAGCTCGCGCAGCACGGCGTCGGCGCGCATGCAGAACATGCCGGCATTCCAGAAATGCTGACCACTGTCCAGATAGCCTTGGGCGGTGATCGCGTCGGGCTTTTCGACAAAACGGGCGACCTGACAGGTGTCGGCATTGAGTGCCGGGCCTTTCTCGATGTAGCCGAAACCGGTTTCCGGCGCGGTCGGCAGGATACCGAACGTCACCAGCCAGCCCTCTGCGGCCAGCTTCTGTGCAGCGCTCACTGCTCTGGAGAATTCCGCCACGTCGGTGATCAGGTGATCGGCAGGCAACACCAGCAGTTGCGCTTCGTCGCCATACAGTTGGCTGACGTGCAATGCCGCGGCGGCAACGGCAGCTGCTGTATTACGACCGAAGGGTTCGAGGATGAAATCCAGATGTGCATTGCCTTTGTTCAACTGGCGGTAGTCGTCCACCGTGCGGAAATACACTTCCCGGTTGGTGACGGTCAGCAGACGCTCGACGCCGGGCAGACCGACCGCACGCAGAAAGGTCTTCTGCAGCAGGCTTTGGCCGTCTGGCAGGCGCATGAACGGCTTGGGCATCGCTTCACGGGAAACCGGCCAAAGACGGGTGCCGGAGCCGCCGGCAATGATGCAGGGAATGAGCGTGCTCATCAGTAAGCCTCACGGGTGAATAGCACTGCAGGCACAGTGCGCATAAGGATGTAGAGGTCGAACCAGACGGACCAGTTTTCTATGTACTCAAGGTCGAACTCGACGCGTTTTTCGATTTTTTCAACGGTGTCGGTTTCGCCCCGATAGCCGTTGATCTGCGCCAGTCCGGTAATGCCTGGTTTGACGCGGTGCCGCGAGGTGTATTCCTTCACCGCCTGCTCGAACAGAATCCCGGCTGCCTTGGTCGCCGTGGCGTGCGGACGCGGTCCGACCATCGACATGCTGCCCGCCACCACGTTGAACAGCTGTGGCAGTTCATCCAGGCTGGTTTTGCGAATGAAGCGACCGACCCGCGTTATTCTGGCGTCACCGCGGGTGGTTTGCCGTTCGGCCGTTGCATCGGCCTGGTGCTGATGCATGGAGCGGAACTTGAACACTTCGATCAGGCGATTGTTGTACCCGTAGCGCTTCTGACGGAAAAACACCGGTCCTGGCGAATCGAGCTTGATCGCCAGCGCGACCAGCAGCATCAAGGGTGATAGCGCCAGAAGCGCCAGCGATGACAGCACGATGTCTTCAGCGCGTTTAATGAACGGCGACCAGCCACTGAGCGGCAGATCCGAGGCATTGAACATCGGCAGCCGGGCGACTTCGGTGATGCGGTTGTGGGTGTGCCGAAAGGCGATCATGTCCGGCACCAGCAATACGTTGACCGGTAGCCTGCGCAGTTCGCGGATGATGTAGTCCATGCGGTTTTCCGCTGTCCAGGGCAGGGCGACCAGCACTTGGGTCACTTTCTCTTCGCGGATCAGCCGCTCCAGATCGCTGGTATTGCCCAGCAGTGGCAGGTTGGCTACGGTCTTGGGCATGCGCCCGATACGGTCGTCGATAAAGCCGGTCACCCCCGAACGAATGTCCTGATGTTCAAGCAGGTATTCGGCGAGGCGCTGGCCATTCTCCGTCGCGCCAAGAATCACGGCGTGCTGCAGGAACACGCCCTTGCGCATCTGACGTTTGAACAGCATCAGCAGCAGCAGGCGAATGATGCCGAACAGCGCAAGGCTGGTCAGGTACCAGATCAGCAGTTCTTCCGGTGGGAGGTAGCCGAACAGGCCCATTGCCTGCTGCATGAACAGCAACAGTCCGAAGGCGGCCGTCCAGGCCAGCGCCATCGCGCCCATGCGCAGATCGTTGCTGAACAGTGCTTCGGAATAGACGCCCATGGCCTGGAACACCAGCACCCCGACAAAGCCGAAAAACAGCAGCATGGTCAGGTAACCCTGCTGTGTTTCCGCTCCGCCATCCTTGATCAGCAGAATGATCACAAGGCCCGGCAGTATGCAGGCGATGCCGTGAGCCAGGCGGATGCCGAAAAGAAAGTATTCGACCAGGCTGGTGCGGGTCAGCGAAAGGCTGTCGACGGGCTGCAACCTCATGGAAATCCCTTACTCCCTGTGTGCGCCTGAATTCTGCTGACCCAAGACGTATTTCTATTTTTTGTAAGACCCGAGAGGTGTTTCTACGGGGACTGTGTCCAAGCGTAGCCAGTTACAGGTCGTGCTGATGAGGAATCCGGACCGTCTTTTGTGAATATCACTTTATATATGTCGTCCCTTACCGGATTTTATTTAAGCCTTTTCAATCATTTGTGAAGGAAATTTCCCTCAAGTGAGGGTACTGCTGTCAGTAAAGCTCATGAAACGAATAGTGACAGGACAAAAGTGCTTCAGCCCTGACGCAGGCGTTGATCCGGACAGCCCGTTGCGAGGTTCTCCCCAGTACCTGCGGGGGCAAGCGAGCTGTTGCAGAGGTGAAAAAAATTTCCGCAACGGATGGGCTTTTTCCGGCTGCCCGGGGTCAGAGTCATGCGTCGTGCGAAATGTATGCGGGCGCCGATTACACCAAGAGCGTCGCTCGCAGGTTTCAATTCGTAGGGTTCGGCAGAGGAGGTGTCATGACACAACGCAGGGCAATGCTCATTCTTCACGGTAAACAGGCACTCAACGAAGACGTGCGTGACGCGGTGGCAGACAAGCGCAAGCAGGGTTGGGAACTGGACGTGCGACTGACCTGGGAAGCCGGCGATGCCCAGCGCCTGGTCGGTGAGGCCCTGGCCGCCGGTCATCGGCATATCGTCGCAGGTGGTGGCGACGGCACCTTGCGCGATATCGCCGAAGCCTTGGCAATGGCCGAAACCAAGGCCAGCCTGACTATTCTGCCGCTGGGGACTGCCAACGATTTTGCCCGTGCGGCTGGCGTGCCTCTGGAAGTCTCCAGGGCCCTGCAACTGATGGACGTGGCTCCGCGTGCCGTCGATCTGGGTGAGGTCGGCGGCAAGCTGTTCCTCAATATGGCGACCGGTGGGTTTGGCAGCCAGGTCACGGCCAGCACGTCCGAAGACCTGAAGAAGGTGCTGGGTGGCGCTGCCTACCTGTTTACCGGCCTGACCCGATTCAGCGAGCTGCATGCGGCCCACGGCGAACTCACCGGGCCGGATTTTCACTGGCGCGGCGACCTGCTTGCACTGGGTATCGGCAATGGTCGGCAGGCGGGCGGTGGACACGAGCTGTGCCCGACCGCGCTGGCCGATGACGGTCTGCTCGACATCAGTATCCTGCCGGCGCCTCAGGAAGTGGTCGGCACGCTGAGGAGTCTTCTGGAAGGCGGGCTGGGCATCGACAATATGTTCGTTCGAGCGCGTTTGCCGTGGGTAGAACTCAAGTCCGCCCAGGACCTGGATATCAATCTGGACGGTGAGCCGCTGTCGGGCGAGTACCTGCGTTTCGAGGCCCGGCCGGGGGCACTTCAGGTACACCTGCCAACCGATTCGCCGGTACTGAGCGGCGCACCTGAACTCAATCGTCCAGACTGATAATCCGTTCGCGAACGCAGAACAGCACCAACCCGGCCACGTCGAATATCTGCAGGCGCTTCATGACCTGGGCACGGTGAGTCTCGATGGTCTTGACGCTGAGTCCCAGGCCATCGGCAATCTCGCGTGTGGACTTGCCGCGCACGATCAGGCGCAGGATTTCAAGTTGGCGAGCGGTCAGGCGATAACGCTCCTTCGCCGCCTGAGCCCGGTCTGAGGGGGTACCGCGCAATGCGCACTCGATGACCATCTGAGCAATGGCCGGGCTCAGGTAGCGCTCGTTGCTGCGCAGCGCCCCGAGTGCCTGTTCGAGTTCCGCAGCCGTAGTGTCCTTGAGCAGATAACCATGCGCGCCGATGTCGAGTGCACGCATGATCATGTCCGGATCATTCTGCATCGACAGGATCAATACCTTGCAGTGCGGTAGCACCTGCAGCAGGTGCTCGAGTGCATCCAGGCCGTCGACACTTTTCATGCAGATGTCGAGCAGGATGATGTCGGGCCTGAGCTGCTGCGCAAGGTTTGCCAATTGCGCGCCGTCAGCCGTTTCGCCCACGATGGTGTATCCGGGCATGTCTGCAACCAGCGCTCGCACGCCGGCTCTGATAAGGGAGTGGTCGTCGACCAATAACAGATTGCAGGTCATTGTGATTTCTTGTGCAAATGGGACCGCTCAAGCGCGTGTGCAGTCTCTGGTCATACGTGAAGACGATGTCAACACCAGTAAAGACAATGAACGGAAAATGCTGGCGTGACAACGCTGCCTCAATGACATCGCGATACGATTCTCAACGGCCGGGCGTGATCGAGCGTTATTGGCGGGTTGCATCTTTCGGCAAGGCCGATTGCGCGGAGGCGCTGGCCAGTTTTTCCAGCAGTTCGAGCTGTTCGTGGTCGTCCATCGTCAATTCGCCGGTCAGCGGATCGAGAAGCTCGACTTGCCAGTACATCAGCGTCAGGCAGTTCTTGACGGCCAGCAGGGCTTCCTGGGAAAGCTCGTTGGTCTGACTGCCGGTTTTCAACAACTGGCACAGCTGGCGGGAAAAATCGGCAATGCACGGCACAGGAACGGCCTCTGCCTCCTGCGCGAGCTTGCGCAGGGTTGTCAGCAGGCAGCCGGTAGCGTCCTCGTCGTTGGGGATCAGCTCCAGGTGCGAAAGACATTCTTCCGACTTGTGCAAAAGTGCCTGAGACAGGCTCAGGAACTGGTCGTGCTTGTGCTGCCAATCGTTGTGGCTCAGCATCCTTTGTCTCCACTGATCATGGATAGCGAACTTCCGCCCGCGGCGAATGGCTGACAGTTAATGTCGATTTCAAACAAAAGTATGTAGGACGTTTCTGAATGTCGCCAGCGCCACTCGATTGCAGGGATTGGGACGCGGACACAAATCGAACGCCATTCATGTAGTGAGAATGCCGTCACAATAGTGGCAATTAGATGTCGATCATATCAGGTTATCCCTGATTGACTTTTTGCGGATATATGATTTTGCTCTGGGCGCAAAGAGGCGCCGAGGCATTTTCGGCGCGGGTTTGAAGCTGTATTTGTGTGTCTTGAAAGCGACATCAGTAAAGCATGATGGTAAAATGACATCAATGCTTGAGAGTGGCCGTTCATCGCCATTAAGGTCCGGCAGATTTCAGCCGATACAGGCTCAACAGAATCAACGCGACCATCGCTTCAGGAGCTAATAATGGCAGGCATTCTCGACACAGTAGATCAGCGCACACAACTGGTGGGCGAGAATCGCCTGGAAATCCTCATGTTTCGCCTTGCCGGTCGGCAGTTGTTTGCGATCAACGTGTTCAAGGTCCAGGAAGTATTGCAGCTACCCAAGCTGACCCTCATGCCGCAACGCCATTCGTTCGTGTGTGGTGTGGTCAACCTGCGCGGCCAGACCCTTCCGGTGATCGACCTCTCCCAGGCCATCGGCATGCGCCCACTGGTACCGGGTCCGGGCAGCACAATCATCGTCACCGAATACAACCGGTCGGTTCAGGCCTTTCTTGTTGGCGGTGTCGACCGCATCGTCAACATGAACTGGGATGCAATCATGCCACCGCCGGTCAGCGCAGGTCGTCAGCATTACCTGACCGCCATCAGCAAGGTCGATGATCAACTCGTAGAGATCATCGACGTTGAAAAAGTGCTCGCCGAGATCGTGCCTTACAACGCCAAGGTATCCCGCGAGAAGCTCGAAGATCCGGTGCTGGAAAATGCCCGTGGTCGGGAAGTGTTGCTGGTCGACGATTCCAAGGTCGCGCTGGCGCAGTTGCGCGATACGCTGTCTCAGTTGGGCCTCAAGCTGCATGTAGCCAGCGACGGCCTCAAGGCGCTGAACATGCTCAAGGCCTGGGCGGACGCAGGCGAGAACGTGCACGAGAAGCTGCTGATGGTGTTCACCGATGCGGAAATGCCGGAAATGGACGGCTACCGTCTGACCACTGAGATTCGCAACGATGCACGCCTGCGCGGTCTGTACATCGTCCTGCATACTTCGTTGTCCGGCAGCTTCAACGAATCGATGGTCAAGAAGGTCGGCTGTGACAACTTCCTCTCCAAGTTCCAGCCCGACAAGCTGGTCGAGGTCGTGCGCGAACGTCTTTTGATGATTGTCTGACACCGCGCTCGATTCTTCATCGCGAGTGCTGCCGGCTCCGGCTTCGGATAAGCTTTGCGGTCTGCATCAAAGCTTATCCAGCCCCCAAAGGAATCGGCGCACATGTTACGTCTCAGCTCGCTCTATCGTTTCCCCCTCAAATCCTGCAAGGCCGAGCCGATGCAGCGCGCCTCGTTCGATGCGTTGGGGTTGGCGGGCGATCGACGCTGGATGCTGGTCGACGCCAGTAATGGCCGATTCTTCACTCAGCGCGCCCTGCCGCACATGTCCCGACTGTCGGTATTGTGGAACACCAGCGGTGGTGTAACCCTTTCGGCACCTGGCTTCGAGCCTCTGGACGTCGCGATTCCGCTGGATATCGACTCTAATTTGCGTGGCGTGACCGTCTGGCGTGACTCGCTGCAGGTTCCGGATGCGGGTGATGAGGCCGGCGAATGGGTCAGCCGGTTTATCGGCAAGCCCACGCGCATGGTCTACCTGCCAGCGGAGCGTGCGCGCTGGATCCCTGGCGGCTACCAGACGGTCAACGACCGGGTGAGCTTTGCCGATGGTTTTCCATTGCTGCTGATCGGCCAGGGATCGCTCGATGACCTGTCAGCGCGCATGGGCAGGCCGATGGAAATGCTGCGTTTCAGACCCAATCTGGTGATCGAAGGGGCCGAGGCCTTTGCCGAGGATGGCTGGAAACGCATCCGTATCGGCGACATCGAGTTCCAGTTGCTCACGCCTTGCGCACGCTGCATCCTGACCACTGTCGACCCGGCAACCGGCGAGCGCAGTGCAGATCGCGAACCGTTTGCCACGCTCAAGACTTATCGGGAAGTTGAAGGCAACGTGCTGTTCGGTCAGAACGTGGTCAACGAGGGGGTGGGCGAGCTTGAAGTGGGCATGTCCGTCGAAGTGCTGGAGTAGGGGCGGGCAGCGCTATTGTCCGGCAGGAGTGCTGTGCGCGGCACTCCTGCCGACACCGGTCACTGGTCGTCGAAAAACCGTTCGTGCCAGTCCACCAGAGGCTGCGGCGAGTTGAGCTTCTGGCCGTAGATCACCGAGTACGACAATACGTTTTGCACGTACTGACGGGTTTCATCGAACGGAATGCTCTCTACCCAGACATCGAAGGCCAGATGATTGGCACCTTTAAGCCATTGGCGCACGCGCCCCGGGCCAGCGTTGTAGGCGGCTGAGGCGAGCACCCGGTTGCCGTTGAACTGCGCATGCACCGAGCTCAGGTAGGCGGCGCCCAACTGGATGTTGGTGTCCGGGTCGAGCACCTGCTGAGGCGAGGCCAGCGGGATGCTGTACTTGCGCGCGGTCTCCTTGGCGGTGGCAGGCATCAATTGCATCAGCCCGCTGGCACCGACGCCCGAGCGGGCATCATCCATGAAGGCGCTTTCCTGACGCGTGATGGCGAACACCCAGCTCGAATGCAGGCCGCGCACCTTGGCTTCGCGTACCAGCGTGTCGCGGTGCGCCATCGGGAAGCGAATATCCAGATCGTCCCAGTATTGCGCCTGGCTGATGGTGCGGATTGCCGGGAAATACCACTGCATGTCGTAGGCCAGCTTGGCCTGGGCAACCATCTCGTCACGATTGAACAGGCGGCTCACGTGATACCACTCGCGCCGACCGTTGACGATCTCGCCGCGATCATGAAACTCCAGTGCGCGACGCACGCCCGGCGTGTTGCGTACCTTGTTGATCAGCGCCTGGCTCAGCACCAGCGGCTTATTGTTGAGCTGGTATGGGCTCTGGGTGCGATCGGCAGCCAGAAAGCCGTAGAAGTCACGCTCCTTGGCGACATCCTTGTACAGCGCAGCAATCAGCGGGCTGTTGGGTTGCGCCAGTTCCAGAGAGCGGGCTTCCCAGTAACGCCAGCGATTGGTCGCCGCCAGATCCTTGGGCAGCCGGCGCGCGAGCTCATAGGCGTCTTCCCAGCGACCCAGGCGCAGCAACAGGCGCAGGCGCCATTCGGTCACGGTGTCGTCACGCAACTCGGGGTCATATTTGGTCATGACCTCCAGTGCGCGGTCGTCATAACGACGCGCCAGGGTCAGGCCGATTTCCTTGGCAATTTCGACCTGCTCTTCGCGGGAGAAATGCATGGTCACGGCGTAGCCATCGAGCATCGACAGGGCTTTCTGCGGGTCCTGCTTGGCGAGCCGACGCAGGCCGAGACCGACCACGTCGGACATCGCTTCGTCTACCGGGGCAAATTGCGACGGGTTGTTGACCATCTCCGGTTTCTGCGCGACAGCCAGTAGCAGGCGTCCTTGCGGTGCCAGCGAGTTGAGGCTGTCCACCAGCGTGCTGGCCAGACTGTAATTACGCGTCTGCGCCGCCAGCTTGGCGCGCTGCCAGCGCTTCTGTTCGGTCAGCTGGCCGGCGGCCGCCCACTGGGCAAAGAAACCGTCACAGGCGGCGGGTAATGTCTTGCCGGTCATCCAGAGCTTTTCAGCACTGGCGAAGCCTTCGGCGCGTTTGTTGTTGTTCAATTGGTACTGCCCGTACAGGCAGTCCAGCTCGACGAACTTCATCTTCGGGTCGTAATACTTGACGAAGGTTTGCCAGTCGCCACGCTCGGCCAGCCAGCGCAACCAGCGCAGCTTCATCCAGTTGGCTTGCGGCAGGTCGCCGTGCTCGGCAAGGAACTTCTCGATTTCGGGATTGCTTGCCGTTTTCAGGCGCGCCGTCAGTTCGTCGTATTCGAGGTAAGGCTCCAGCGGATAGTCGGCCAGGGCTGTGGCGTACATCTGGTAGGGGCCGGAATCGCCCTTGGCCAGTGCGCGCTTTGCTTCGTCGTAATACTTGCGTTGTTGGTTGAGGTCTACCGCATGAGCAGTCTGGACGGCGGTGGCGGAGAGGAGCAGGCACGATAAAAAGCTGAACAAACGACTGCGCATGAGACTTCCGAGCAGATGAGTCGGTGAAAAGTATTGCTAGCTTAGCCTTTTGCCAGCTCTTGGTGAAAGCATTGCCGACGAGCTTGTCTCATATGGAAATAATTGGCGGTCATAAAGTCTTGTCGAGGCGCGCAGCGGTGCCATGAATGCCGACATCTGCCTGCTATCTCAGGTAGAATGCGCGCCCGGTTTTTGGAGAAGCTCATGACCCTGCTCAAATTCAGCGATGTGTCCCTTGCTTTCGGCGCCATGCCGTTATTGGACAAGGTGTCCTGGCAGATCGCCCGTGGCGAGCGGGTGTGCATCATCGGCCGTAACGGCACAGGCAAATCCAGCATGTTGAAGCTGGTAAAAGGCGTTCAGAAGCCTGATGACGGGGCTGTCTGGCGCGCGCCCGGCCTCAAGATCGGCGAATTGCCCCAGGAATTGCCGGTAGCCGACGGACGGACTGTGTTCGACGTGGTGGCCGAAGGTCTGGATGGCGTCGGTGCCTTGCTGGCCGAGTACCACCACCTGGCGCAGAACTGCGTCACCGAGGAAGACCTGAACAAGCTGATGCATGTTCAGCAGGACCTCGAAGCCCGTGATGGCTGGCGCCTGCAGCAGTTGGTCGAGAGCACTCTCAGCCGCTTGCAGTTGCCTGCCGACAAGACCCTGGCCGAACTGTCCGGTGGCTGGCGTCGCCGTGTTCTGCTGGCCCAGGCGTTGGTGTCCGAGCCGGACCTGCTGTTGCTCGACGAGCCGACCAACCACCTGGATATCGGCGCCATCGCCTGGCTTGAAGAAGCCCTCAAGGATTTCCAGGGTGCAGTGCTGTTCATCACGCACGACCGGGCATTCCTGCAAAACCTTGCGACCCGCATCCTTGAGCTGGACCGCGGCGGCCTGATCGACTGGGATGGCGACTACGCCAGTTTTCTGGTCCACAAGGAAGCTGCGCTGGCTGCCGAAGAAACCGCCAACGCGCTGTTCGACAAGCGTCTGGCCCAGGAAGAAGTCTGGATCCGCCAGGGCATCAAGGCTCGTCGCACCCGTAACGAAGGTCGCGTGCGTGCGCTCAAGGAGCTGCGCGTAGAGCGCAGCGAGCGTCGTGAGCGTACCGGCAAGGCCAACATTCAGCTCGACACTGCCGAGAAGTCCGGCAAGCAGGTCATGGTGCTCGATAACGTCAGCTTCGCCCATCCGGGCGGGCCGACCCTGATCAAGGATTTCTCCATGGTCCTGCAGCGCGAGGACCGTATCGGTCTGCTCGGCGCCAACGGTACCGGCAAGACCACGCTGCTCAAGCTGATGCTCGACAACCTGCAGCCAACCGCAGGCAAGGTTGAAGTCGGTACGCGTCTGGATGTGGCCTATTTCGACCAGTTGCGTCACCAGCTCGATCTGGAAAAGACCGTAATCGACAACGTTGCCGAGGGACGTGATTTCATCGATATCGATGGCCAGAGCCGTCATGTGCTGAGCTACCTCGGCGACTTCCTGTTCAGCCCGCAGCGTGCCCGCACGCCGGTCAAGGCGCTTTCCGGTGGCGAGCGTGCCCGTCTGTTGCTGGCCAAGCTGTTCAGCAAGCCAGCCAACCTGCTGGTGCTCGACGAACCCACCAACGACCTGGACGTCGAAACCCTGGAGCTGCTCGAAGAGGTTCTGCTGACCTTCAAAGGCACTGTGCTGATGGTCAGTCACGACCGGGCATTCCTCGACAACGTCGTCACCAGTACGCTGGTGTTCGAAGGCGAAGGCAAGGTTCGCGAGTACGTGGGTGGTTATCAGGACTGGCTGCGTCAGGGCGGGTCACCGCGTCTGCTGGGCGTCGCCGACACCAAGTCGGGCAAGGCCGAGCTGGCCAGCGCTGTGGTGCAGGCCGCACCGGTTGCCGCTCAGGACATGCCGGTGGCGAAGAAGAAGCTCAGCTACAAGCTTCAGCGTGAGCTGGAGGCGTTGCCTGCGCAGATCGATGAAGTCGAAGGCAAGATGGCCGCGCTGAACGCGGAAATGGCCGAGCCGGGCTTCTACCAGCGCTCGTCCGAGCAGACTGCAGCCGTGCTGGCGCAGCTGGAAAACCTGCAGGCCGAACTGGACAAGCTGCTGGAGCGTTGGGCCGAACTGGACGAGTGATCGTCCGGCGCGTCTCAGGTTGCAGGAAAAGCCCGGGTCACCGGGCTTTTTGCTATAGCGGGCCCGGGATTATTCAGGCTTCTTGTCTTCCTGTTTGTTGAGGCGTACGGCCAGTACGTCACAGGGCGCGCCATGCACGACGTCGTTGGTGGTCGAGCCTAGCAGCAGGGCCAGGCCATGGCGGCCGTGGCTGCCGACAACGATTACGTCGCAACCCTTGTTCTTGGCCAGTTGATGGATTTCCTGACGCGGCTGGCCATACACAAGATGGCTTTCGCCTTCGTTGAGCAGCGGGAATCTTAGCTTGAGCGAGTCCTGTACTTTCTTGAGTTTTTCCTTGGCCTGGTCGAATTGCTGCTGCTGCAACTGCGACAGGTCCATGGGTACATCACCGCCAAAGGCCATTGCCATGGGTTCGACGATGTGCACGATCGACAGCTTCGCGCCGCTGTCTTTTGCCAGCATGCTGGCGCGGTGGATGACCGATTCACACTCATCGGTGAGGTCGATGGCAACCAGAACGTGTTTGTATGGCATGAGGGTGTCCTCCGGGAGAATTGCAATGATGGGAGTATGGCTCTTTCGTTCGCATCTGGGCAGGCCCCCGTGCAAGTCATTGTTTTCAAGAATGTTGTAAAGAGCCTGAAATCGGCTGGGGGCAAGAAATATGACGGTCTGGATAGTCCTGTCAATCATTGGTGTAATGCTGAGTCCGCTGGTGTGGTTACGTCCCTCGCGCCAGCAAAGCGGCAGGATGGCGTTGCGCATGCAGGCGCGGCGGCTGGGCATGGGTATGCAACTGACCCCGCAGGAGTGGCCGCACTGGCTGAGCAAAGAGCCGCCCAGCCCTTGCGCGCAGTACCATCGTCCGCGTCTGGGCTCGCATGCAGATACCTGGGTGTACTGGCAAAGCGAACCGGGCGTATGGCTTAACCGCTGGCGCGAGCCTTGCGAGGACGCGAGGCTGCTGCCCCACCTGCAAACGTTGCCCGTGGATGCCTACAAGGTCGAGGCTGATGGGCAACTGATTGCGGTGTACTGGGCCGAGCGGGGCGAGGCAGAAGTGTTACAGCGTATTGATGCGGTGCTCAGGGCGCTGGCCTGACCCTGAATCGCAGGCATTAAAAAGCCCGATAACAACATCGGGCCGGGGTTGGCCAGGCAGGCCGATAATTCGTCGCGTGCCGACAGGCTTTCGCTGCCATGTCGGCTTTCGCTGTTGCGCACCCGCAAATCAGCTGCATTGCGAGCCTCTTGTGGCGCAGTGCTGCGACTCTAGACCTTTTGCTCCTTTTTGTCGCGATTCCTGCAAATATTTTTTGCATGTGCCCTCGTGCGGTGCGTTCCTGGCTGATTTTCCCCGCGCTTATCGATTGTCACGCATCGCGATTATTGTCATGCAGAGGCCCGTCGTCCCTGGCGTGGCGGCTTATTACCGCGCTCCGCGTCCAGCAACTGCAGGGCATTCAAGTGAGCACTATCATTACCGCGAATGATGGAAGATCTTAGGTTGCAGCGGGCATTATGGGGCCTCGGCATGTTCCTGTTAAAACGCGAATTTTCAGGCGTTTTGTCGAATTGACAATCTTGTGGTTATGCCTGATGGTGTGCGTACCCAAATCAAACGGGCGTATGAAATGAGCGTTTGGTCGTCAGAGGGCTCTCACAGAATCCCGACTACCACGTCGCGGCGGTAAGCGTGTGATTTGGCGTGTTCATCGACGGCGACGTCGTAGCCCCGTCGGACATTGAGGTCCGGCGGGTATTGTTCAGCTTCCATATTGTGGAGATCAGTTGATGATTTACGAAGGTAAAGCCATCACGGTTAAGGCTCTTGAAAGTGGCATCGTCGAATTGAATTTCGACCTCAAGGGTGAGTCCGTCAACAAGTTCAACCGTCTCACCCTCAATGAGTTCCGCCAGGCAGTCGACGCGCTCAAGGCCGACGCATCGGTCAAGGGCGTGATCGTCACCAGTGGCAAAGATTCATTCATTGTCGGCGCCGATATCACCGAATTCGTCGACAACTTCAAGTTGCCGGAAGCTGAACTGGTCGCTGGCAATCTGGAAGCGAACAGGATTTTCAGTGATTTCGAAGACCTGAACGTGCCGACTGTCGTCGCAATCAACGGTATTGCGCTGGGCGGCGGTCTGGAAATGTGCCTGGCCGCAGATTATCGAGTCATCGCCAGCAGCGCTCGCGTCGGTCTGCCCGAGGTCAAGCTCGGCCTGTACCCGGGTTTTGGCGGCACCGTGCGTCTGCCACGCATTATCGGCGCTGACAACGCGATCGAGTGGATCGCCTCGGGCAAGGAAAACGCCGCAGAAGATGCGCTCAAGGTTGGTGCCGTGGACGCGGTGGTTGCGCCCGACAAGCTGCAGGCTGCCGCCCTTGATTTGATCCAGCGCGCCATTTCCGGCGAGTTCGATTACAAGGCCAAGCGTCAGCCGAAGCTGGACAAACTCAAGCTCAATGCCATCGAGCAGATGATGGCATTCGAAACCGCAAAAGGCTTTGTCGCAGGTCAGGCCGGCCCGAACTATCCGGCCCCGGTAGAAGCCATCAAGACCATCCAGAAAGCCGCCAACTTCGGTCGTGACAAGGCACTGGAGATCGAAGCTGCCGGTTTCGTGAAAATGGCCAAGACTGCTGCTGCGCAGAGCCTGATCGGCCTGTTCCTGAACGATCAGGAGCTGAAAAAGAAAGCCAAGGGTTACGACAAAATCGCCAAGGACGTGAAACAGGCTGCCGTACTGGGCGCCGGGATCATGGGCGGCGGTATTGCCTATCAGTCGGCAGTCAAAGGCACGCCGATCCTGATGAAGGATATTCGCGAAGAAGCCATTCAACTGGGTCTGAACGAAGCGTCCAAACTGCTTGGCGGTCGTCTGGAGAAAGGTCGTCTGACCGCTGCGAAGATGGCCGAAGCGCTTAACGCCATTCGTCCTACGCTGTCCTACGGCGATTTCGGTAACGTCGATCTGGTCGTCGAAGCAGTCGTCGAGAATCCCAAGGTCAAGCAGGCGGTACTGGCCGAAGTCGAAGCCAATGTGGGTGAAAACACCATTCTGGCGTCCAACACCTCGACCATCTCGATCAGCCTGCTGGCCCAGGCCCTCAAGCGCCCGGAAAACTTCGTCGGCATGCACTTCTTCAACCCTGTGCACATGATGCCGCTGGTGGAAGTGATCCGTGGCGAGAAATCCAGTGAAGAAGCGGTCGCCACGACCGTTGCCTACGCCAAGAAAATGGGCAAGAACCCGATCGTGGTCAACGATTGCCCGGGCTTCCTGGTGAACCGCGTGCTGTTCCCGTATTTCGGTGGTTTCGCCAGACTGGTCAGTGCAGGCGTGGATTTTGTGCGCATCGACAAGATCATGGAGAAATTCGGCTGGCCGATGGGGCCCGCCTATCTGATGGACGTGGTCGGTATCGACACCGGACACCACGGGCGTGATGTCATGGCCGAAGGCTTCCCTGATCGCATGAAGGACGATCGCCGCTCTGCGATCGACGCTCTGTACGATGCCAAGCGCCTCGGGCAGAAGAATGGCAAGGGTTTCTACGCGTACGAGACCGACAAGAAGGGCAAGCCCAAGAAGGTCAATGACCCGGCGGTGCTGGACGTGCTCAAGCCGATTGTCTACGAACAACGCGAGGTCAGCGATGAAGACATCGTCAACTGGATGATGATCCCGCTGTGCCTGGAAACGGTCCGCTGCCTGGAAGACGGCATTGTCGAAACCGCTGCCGAGGCTGACATGGGCCTGATCTACGGTATCGGTTTCCCTCCGTTCCGTGGCGGCGCGCTGCGCTACATCGATTCCATCGGTGTTGCCGAATTCGTTGCCCTGGCTGACCAATACGCCGAACTGGGTGCCCTGTATCAACCGACCGCGAAGCTGCGTGAGATGGCCGCCAATGGCCAGAGCTTCTTCGGTCAAGCGTCTTCCGAGGAATGAACCAATGAGCCTTAATCCAAGAGACGTCGTGATTGTCGACTTCGGTCGCACCCCGATGGGCCGCTCCAAGGGCGGCATGCACCGCAACACCCGCGCTGAAGATATGTCCGCGCACCTGATCAGCAAGTTGCTCGAGCGCAATAACAAGGTCGATCCGGCCGAAGTCGAGGATGTGATCTGGGGCTGCGTCAACCAGACCCTGGAGCAGGGCTGGAACATCGCGCGTATGGCGTCATTGCTGACCCAGATCCCGCACACCTCGGCCGCCCAGACGGTCAGCCGTCTTTGTGGTTCGTCCATGAGCGCGCTGCACACGGCTGCTCAGGCAATCATGACCAACAACGGTGACGTGTTCGTCATCGGCGGTGTCGAGCACATGGGGCATGTCAGCATGATGCATGGCGTCGACCCGAACCCGCACATGTCCCTGCACGCCGCCAAGGCCTCCGGCATGATGGGCCTGACCGCTGAAATGCTCGGGAAAATGCACGGCATCACCCGCGAGCAGCAGGACGCTTTCGGCCTGCGTTCCCACCAGCTGGCGCACAAGGCAACGCTGGAAGGCAAGTTCAAGGACGAGATCATCCCGATGCAGGGCTATGACGAGAACGGTTTCCTCAAGGTCTTCGACTACGATGAGACTATTCGTCCGGACACCACCCTGGAAAGTCTGGCGGCACTCAAGCCTGCCTTCAATCCAAAAGGTGGCACCGTGACTGCCGGTACGTCTTCGCAGATCACCGACGGTGCGTCGTGCATGATCGTCATGTCGGCCCAGCGTGCCCAGGACCTCGGCATCCAGCCGATGGCGGTGATTCGTTCGATGGCGGTGGCCGGTGTCGACCCCGCAATCATGGGTTATGGTCCGGTTCCGGCCACTCAGAAAGCGCTCAAGCGCGCTGGTCTGAGTATTGCCGATATCGACTTCTTCGAGCTCAACGAAGCCTTCGCTGCACAGGCCTTGCCGGTGTTGAAAGATTTGAAAGTGCTCGACAAGATGAACGAGAAGGTTAACCTGCACGGCGGCGCCATCGCTCTGGGGCATCCTTTCGGGTGTTCCGGTGCACGCATCTCCGGCACTTTGCTCAATGTCATGAAGCAAAATGGCGGCACCTTCGGTGTGTCGACCATGTGTATTGGTCTGGGTCAGGGCATCGCGACCGTTTTCGAACGCGTCTGATTCCTGAGTGTGATGCGAGCCGGGGCTTGGTGCCCCGGCTTTTGTTTTTTGGAAAAATGGTTTCAGGCAAATTTTCTGGACGTGTTACAAGAGGACCGCGACATGCAATTGCAGCCAGGGCTCTATCGCCATTACAAGGGCCCGCACTACCGGGTTTTCAGCGTTGCAAAACATTCCGAAACCGAAGAGGAAGTCGTGTTCTATCAGGCTTTGTACGGCGATTTCGGCATGTGGGTACGTCCCTTGAGCATGTTTCTGGAGTCGGTCGAGGTTGACGGCGAGCACGTCCCGCGCTTTGCTCTGATTGAGGCTGAACCCAGCCTGTTTTCCCGAACGTGAGAGGCGATTGCACAACAGGCTGTGCTTGACCTCACCTTGTAGCCACTATATATAGCGTGGCCTTTACAAGCTCCTCACTGTCTTTCATCTAGTATTCAGGAATTTTCTGATCCATGGGCAAATCGCTGGTCATCGTGGAATCCCCGGCTAAGGCCAAGACCATCAACAAGTATTTGGGCAACCAGTACGTGGTGAAGTCGAGTATCGGCCATATCCGAGACCTGCCCACCAGCGGTTCGGCGAGTGCCGCCAAAGATCCTGCCGCCAAGCGTGGCAAGGCCGCTGCGGGCGAAGGCCCGGTACTGACGCCGAAAGAAAAGGCGCAACGCCAGCTGGTCTCGCGCATGGGAGTCGATCCGGAACACGGCTGGAAAGCCAAGTACGAGATCCTCCCCGGCAAGGAAAAGGTCATCGAAGAGCTGCGCAAGCTCGCCAAGGATGCCGACACCATCTATCTCGCGACGGACTTGGACCGCGAAGGGGAAGCCATTGCCTGGCACCTGCGCGAAGCCATTGGTGGTGATGACAGCCGCTACAAGCGCGTGGTGTTCAACGAGATCACCAAGAAAGCCATCCAGGAGGCGTTTTCCAAGCCAGGCGAACTGGACATTGCCCGGGTCAATGCCCAGCAGGCGCGTCGCTTCCTCGACCGCGTCGTCGGCTACATGGTTTCCCCACTGCTCTGGCAGAAAGTTGCCCGTGGCTTGTCCGCCGGGCGTGTGCAGTCGGTTGCGGTGAAGCTGGTGGTCGAGCGCGAGCGTGAAATCCGCGCGTTCAACCCTGAAGAATACTGGGAGATCCACGCCGATCTGGGCACCGCCAAGGGCGCCAACGTGCGTTTCGAAGTAGCGCGTGAAAACGGCGAAGCGTTCAAACCGCTCAATGAAACCCAGGCCATGGCCGCTCTTGAAAAGCTCAAGGCGTCCAGCTACAGCATCGTCAAGCGTGAAGACAAGCCGACCAGCAGCAAGCCATCGGCGCCGTTCATCACCTCGACCCTGCAGCAGGCGGCGAGCAACCGTCTGGGCTTCGGCGTAAAGAAGACCATGATGATGGCCCAGCGCTTGTACGAAGCGGGCTACATCACTTACATGCGTACCGACTCGACCAACCTATCGGCTGATGCAGTCAGCATGGCGCGTGACTACATCCAGACCGAATTCGGCAAGAAGTACCTGCCGGAGTCGCCCAACGTCTACAGCAGCAAGGAAGGCGCGCAAGAGGCTCACGAAGCGATTCGACCTTCCGACGTCAACACTCACCCGAGCAAACTGACCGGGATGGAGCGTGACGCCGAGCGTCTTTACGAGTTGATCTGGCGCCAGTTCGTGGCCTGCCAGATGCTGCCTGCGCAATACCTGTCGACCACCGTCACGGTCGCCGCCAGCGATTTCGAGCTGCGCGCCAAGGGCCGCATCCTGAAATTCGATGGTTATACCCGTGCGCTGCCGCAGATGGCCAAGCCGGGCGATGACGATGTTTTGCCGGACATGGCACAGGGCGAAACCCTGAAGCTGAACAAGCTCGATCCAAGCCAGCACTTCACCAAGCCGCCTGCGCGTTACTCGGAAGCGAGTCTGGTCAAGGAGATGGAAAAGCGGGGCATTGGTCGCCCGTCGACCTACGCAGCGATCATCTCGACCATCCAGGACCGTGGCTACGTGGCGTTGCATAACCGCCGCTTCTACTCGGAAAAGATGGGCGACATCGTCACCGGACGTCTGTCCGAAAGCTTTTCCAACCTGATGGACTATGGCTTTACCGCCGGGATGGAAGAAAACCTCGACGACGTGGCTCAGGGGGAGCGCGACTGGAAAAACGTGCTGGACGAGTTCTACGGTGATTTCCGTAAAAAGCTCGACGTGGCCGAGGCCGCTGATGGCGGCATGCGCGCCAACCAGCCGGTGATGACCGACATCCCGTGCAAAGTGTGCGGCCGTCCGATGCAGATCCGTACAGCCTCGACGGGCGTTTTCCTGGGTTGCTCCGGCTACAGCCTGCCACCCAAGGAGCGCTGCAAGGCGACCGTCAATCTGACTCCCGGCGACGAAATTGCCGACGATGACGAGGGTGAGTCCGAATCGCGGGTTCTGCGAGGCAAGCATCGCTGCCCGATCTGCAGCACGGCGATGGACGCCTACCTGCTGGACGAGAAGCACAAGCTGCATATTTGCGGCAACAACCCTGATTGCACTGGTTACGAGATCGAGGAAGGCACTTACCGTATCAAAGGCTATGAAGGTCCGAGCCTGGAGTGTGACAAGTGTGGCAGCGAGATGCAGCTCAAGACCGGCCGTTTCGGCAAGTTCTTCGGCTGCACCAACCCGGACTGCAAGAACACCCGCAAACTGCTGAAAAGCGGTGACGCAGCGCCGCCGAAGATGGACCCGGTAAAGATGCCGGAACTCAAGTGCGACAAGGTTGACGATACCTACATACTGCGTGATGGCGCTTCGGGCCTGTTCCTGGCCGCCAGCCAGTTCCCGAAGAATCGCGAAACCCGCGCACCACTGGTCATCGAAATCGCCCCGCACAAGGACGAAATCGATCCCAAGTATCACTTCCTTTGCGAAGCGCCGAAGAAGGATCCGGACGGTCGTCCAGCAGTGATCCGCTACAGTCGCAAGACCAAAGAGCAATACGTCCAGACCGAAGTAGAGGGCAAGCCTACCGGCTGGCGTGCGTTCTACGACGGCAGCGCCTGGAAGGTTGAAGACAAGCGTTGATCGCAAGCGCGCGGCTCAAGAGGGCCGGGCGCTGTTTTCGATAGGCATCAGCCTGTTTCGCCGGCCTGTCCAGGCGCCGCAGGCTATGCTGTTCTCTATCCCATCGTTGTGGAGAGTGTCGCCATGGCCCATGAGCTCTATACCCGTACCAACCAGAAAATCTATTTCGCAGGGCTCTCGCTCGAGGCGTTGGGCAGGGCGGAGAAGGGGCAGGCGGTGAACTCTCCTGCGTTGTTGCAGGCAGAGCGCGAGTCCGCGCTGTTTCATCTCTACGGTGCGCTGCTGGGCCTGTGCCACGAGATCGCAGGCTACTACCATCTGCCACAAGCCGGTACGCGTCGTGCGGAAGAATTGTTGACGCAGGAAGTGTTGGACGCCATCGCCATCCCCGAAATGGCCGAGCTGGTAGAGCTTGCCCAGAATCGCCAGACATGGCTTGCGCAACTGCTGTCGGCCTATAACGCGTTATATGAGCCGCCTCGTGCGCCGAAAAAGCTCAAGGGTGATGTCACGCAGCCGATGATACAGGCAGTGAACCTGGACGCCGAGCCGGAGTCTGAACTCTCACGTGAAGAGCTTGAAAATTGGCGTCAACAACTCAAAGGGTTGGCCATCCGTTTTCGTGAAGGCCTGAGCGAATGCTGAAAACCAATGAAGTAAGGGCTGGCAGGCTGTTACAATGCCGGCTTATCGCGGAGTAACTGTACCAATGCCTACCTCTTTCCTGGAAATTGTCGAACTACCTGACGGACGTATAGAGCTGCGTCGTGCCGATGACGAGGGTTCCCTGGTAACGCTTGATTTCTCTGCGGATGCCAAAGCGTTCATGCAAGGTCAGCATGTCGAAGTCGCCAAAGCCATGTTGAGTGTGGGTGTGCAGATGGCTGGCCGCCTGGCTGAAGGCGAAATCGAAAAGGATGATGTGCCTCACGTTCTGCACTGATCGACGACTGGGCCTCAGCCCAGCCGAATGTTCAGGCTCTGTGCCTCCCCGATTTTTGCTGCACTGATCAATTGCTGACGCGCTATGGCGCCCAGCGGGTTGATCCAGCTCACCACCGTATGACTACGGCCCAGTCGAAGTGCTTCGCGCGTCAGCTCCAGTACGCTTTGCGTGCCGCGTGGCTGCAGCAGAAGAATTCGCTCCCTGTTGAGCCCCGCATCGCGCAGCCATGTCTGGGTCAGGCTGGATGGCGGTGCGATCAGCGTCAGCCAGCGCGCATCCAGTTCCTCGCTCAATTCCCGAAGGATGGGTGCAAGAAGGTTGAGGCAGTTCCCGGCAGCGCCACGCAATGACAGTTCACTGAAGGGCTCTGGGTCGTTGCTCCACGGCGTTTCGACTGCATCTGTGAGCAGAGGGGCGATGGGCTGGGCCAGAAACGCCTCGAACAGCGGCAATTGCGAATGCGGTGCTTGATGGAACTGCATAACGTCTCCTTAGCGGCGAATGACGCCGACGCTTAAACCTTCGATCACCAGTTCCTGATCCTTGAGATCGACCTCGATGGGTGCGAAATCAGGGTTTTCCGCCAGCAGCCAGACCTTGCTGCCTTCGCGCTTGAAGCGCTTGACGGTCACTTCATCGCCGATCCGGGCAACCACGATCTGGCCGTTGCGGGCCTCGCGCGTGGTGTGCACGGCGAGCAGATCGCCATCCAGAATGCCGACGTCCTTCATGCTCATGCCGTGAACGCGCAACAGGTAGTTGGCGCTCGGGTGGAAGAAGGACGGGTTGATGTTGCAGGACTCTTCGATGTGTTGCTGAGCCAGGATCGGTGCACCTGCTGCGACGCGGCCGATGACCGGCAGGCTGCTGTCATCGGGCCGCGCTTCGAAGCCGGGAATTCGAATGCCGCGTGAAGCACCCGGAGTCATTTCGATGGCGCCCTTACGGGCCAGGGCCTTGAGGTGCTCTTCCGCCGCGTTGGGCGATTTGAAGCCCAGCTCCTGAGCGATTTCCGCACGTGTCGGCGGGAACCCGTTGTCTTCCAGGCAGCGTTTGATGAAACCCAGGATTTCAGCCTGGCGTGGCGTCAGTTTGATCATGAGGGGCGCTCTGGCTTTTTATACAGTGACTGGGATTATATACAGTGAAGGCGCGTTGGCAATCATCCATTTCATTTTCGCCGCCAGGCGGTGGTCAACCCGCGTAGCGCTTCTCGTCCAAAACCTCGGTAACACCTGCGTTTTGTCATTTAACATCCATTACCGTGACTGTTCGGCCACAAAATGAACGGCCCGGCTTGACAACCGAGGCGTTTGATACGTATGTTTCAAACGTTCGTTTGTTAGGCAGAGAGCCATGGCCCAGTCGGAAACCGTTGAACGCATTCTTGATGCTGCCGAGCAGTTGTTTGCAGAGAAAGGCTTTGCCGAAACGTCCTTGCGCCTTATCACCAGCAAGGCGTCGGTCAATCTGGCAGCAGTGAACTATCACTTCGGCTCGAAGAAGGCGTTGATCCAGGCCGTATTCTCGCGTTTTCTGGGACCCTTCTGCATCAGTCTTGATCGCGAACTGGAACGTCGCCAGGCAAAGCCCGAGCACAAGCCAAGCCTTGAGGAACTGCTGGAGATTCTCGTCGAGCAGGCGCTTGTGGTGCAGCCACGCAGCGGTAACGACCTGTCGATCTTCATGCGCCTGCTGGGGCTTGCCTTCAGTCAGAGCCAGGGCCACCTGCGCCGCTACCTCGAAGACATGTATGGCAAGGTGTTCCGTCGCTACATGACACTGGTCAACGAAGCGGCCCCGCGCATTCCGCCCATCGAGCTGTTCTGGCGCGTGCACTTCATGCTCGGTGCTGCCGCGTTCAGCATGTCCGGCATCAAGGCCCTGCGCGCCATTGCCGAGACCGATTTCGGCGTCAATACCTCCATCGAGCAGGTCATGCGCCTGATGGTACCGTTTCTGGCCGCCGGCATGCGCGCCGACACCGGCGTCAGCGACCCGGCAATGATCGCCGCGCAGCTCAGGCCGCGTACCAAGAGCAGCACCGGCACACCAGCGGTCGCCAAGGCCTGAAGCCCTTGCCCTGAATCAAGCGGCACCGGCGTGTCGGATTGCGTCGGGCTTCAGGATCAAGCACCATGCCCGGATTGTGAACGAGCACTGGTGTGTAAGGGTTTTTCTATGAGTTCTGGCCTGCAAGGCTCCCTGATGGTCGATGTCGCCGGCACCTGGCTGACCAGCGAAGACCGTCAGTTTTTGCGTCAGCCCGAAGTGGGCGGTTTGATCATCTTTGCCCGAAACATCGAGCATCCCCGTCAGGTTCGTGAGCTGAGCGCCGCAATTCGGGCCGTGCGCCCGGACCTGCTGCTGGCCGTCGACCAGGAGGGCGGCAGGGTGCAGCGCCTGCGTGAGGGGTTCGTACGCTTGCCGCCAATGCGTGCCATTGCCGACAAGCCTGATGCCGAGCTTCTGGCTGAACACTGCGGCTGGCTGATGGCGACCGAAGTGCTGGCGGTCGGACTGGACCTGAGCTTCGCCCCGGTGCTGGACCTCGACTACCAGCGCAGCGCCGTGGTCGGCACGCGTTCGTTCGAAGGCGATCCGCAGCGCGCGGCGTTGCTGGCAGGGGCGTTCATTCGTGGGATGAACGCTGCAGGCATGGCTGCCACCGGCAAGCATTTTCCCGGCCACGGCTGGGCTGAAGCCGATTCTCATGTGGCTATTCCGAATGACGAGCGCAGCCTCGAAGAGATCCGCGCCAGTGATCTGGTGCCGTTTGCACGTCTGAGTCAGCAACTGGCTGCAGTGATGCCGGCGCATGTCATCTACCCGAAAGTCGATTCGCAGCCCGCAGGCTTTTCAAGGCGCTGGTTGCAGGACATTTTGCGCGACGAACTGCAATTTGACGGTGTTATTTTCAGTGACGACCTGTCGATGGCCGGCGCTCATGTGGTCGGGGATGCGGCGAGCCGTATCGAAGCGGCGCTGACAGCCGGATGCGACATGGGCCTGGTGTGCAACGACCGGGCGGCCGCCGAGCTTGCGCTGGGCGCTGCGCAGCGTCTGAAGGTCAAGCCTTCGCCACGTATCGCGCGCATGCGCGGTCAGGCATCGGCCAGTACCGACTATCGGCAACACCCGCGCTGGCAGACCGCGCTCCAGGCTCTGCGCGCTGCTCAACTGATCGATTAAGGATTTGCGATGACTGTTTACGCGATTATTGGCGGCACCGGCCTGACCCAGCTCGAGGGCCTGAACATTCGGCAATCCCTGCCGATGAACACCCCTTATGGCGCACCTTCCAGCGAAATCCAGATCGGCGACTATGCCGGTCGCGAGGTGATGTTTCTGGCGCGCCACGGCCACCCGCACCGCTTGCCGCCGCATCAGGTCAACTACCGGGCCAATATCTGGGCACTGAAGCAGGCGGGTGCCGAAGCGATTCTTGCGGTCAACGCAGTCGGTGGCATTCATCCGGCCATGGGCACCGGGCATTTCTGTGTGCCGCATGATCTGGTCGACTACACCAGCGGTCGCCAGCACACGTTCTTTGCCGATGATCTGGAAGAGGTCACGCACATCGACTTCAGCTATCCATACAGCGAGCCCCTGCGCGCCCGGCTGATTGCAGCATTGACTGCCGAGGGATGCGCGTTCTCCGACCGGGGCGTCTATGCCTGCACCCAGGGACCGCGTCTGGAGACCGTTGCCGAAATCATCCGCCTGGAGCGCGATGGCTGCGACATCGTTGGCATGACTGGCATGCCCGAGGCCGCGCTGGCTCGTGAGCTGGAGCTTGAATACGCCTGCCTGGCGCTGGTGGTCAATCCGGCAGCGGGCAAGTCGACGACCGTCATTACCATGGCGGAAATCGAACAGGCCCTGCGTGAGGGGATGGGCAAGGTGAAGGCCACGCTTGCCCGGGTCCTGTCGGCGTCCTGAGTTACAGCATGCGCTTGAGGGTATTGTCCTTGCGCACCAGGTGGTGCCAGAGCGCAGCAATCACATGCAGACCGATGACATAGTAGAAGATCGAGCCCAGCAGTTTGTGCACGTCTTCGAACGTCTCGGCCAGGTGGTCCGAGGTGGCCAGCGGCCAGGGAATCTGCAGATCGGTGAGGGGAATGGGCAGCGCGCCTTTTTCCACCATCACTGTCAGCAGGCCCAGTAACGGCTGGGCAAACAGGAACGCATACAGCGCGTAATGGGTCAGGGTTGCGACGATGCGCAACGCTCCTTCAAGCGGCGGTGTGATCCCGGGCGGACGATGACGTCGACGCTCGGCGACACGGAAAAACGCCATGATCAGAATCAGAATGCCGACCCAGTAGTGGCTCTGCACGACCAGCAAGCGGTATTCCGAGCCCTTGCTGAACTGGGTGCGGCTCAGAATCAGGGTGTACGCCAGCACGATCAGAATGGCCATGGCCCAGTGCAGCCATCTGGCTCGGGCGGTGTAGCGTTGAGAAGTCGATGCATCCACGGTTTGATTCCTTGTCTCTTTTTTTGCAGGACTGATAGACAGCTTAGGCTGTCTATCAGGCGCCTGCGTTTCATGTTGGCCTGATTTTTTTCACGTGTATCTCTGCGCCACTGCATATGGCAAATACACAGCACGTGAGATACGCGACGGAACCTGTGCTCACGGGTGGCTTCATATGCCGTGAATATTCACCCGGGAGCAAGTCTTGACCAGTGCCAATCCACCTGTCGGCCCAGCGACACCTGTGTCCGCCAGTGTTTCATTGAATGTACTGACCATGAACATGCACATGGGCTTTGGCATTTTCAATCGCCGCTTCATTCTGCCCGAGCTGCGTGAAGCTGTGCGCACTGTATCGGCCGATATCGTGTTTCTTCAGGAAGTGCACGGCGAACACCAGAGCCACGCGCGCAGGGTCAAGGACTGGCCGACGATTTCGCAGTACGAGTTTCTGGCCGACAGCATGTGGAGTGATTTTGCCTACGGCCGCAACGCGGTGTATCCGGATGGCGATCATGGCAACGCGTTGCTGTCCAAATACCCGATCATCCAGCATGAAAACCTCGACATTTCCATTCATGGCACCGAGCAGCGCGGCTTGTTGCACTGCATTCTAGAGGTGCCACACGCGGGCCGGGTGCATGCGGTCTGTGTGCACCTGGGACTGCGTGAAAGCCATCGACGTCAGCAGCTCAAACTGCTTAACGAGCTGATGGCGCGTATTCCCGAAGGCGAGCCGGTGATCGTTGCCGGTGACTTCAATGACTGGCGCCAGCGCGCCGATGCGTCGCTGCAGGGCAGCGGGCTGCACGAGGTTTTCGTAGAGCGCTTCGGGGCGCCGGCGAAAAGCTTTCCGGCCCGTTGGCCATTACTCCGGCTGGACCGGATCTATGTGCGCAATGCAACGTCCCACCGGCCGAAAGTGTTGTCCAGCCGACCGTGGTCCCACCTTTCCGATCATGCACCGCTGGCGGTGGAGTTGACCTTATGAGCAATACGACAGGGCAGTGGCGCGACGGCAACTCGGTAGAGTTGCTGATCAATGGCGAGGATTTCTACGCCCGGGTATTCGAGTGCATACGTGCCGCGCGCAAAGAGGTGCTGATCGAGACCTTCATCATTTTTGAAGACCGAATCGGCGAGGGTCTGCAACAGGCGTTGCTCGAAGCCGCTGCGAATGGCGCGAAGGTGGTCGTCACGGTGGATGACTATGGCACCTCGGATCTGAGTTCGACGTTTGTCAAAACCATGATCGACGCCGGTATCCAGATTCAGCTGTTCGATCCGCGCCCAAGGTTCATGGGCATGCGCACCAACCTGTTTCGCCGGCTGCACCGCAAGGTGGTGGTGATCGACGGCGAATTGGGCTTTATCGGCGGCATCAATTACAGCGTCGATCACATGACTGACACGGGGGTGACGGCCAAACAGGACTATGCCGTTCTGGTCCGCGGCCCGATTGTTGGCGATATTCACCACAGCGCGTTGAATATGCTCAGCAAGGTCGTTCGTGACAAATTGCCGCCCGTTGCACTGAAGCTGGACCGCGCCGGTGACGCCAGCATGCTGCTCGCCGAGCGTGACAATGACGAGCACAGTACCGATATCGAAGAGCAGTACCTGAAGGCGATTCGCGCTGCGAAGCAACGGATCACCTTGGCCAATGCGTATTTTTACCCCAGCTATCGCTTTCTGCGTGAGCTGCGCAATGCATCACGGCGGGGCGTCAAGGTCACCCTTATTTTGCAAGGTCAGCCCGACATGCCGTTCGTACGGGTTTGCTCGCGGTTGACGTACACCTATCTGCTGCGCGACGGCGTGGTCATTCATGAGTACAAGCAACGTGCACTGCACGGCAAGGTCGCGCTGATCGATCAGGACTGGTCCACCGTGGGCTCCAGCAATCTTGACCCGCTGAGCCTCGCGCTGAACCTGGAAGCCAATCTGTTCATTCGTGATCGCGGGCTCAATGATCATCTGCAAAACCACCTGATGGAGCTTGCCGCTGCGCACAGCAAGCAGATGAGCCTCAAGGGCGCGGCGCGTGGCCAGTGGTGGCGTGCGCCGATGATCGTCTTGAGTTTCTTTTTCCTGCGCCGTTTTCCGGCCATTGCCGGTTTGTTCCCGGTTCACGGTGTGCGCCTCAAGCCCCTGCGTGCCGGTGATGTAGTGCCCGAAGCGAAAGTGATCGAACAGCAGCAGAACAACCATCCGATGGACCAGGAGAAAACCCTATGACCCAAGCCACGCAGGCAGCGCCGCAAAGCGCGCAGGGAACCAAGTGGAAATGGGCAAAGCGGGCGTTCAATCTGTTTTTCTTTATCGCCGTCCCGGTTCTGCTGTTTATGCTGGTCAAGAAGCTTGACTGGCAAGAGGTGAAACAGGCGTTGGCGTCCTACAAGGCCAGCACCCTGGCTATCGCGGCTGTTGTGGCCTTTGCCAGCTACGCGACCTACTGCGGCTTTGACGTGTTGGCGCGTTATTACACCCGGCACACATTGTCGATCAAGCAGATCGTGCCGGTGACGTTTGTCTGCTACGCGTTCAACCTCAACCTCAGTTCCTGGGTGGGCGGCATTGCCTTGCGTTACCGCTTGTATTCGCGACTGGGGCTGGATGTTTCGACCATCACGCGGATTCTCAGCCTGAGCCTGATTACCAACTGGCTGGGCTACATGCTGCTGGCCGGTTTTGTGTTTTCGATGCGCTTTCTGGAGTTGCCCAAGGAGTGGTCGATCGGCACCACAACCCTGCAATTGATCGGCTTCGGACTGTTGGCGGTGTGTTTTGCGTACCTGCTGGCCTGCCGGTTTTCGAAAAAACGCTCATGGACCATCCGTGATCAGGAGTTCAATCTGCCGTCGATGAAGCAGGCGCTGATGCAGGCCAGTCTGGGCGCTCTGAACTGGTCGTTGATGGCCGCGGTGATTTACACCCTGCTGCCGGACAAGGCGTTTTATCCGGCGATTCTCGGTGTGTTGCTGATCAGCAGCATCGCCGGTGTGATCACTCACATTCCAGCGGGCCTCGGTGTGCTTGAGACCGTGTTTATCACCTTACTGGCGCACCAGTTCTCCAAGGGCAGCCTGCTCGCAGCGCTGATCGGCTACCGCGCGATCTACTTCCTGCTGCCGCTGCTGCTGGCACTGGTGGTGTATCTGGTGCTGGAAAAACGCGCGAAGAAAATGGGCGAGAAGAACCAGCAACGCATGGGCGAGGAAGCCAAATCCTGAGGGCTCAGCCCTCAGTCATCAAACCCGACCTGCTCGTGTATTTCATCGACCTTGAGTTCCAGGCGATAGGCCACGGCAATGAACAGCGCCTGGCACAGGCATAGCGTGGCGCTCAGCGAGCGGAAGGCGAACGAGCTGCCCTCGTTGACCAGCAACACCGAGTTGGCGCGCTTGGCCAGCGGCGACAGGTTGCTGTCGGTGATGATCAGCGTCTTGGCCTGGTGGTGCTGGGCGATGCGCAGGCAGTGCTGGGTCTCCTTGCCATAGGGCGTGAAGCTGATGGCAATCACCAGGTCATTGGCGCGCACACTGCGCATTTGCTCGCGATAGCTGCCCCCCAGGCCGGAGATGAGATGAATGCGCTTGTTGGTGTGTTGCAGGTTGTAGACCAAATAATCAGCCACCGCGAATGAGCGGCGCACGCCCACCACATAGATGTTGTCGGCGTTGACCACCAGGTCCACGGCTTTCTCGAATTCATCGTCATCCAGTTCGACACTCAGGCGTTCCAGGCCGGAGAGGGTGGCGCTGACGCATTCGCGTGCCAGATCGCCTGCATTGGCCTTCTGTGACTTGTTGGCGATCAGGCTGCGGATACGCTGCTGGTAATTCTGCACCGGCGTGGTCTTGTGCGTATAAGCCTCGCGAAACAACGCCTGCATCTCGCTGAAACCGCTGAACCCGAAACGCTGGGAAAATCGCACGATGGCCGAAGGGTGGACTTCGCACTCGCGGGCGATGTCACTGATCCGGTCAACCATGATCCGGTCGCTCTGCTGGCTCATATAGCTGGCAATCCGCTTGAGCTGACGCGGCAGGCCCTCGTATTCATCAGTGATCAGCCGCAACAAGCCTTCGGCACTGTTCGGCGGCATGTCGACGCTCGTCCCGGGCAGAGTGGGCTGATCGGCGCTGGTCATATTCAAATCCTTTCTGCTTGTTCTTCTTCAGGGCAACGGCGCGCACAGCACGACCGTTGTGGGCCTGACGGTGGAGGCTGCCTTGGGGCAGGAGCGACGACTATATCCTACCCGCCTGCGCAGTGTGCCAGCACTTGAGTGGCGGTATGGAAAAAATATTCCACTAAAAATAATTATAGAAAAAATATTGATTGATGTGTCTTGACGTTTTACGCTGCATTCACAAAGCAGCGTGTACACATGATGCAGGCGCTGCAGGCTGATAAAAATAACAGGAGCCACCATGGGCCAGACACGCTTTGCCACTGGGCGTCAGTTGGATCTGATTTGCCTCGGACGCCTGGGCGTCGACCTTTATGCGCAACAAGTGGGGGCGCGACTCGAAGACGTTTCCAGTTTCGCCAAGTACCTGGGCGGCTCGTCGGCCAATATCGCCTTCGGCACGGCCAGGCTCGGTCTCAGGTCGGCCATGCTCAGCAGGGTCGGCGACGACCACATGGGCCGTTTTCTGGTCGATTCCCTGGCCCGCGAAGGCTGTGATGTCAGCGCCATCAAGCGCGACCCCGAGCGTCTGACGGCGATGGTGCTGCTGGGGTTGAAGGATCGTGAAACCTTCCCCTTGGTGTTCTACCGTGAAAACTGCGCTGACATGGCCCTGCGCGCCGAGGACATCGACGAGCAGCAGATTGCCTCGAGCAAGGCGCTGCTGATCACCGGCACGCATTTCTCCACTGATCAGGTGTTCAGGGCCAGCAGTCAGGCGCTCGACTATGCCGAGAAGCACAACGTCAAGCGCGTGCTGGATATCGACTACCGCCCGGTGCTCTGGGGGCTGGCAGGCAAGGCCGATGGTGAGACCCGGTTCGTTGCCGATCAGAAGGTCAGCCAGCATGTGCAGCGCATCCTGCCGCGTTTCGACCTGATCGTCGGCACCGAAGAAGAATTCCAGATTGCCGGCGGTTCGACCGATTTGCTCGCGGCCCTGCGTAAGGTGCGTGAACTGACGGCCGCAACGCTGGTGGTCAAGCTCGGCCCGCAAGGCTGCACGGTGATTCACGGGGCCATTCCTGCGCGGCTGGAAGAGGGCGCCATCTACCCCGGCGTGCAGGTCGAAGTACTCAACGTGCTCGGTGCGGGCGACGCGTTCATGTCCGGTTTTCTCAGCGGCTGGCTCAAGGAAGCCAGTGACGAACGCTGCTGCCAGCTGGCCAATGCCTGTGGCGGGCTGGTGGTGTCGCGGCATGCCTGTGCGCCCGCGATGCCGACCCCGGCCGAACTCGATTACCTGTTCAACAGCCCTGAACCCATCACCCGTCCTGATCAGGATGTCGCCCTGCAACGGCTGCATCAGGTCAGCGTGCCGCGCAAGCAGTGGCGGCAGTTGTTCATCTTTGCCTTCGATCATCGCGGCCAGTTGGTCGAGCTGGCGCAACAGGCCGGGCGTGATCTGGGCAGCATCAGCCAGCTCAAGCAGCTGTTCGTGCAGGCGGTCGAGCGGGTCGAAGCCGACCTGCGCAAGCGCGGCATCGAAGCCGATGTCGGTCTGCTTGCCGACCAGCGCTTCGGTCAGGATTCACTCAACGCCGCAACCGGTCGCGGCTGGTGGGTGGCGCGTCCGGTGGAAGTACAGGGCTCAAGGCCGCTGGCCTTCGAGCACGGTCGCTCCATCGGCAGCAATTTGCTCGCCTGGCCGCAAGAGCAGATCATCAAGTGCCTGGTGCAATATCACCCCGATGACGAGCCGATGTTGCGTCTGGAGCAGGAAGCGCAGATCAAGGCGCTCTACGACGCTTCGAAAGTCAGCGGCCATGAGTTGCTGCTGGAAATCATTCCGCCCAAGGATCACCCGTCGCCTCACCCGGACGTGATGCTTCGCTCGCTGAAGCGCTTGTACAACCTGGGCATCTACCCGGCGTGGTGGAAGATCGAGGCGCAGAGTGCGCAGGTCTGGCAGCAACTGGACGAACTGATCCAGCAACGCGATCCGTATTGCCGCGGCGTGGTACTGCTCGGGCTCAATGCGCCTGTCGAAGAGCTCGCTGCCGGCTTTGCCGAAGCTTGCCACAGCCGCGTCTGCCAGGGCTTTGCTGTCGGCCGGACAATATTCCGTGAGCCAAGCCGGGCCTGGATGGCCGGAGAAATAGACGATGCGACGCTGATCAGTCGGGTGCAGAGCACCTTCAACTGGTTGATCGAGTCCTGGCGCGAAAGCCGCGCCTGATTCGTTCCGGATTTCGACGCCACGACAACGTCGCGATAACAACAAAAAAGGTGCAGCCATGCCCGTTTCGACTTCCACACCCAGAATCCGCATCGGCATCAATCCGATCTCCTGGAGCAACGATGATTTACCGGCCCTCGGCGGAGAAACCCCGCTGAGCACGGCGCTGAGCGAAGGCAAAGCCATTGGCTACGAGGGCTTCGAGCTCAACGGCAAGTTTCCGAAAGATGCCAAGGGCGTCGGCGATGTGTTGCGGCCCCATGGCCTGGCGCTGGTGTCCGGCTGGTATTCCAGCCGCCTGGCGCGGCGTTCGGTGGCCGAGGAAATCGAAGCCATCGCTGCGCATGTGCACCTGCTCGCCGAAAATGGCGCTTCGGTGCTGGTGTACGGCGAGGTGGCCGACTCGATTCAGGGGCAACGTATCCCGCTGGTCGAACGTCCACGTTTTCACACCGATGCCGCCTGGCATGAATACGCCGAAAAACTGACCGAGCTGGCACGTTTCACCCTGTCCCGAGGCGTGCGCCTGGCGTATCACCACCACATGGGCGCTTACGTCGAGTCGCCGCAGGATATCGACCGGCTGATGGCGCTGACCGGCGAGGAGGTCGGGCTGCTGTTCGATTCCGGGCATTGCTACATGGGCGGTGGCGAACCTCTTCAAGTGTTGAGCAAGCACATCCAGCGTATTTGCCATGTGCATTTCAAGGACGTGCGCAAGCCGGTGGTGCAACTGGCACGCAACAACCTGTGGAGCTTTCCGGACTGCATCATCAACGGCACTTTCACGGTGCCGGGGGACGGCGATATTGACTTCTCGGCGCTGCTCAAGGTCTTGCGGCAGGCCGGTTACAACGGCTGGCTGGTGGTCGAGGCCGAACAGGACCCCGCCGTAGCGCCCAGCTATGTGTACGCCAAAAAGGGCTATGACACGTTGCGCCAACTGCTGGCCGATGCACGATAAGGAGGACTGCAACATGAATCTGCTGACCAAAAGCAAATCCACTGGCCGCGACGTCGTAGCGCTGGCCCCCGGTTCGCTGGAATACGTGAACTTCGCCGCCTACCGCCTGGAGTCCGGAGAAAGCCTGCCGCTGAGCGCAGGAGAAAACGAGCTGTGCGTGGTCCTGCTGACCGGGCACGCCAGCGTCAGTGGCGAAGCGCCGGGGCAGCGCGCTTTCAGCTGGGAAAACATCGGCGACCGGCAATCGGTGTTCGAAGAAAAATCACCGTTCGCGGTCTACCTGCCGCCGCATAGCCAGGCGCAGTTTGTCGCACGCGGCGCGGTGCAGCTTGCCGTATGCACGGCGCCGGGCGATGCCGGCAAACATTTTCCGGCACGCTTGATCATGCCGGGCAGCATGAAGCGCAGCGTACGCGGCAAGGGCGCCAATACCCGTTATGTGTGCGACATATTGCCGGACAGCGAAGCGGCGCATTCGCTGCTGGTGGTCGAGGTGCGTACACCTTCCGGGCATTCCTCCAGTTACCCGCCGCACAAGCACGACCGGGACAACCTGCCGCACGAGAGCTTTCTCGAAGAAACCTATTACCACCAGGTCAACCCGCCGCAGGGCTTCGTTTTTCAGCGGGTTTATACCGACGACCGCAGCATCGATCAGGCCATGGCCGTGGAAAACAATGACCTGGTGACCGTGCCCAAGGGCTACCACCCGGTCTCCGTCCCCTACGGCTACGAATCCTGGTACCTGAACGTAATGGCCGGCCCGACGCGCGCCTGGCAGTTCCACAACGATCCGCAGCACAGCTGGCTGCTGGATCTCTGATTTCCCATTTTTGTTCTGGAGGCATGAGATGAACGAGTCACCGGTGATCGGCCACTACATCAACGGACACCTGAACAATGGCGAGGGTGAGCGTTACAGCGATGTCTTCAACCCGGCAATCGGCACGGTCCAGGCGCGTGTTGCGCTGGCCAGCGTGAAGACTGTGGATGAAGCGGTTGCGGCGGCCAAGGCGGCGTTTCCGGCCTGGGCCGAGCAGTCCTCGCTGCGCCGGGCGCGGGTGATGTTCAAGTTCAAGGAACTGCTGGACCAGCACCATGACGAATTGGCGCAGATCATTTGCCGCGAGCACGGCAAAGTGTTGTCCGACGCGCGCGGAGAGGTGGTGCGCGGTATCGAGATCGTCGAATTTGCCTGCGGTGCCCCCAGTCTTCTGAAGAGCGATTTCAGCGACAACATCGGCGGTGGTATCGATAACTGGAACCTGCGTCAGCCACTGGGCGTCTGCGCCGGGGTTACGCCGTTCAACTTTCCGGTCATGGTGCCCTTGTGGATGATTCCCATGGCGCTGGTGACCGGTAACTGCTTCATCCTCAAACCTTCCGAGCGCGATCCATCGGCCAGCCTGCTGATGGCGCGCCTGCTCAAGGAAGCCGGTCTGCCCGATGGCGTCTTCAATGTGGTGCAGGGTGACAAGGTGGCGGTCGATGCGTTGCTGCAACACCCTGACATCGAGGCCATTTCCTTCGTCGGCTCGACCCCGATCGCCGAGTACATCCATCAGCAAGGCACTGCCCATGGCAAGCGCGTGCAAGCACTGGGCGGGGCCAAGAACCATATGATCGTGATGCCCGATGCTGATCTGGATCAGGCCGCCGACGCCCTGATCGGGGCGGCTTATGGCTCGGCCGGAGAGCGCTGCATGGCGATCTCGATTGCCGTGGTGGTCGGCGATGTCGGCCAGCGCCTCATCGACAAGCTGCTGCCGCGCATCGACCAGCTCAAGGTCGGCAACGGCATGCAGGCCGATTCGGACATGGGGCCGCTGGTCACCGCTGTGCACAAGGCCAAGGTCGAGGGCTTCATCGATCAGGGCGTCAAAGAAGGCGCGAAGCTGATCGTCGATGGCCGCAACTTCAAGGTGCCGGGTGCCGAGCAGGGCTTTTTCGTCGGCGCTACGCTGTTCGATCACGTCACGCCGCAGATGCAGATCTACAAGGAAGAAATCTTCGGCCCGGTGCTGGGTATCGTGCACGTCGCGGATTTCGCCAGTGCCGTGGCGCTGATCAACGCTCACGAGTTCGGCAATGGCGTGTCGTGCTTCACCAGCGATGGCGGCGTGGCGCGCGCATTCGCTCGCAGCATCAAGGTCGGCATGGTCGGCATCAACGTGCCGATCCCGGTGCCCATGGCCTGGCATTCGTTTGGTGGCTGGAAGCGGTCGCTGTTTGGCGATCACCACGCCTACGGCGAAGAAGGCCTGCGTTTTTACAGCCGCTACAAAAGCGTCATGCAACGCTGGCCGGACAGCATCGCCAAAGGCCCCGAGTTCAGTATGCCGACTGCCAAATAATTCGCGGCAACGCATCGCAACACTTTCCACCTCAAACAACAATAAGGTGTGAGCATGAGTACAACCCGACTGACCATGGCCCAGGCCCTGGTGAAGTTTCTCGATAACCAGTACGTCGAAGTCGACGGCGTGCAAAGCAAATTCGTCGCGGGTGTCTTCACCATTTTCGGGCATGGCAACGTATTGGGGCTCGGTCAGGCGCTGGAGCAGGACAGCGGCGACCTGGTGGTCCATCAGGGCCGTAACGAGCAGGGCATGTGCCACGCCGCCATCGGATTTGCCAAGCAGCACCTGCGGCGCAAGATCTACGCGTGCAGCTCTTCGGTCGGGCCAGGCGCGGCGAACATGGTCACTGCTGCGGCAACGGCTTCGGCCAACCGCATCCCGCTGCTGCTGTTGCCGGGTGATGTCTACGCCAGCCGCCAGCCCGATCCGGTGCTGCAGCAGATCGAGCAGTTTCACGACCTGAGCATCAGCACCAACGATGCGTTCAAGGCGGTGAGCAAATACTGGGATCGCATCAACCGTCCCGAGCAGTTGATGAGCGCTGCGCTCAATGCCATGCGCGTATTGACCGATCCGGCCGATACGGGCGCAGTCACGCTGGCGCTGCCTCAGGATGTGCAGGCCGAGGCCTACGATTATCCGGACAGTTTCCTGCAAAAACGTGTGCACCGTATCGATCGTCGCCCACCGAGCCAGGCCATGCTCGATGATGCGTTGCACCTGCTGGCACGCAAGCGCAAGCCGTTGCTGATCTGCGGCGGCGGGGTGCGTTACTCCGGCGCGGCGGATGCCTTGCAAACCTTTGCCGAGCGCTTCGATATCCCGTTCGCCGAAACCCAGGCCGGCAAGAGTGCCCTCGTTTCGGCACACCCGTTGAACATGGGCGGCATCGGCGAAACCGGTACGCTGGCGGCCAATCGGCTGGCAAAAGAGGCGGACCTGATTATTGGTGTCGGTACCCGCTATAGCGACTTCACCACTGCGTCGAAATGGCTGTTCCAGAACCCGGATGTGCAGTTTCTCAACCTCAATGTCGGTGCTTTCGATGTGCAGAAGCTGGACGGCGTGCAGTTGCTAGCCGATGCACAGGTGGCTTTGCAGGCGCTGACCGAAAGCCTTCAAGCCAGCGGCTATCGTGCGGCCTGGGGCGATGCGCCAAAGACCGCGCGTGCCGAGCTGGAGGCCGAGGTGGATCGCCTGTACGCGGTCGAGTACCAGAGCGAGGATTTTGTCCCGGAAATCAACGATCATCTGGACCCGGCCGTGTTGCGCGAATTCATCGAGCTGACCGGCTCGTGCCTGACCCAGAGCGGCGTGCTGGGCATCCTCAATCAGAACGTGCCTGACGACGCGGTGATCGTCGCGGCGGCAGGCAGCCTGCCGGGTGACCTGCAGCGCGCCTGGCGCAGCACCGGGGTCGACACCTATCACGTCGAATACGGCTATTCCTGCATGGGCTATGAGGTTAACGCCGCACTGGGCGTGAAACTCGCAGCGCCGCACCGCGAAGTCTTTGCACTGGTCGGCGATGGCTCTTACATGATGCTCCATTCGGAGCTGGCGACCTCTATCCAGGAGCGGCGCAAGATCAACGTGGTGTTGCTCGACAACATGACCTTCGGCTGCATCAACAACCTGCAAATGGGCAACGGCATGAACAGCTTCGGTACCGAGTTCCGTTTCCGTAACCCGCAAACCGGCAAGCTGGATGGCGACTTTGTGCCGGTGGATTTCGCCATGAGCGCTGCCGCGTACGGCTGCAAGACCTACAAGGTCAGCACCGCCGAACAGCTGCGCGATGCACTGGCCGATGCGCAACAGCAGACAGTCTCGACCCTGATCGACATCAAGGTCCTGCCCAAGACCATGATCCACAACTACCTGTCCTGGTGGCGTGTCGGGGTTGCCGAAGTGTCGACCACCGGCACCACAGCGCAGGTGTACGAAAAACTCAGTCGCGAGCTGGCCAAGGCGCGTCAGTACTGATCGTTTTCTCGTTCGGACTCCATGACTCCCTTCCCGGGAATACCTAATAAAAAAAGGAACATGAACATGGCATTGAAACTCGGCGTGATCGGCACAGGCGCAATCGGTCAGGATCATATCCGGCGTTGCAGCAAGACGCTGGTCGGCAGTCAGGTGGTGGCCGTCACCGACATCAATCTCGAGCAGGCAGCGAAGGTCGTGCGCGAGCTGGACATCGGTGCCGAAGTGTATGCCGACGGGCACGCACTGATCGCCGCGGCGGACGTCGAGGCGGTTCTGGTCTGCTCCTGGGGGCCCAGTCACGAAGAGTTCGTGCTGGCTGCCATCGCTGCGGGCAAACCGGTGTTCTGCGAAAAGCCGCTGGCAGTCACTGCCGAGGGCTGCCGGCACATTGTCGAAGCCGAGATCGCCAGTGGCAGGCGTCTGGTGCAGGTGGGGTTCATGCGCCCTTATGATCAGGGCTATCGCGCCCTTAAATCGGTGATCGACAGCGGCCGGATAGGTGAGCCGCTGATGCTGCATTGTGCGCACCGCAACCCGCGTGTGGGCGAGAACTACAAGACCGACATGGCTATCACCGACACGCTGATTCACGAACTCAATGTACTGCGCTGGCTGCTCAACGATGACTACGTGTCGGTGCAGGTAGTCTTCCCGCGCAAGACCAGCAAGGCTCTGGCACACATGAAAGACCCGCAGATCGTGATGTTGGAAACGGCACGCGGTACACGCATCGACGTTGAGGTCTTCGTCAACTGTCAGTACGGTTACGACATCCAGTGCGAAGTGGTGGGCGAGAGCGGCATCGCCAGGTTGCCCGAGCCGTCACAGGTACAACTGCGCAGTGAAGCCAAGCTGTCGAACGAAATCCTTATGGACTGGAAGGACCGCTTCATCGCTGCCTATGACGTTGAACTGCAGAATTTCATCGACGGGGTGAAGGCGGGGACGATCTTCGGGCCTTCCGCCTGGGATGGTTATGCAGCCGCCGTGGCCGCCGATGCCTGTATTCTGGCGCAGAACAGCGGGGCGATCGTCCCTGTCACACTGGAAATGCGTCCGGCTTTCTACGGCTGACGCCCGACACATACAGGAGACATGCATGCGAGCAGGATTGGTAGGCTACGGAAAGGGAGGGCGTTACTTTCATGCGACGCTGATTTCAAGTTTGCCGGGTGCCACGTTTGTGGGCGTCGTCACACGCTCCGAAGAGCGCAAGCAGGAAGTGGCCAAAGACCTCCCCGGCGTGGCGACCTTCGATACGCTGGCCGATCTGGTCGCTGCCGGGGTTGATGTGGTGGTGATTTCCACACCGCTGGCCTCGCGACGAGCGTTGATCCTCGAAGCGATAGAGCTGGGTGTCGGGGTCGTCAGCGACAAACCCTTCGCCAGTGATGCAGCCCAGGCGCGCGAGCTGGTGGACGCGGCCGAGCGTCGTGGCGTGCTGCTCAGCGTTTATCAGAACCGCCGCTGGGATTCGGACTTCCTCACTGTGCGCAAGTTGCTCGACAGCGAGGCACTGGGCGCGGTCAGCCGGTTCGAGTCCAGCATCGAGCGTTATTCGCCACGGTCTGTCGGCAAGGCCAGCGGCGGTGGCGTGCTGCGTGACCTGGGCAGTCATCTGGTGGATCAGGCGCTGGTGCTGTTCGGCCCGGTCGAACGGGTGTATGCGGAACTGCAATTCGCTGCGCCGCACGACGAACTGGATCACACGTTCTTCGTTTCCCTGCGCCATGCCGGCGGCGTGACCTCGCACCTGTCCGGCAGCTGCCTGCAAAACACTGCCAAGCCGCGTTTCAGGGTCAGTGGAGCGAAGGGTTGTTACAGCGTCGACGGGCTGGATGGTCAGGAAGAGGCCGCCTTTGCCGGGCTTACGCCAAGGTCCGAGGGCGAGCGCTGGGGTGTCGAGGAGCATCGGCGCTGGGGCTGGTTCGAGCAGGGCGAGCATCGCGAGCGTGTGCCGTCGGAGCGTGGTTGCTGGCTGGAGTTCTACCGCCAGTTGCAAAGCGCGGTTGACGAGCAGGGCAGTAATCCGGTCAATCCGCATGATGCGATAGCCTCGGCGCAAATCATGGATGCCGCGCGCCTGAGTGCCAGAGAAGGGCGCGTTGTGGTGCTGTAGCCATTGCGCGCTGCAGCGCATCCAGCGGCCCATTATCGAAGAGAGCCTGACGCTTGCCATGCGTCGGGCTTTGTTGTCTCTGTAACCGAATAAAATGAAATGGAATAAAATTCTAAAATCAGTTGAATTGGAAAATATTTTCCAATAGAGTCGTTTTCAGGTTGCCGACTATCGAATCCCTCGCGTTTTGAAGGTTTTTCAAAGCACGAGAAGCAAGCCCGACAAAAACAAAACAAAAGATAGGTACTGTCGATGAAAACCCCTACCTCTGGCGTCACCGCCAAGCGTTCTGCCACCTCGTCATTCTGGATCCGGACCCTGGAGCGATTTCTCACCGTCGTCGCCCTGAGCCTGTGCGTGCGCCACAAGGATGCGCAACTGTTCTGCATTCCCGGTGCCACCGGGATCCGCCTGTCACGCTGATTCGCGGCATCCGAACAACAACAATAATTTGGAGACAGATCCTCATGAAGACCAAGATTGCTTTGACCTCATTGGCGATGGCGCTGATGGTGGGCAGCGGTGCAGCTTTGGCCGATATCAAGATTGGTGTGGCCATGTCGCAGTTCGATGACACCTGGCTGACCTACCTGCGTGACGACATGAATGCCAAGGCCAAAGTCATGTCCACGACCGAGAAAGTGGACCTGCAGTTCGTCGATGCCCGCGCGGACGTCAACAAGCAGCTCGATCAGGTCAAGGACCTGATCAACAAGAAAGTCGACGCCCTGATCGTCAATCCGGTCGACACTGCCGCTACTGCGCGGATCACCAAGGAAGCGGTCGCCGCCGGTATCCCGCTGGTCTACGTCAACCGCCGCCCCGACGATCCGAAACTGCCTGCGGGCGTCGCCACAGTGACGTCGGATGACATGGAGGCCGGCCGACTTCAGGCGCAATACATCGCCGACAAAATGAAGGGCAAGGGCCGCGTCATGATTCTTCTGGGTGACCTGGCCAACAACTCCACGCAAAACCGCACCAAGGGCGTCAAAGAGGTGTTGGCCAAGTACCCGGACATCAAGATAGACCAGGAGCAGACCGGCACCTGGCTGCGCCAGAAGGGCATGGACCTGACCAACGACTGGCTTACCCAGGGCCGAAAATTCAACGCGGTGCTGGCCAACAACGATGAAATGGCCATTGGCGCGGCGATGGCGCTGAAGCAGGCAGGCGTGGATAAAGGCAGCGTTTTCGTTGCCGGTGTCGACGGTACACCGGACGGGCTCAACGCCGTGACCAAGGGCGATCTGGCCGTATCGGTCTATCAGGACGCGAAAGGACAGGCCGACGGGGCGATCGATGCTGCGGTGAAACTGGCCAGGAAGGAGAAGGTCGAGCCCCAGGCGATCATCATTCCTTATCGCCTGATCACCCCTGAAAACGTCGCCACCTTCAAATAACAACGATCGCCAGGCCTGGGAGGGCATGCCAATGCGCTCCCGCAGCCTGCCGCTTGAGGAGTTGTGATCATGTTCGGTTCTGCTACTGCCAATCCGCCCGCGCAACGCGATCTGCCGTCCGGCGACGGGGGCGGAGGGGCGCCTGATGCCCAGGCCCCGTATCTGCTGGAAATCAGCCATGTCAGCAAGGGCTTCCCCGGCGTCATTGCGCTCAATGATGTGCAATTGCGCGTTCGCCCTGGCAGCGTGCTGGCGCTGATGGGCGAGAACGGAGCCGGAAAATCGACCCTGATGAAAATCATTGCGGGCATCTATCAGCCGGACTCGGGCGAAATCCGCCTGCGTGGCAAGCCGGTCCGCTTCGATACGCCTCTGTCAGCGTTGCAGGCGGGTATCGCCATGATCCATCAGGAACTGAACCTGATGCCGTTCATGAGCATTGCCGAGAACATCTGGATCGGTCGCGAACAGCTCAACGGCCTGCACATGGTCGATCACCGCGAGATGCACCGCTGCACTGCCGAACTGCTGGAGCGTCTGCGCATCAAGCTCGATCCCGAGGAGCTGGTCGGCACGCTGAGCATTGCCGAGCGGCAGATGGTGGAGATCGCCAAGGCCGTGTCATACGACTCGGACGTGCTGATCATGGACGAACCGACCTCGGCGATCACCGAAACCGAAGTCGCTCACCTGTTCTCGATCATCAGCGACCTGCGTGCCCAGGGCAAAGGCATCATTTACATCACCCACAAGATGAACGAAGTCTTCGAAATCGCCGACGAAGTGGCGGTGTTCCGCGACGGCGCCTATATCGGCCTGCAGCGCGCCGAAAGCATGGACGGTGACAGCCTGATCACCATGATGGTGGGCCGTGAACTGACCCAGCTGTTCCCCGAGCGGGAAAAACCGGCAGGCGACGTACTGCTGTCCGTCAATCAACTGAGCCTGAACGGCATTTTCAAGGACGTGAGCTTCGACCTGCGTGCCGGGGAGGTGCTTGGCATTGCCGGTCTGATGGGGTCCGGGCGCACCAATGTCGCCGAGACCCTGTTCGGCATAACCCCCAGCGACAGCGGCGAGGTGCGCTTCGATGGCAAGACGGTGCACATCGGCGATCCGCATCAGGCGATTGAACTGGGTTTTGCGCTGCTCACGGAGGATCGCAAATTGACCGGCCTGTTTCCATGCCTGTCAGTGATGGAAAACATGGAGATGGCTGTGCTGGCCAACTATGCCGGTAACGGTTTCGTGCAACAGAAAGCCTTGCGCGCACTGTGCGAAGACATGTGCAAAAAGCTTCGGGTCAAGACGCCGTCGCTGGAGCAGTGCATCGACACATTATCCGGTGGTAACCAACAGAAGGCACTGCTCGCGCGCTGGCTGATGACCAACCCCAGGGTGCTGATTCTGGATGAACCCACACGCGGTATCGACGTGGGGGCCAAGGTGGAAATCTACCGCCTGATCTCCCTGCTGGCCAGTGAAGGCATGGCGGTCATCATGATTTCCTCGGAGCTGCCGGAAGTGCTTGGCATGAGTGACCGGGTCATGGTCATGCACGAAGGCGAAATGATGGGCATCCTCGATCGTGGCGAAGCGACCCAGGAAAAAGTCATGCATCTGGCCTCCGGCCACAAGGTTCATTGAGTTCGCACTACAGGGCTCGGTAGAAGAAGAACAAGAGGAAACGAACATGAGCGACGCGATTCTGCAAAATAAACCGGCCATGACGCCGACCCGAAGCAAACGGCGGCTGCCCACCGAACTGAGCATCTTTCTGGTGCTGATCGGCATCGGCCTGATCTTTGAACTGTTCGGCTGGATCGTCCGTGATCAGAGCTTCCTGCTCAATTCCCAGCGTCTGGTACTGATGATCCTGCAGGTGTCGATCATCGGCTTGCTGGCCATTGGCGTGACTCAGGTGATCATCACTACAGGCATCGATCTCTCGTCGGGCTCGGTACTTGCACTTTCAGCGATGATTGCCGCGAGCCTGGCACAAACCTCCGACTTCTCCCGGGCGGTGTTCCCGTCGCTGACCGACCTGCCGGTGTGGATTCCGGTCGTTGTCGGTCTCGGGGTCGGGCTGCTGGCGGGCGCCATCAATGGCAGCATCATTGCCATAACCGGCATTCCGCCGTTCATTGCCACGCTGGGCATGATGGTCTCTGCGCGCGGTCTGGCACGCTTCTATACCGAAGGTCAGCCGGTGAGCATGCTCTCCGACTCGTACACGGCCATCGGCCAGGGCGCGATGCCGGTGATCATCTTTCTGGTGGTGGCGGTCATCTTTCATATTGCCCTGCGTTACACCAAGTACGGCAAATACACCTACGCCATTGGCGGCAACATGCAGGCGGCACGTACTTCGGGCATCAACGTCAAGCGCCATCTGGTGATTGTCTACAGCATCGCCGGACTGCTGGCCGGGCTGGCGGGTGTGGTTGCCTCGGCGCGGGCGGCAACCGGGCAGGCCGGGATGGGCATGTCCTACGAGCTGGACGCGATTGCCGCTGCGGTCATCGGTGGCACCAGCCTTTCCGGAGGGGTCGGGCGGATCACCGGTACGGTGATCGGTGCGCTGATCCTCGGCGTGATGGCCAGCGGTTTCACCTTTGTCGGTGTGGACGCCTATGTTCAGGACATTATCAAAGGCTTGATCATTGTCGTGGCCGTGGTAATCGATCAATATCGCAACAAGCGCAAGACCAAGCGCTGATTCAATCACCTGCAGCAAAGGGCCTTTCAAGGCCCTTTTGTGCGTTGGAGTTTGCAGGAACCGATTCGCTGTCAGTGGGTCAGAGCCTCATCAAGCAACCTGCTGGTCAGGTCTTTCGCCCGCATTTCAAGGGTTTTACGGTATTCGCTGTACAAAAATCCTTCAATTGTGTTGCCGAGCCCGCTAGCCGGCCTTAGACTGCCGCCCCTCGTAAATTGAGTGCCAGGTGGCGCTTGGAGATTATTGGTTTGAACGGCAACGTCAGGCCGCTCCTCAATGCACGTTTTTTTATAGAGAAATAAATGACAAAGGAAAAGTTGCTGGCCATGCCGGCCGATGACTACATGAACGCCGAGCAGCACGCTTTCTTCGTCGAGCTGTTGCAGGGCATGAAGGTCGAGATCCATGAGCGTATCGAGCAGAGCCGCATTGCGATCGAGAGCCTGGACACGCCTGCCGACCCGGCTGACGCCGCTTCGGTCGAAGAAGAGCGTCACTGGCTGGTCAACGTGATCGATCGCGACCAGCGCATGCTGCCACAGTTGGAAATGGCCCTTTCGCGTATTGCCGACGACACCTTCGGCTGGTGCGACGACAGCGGCGAGCCAATCGGCCTCAAGCGCCTGCTGATCAGCCCGACCACCAAGTATTGCATCGAAGCGCAAGAGCGCCACGAGCAGATCGACAAGCACCAGCGCCAGGCCTGATACGCAGGCAACAGCGACTGAGTGACCAGACCGGGAGGCAAGCAATTGCCTCCCGGTTTTGTTGTGCCCGGGATTTGTTGAAAACGCGTTGATCGCCATCGCTCGGTCGCTACGACCAACAGCGCATGGCACAAGGCCGTTATCTGGCGTTTAATAGCGTCATAACGACAATGACAGACGGGGTGACGCAGCATGGCCGAGAACCTATCCATGGCCGCCGGATTACCGCTGGCCGATACGCCCGACGCTGCATCGAGGTGGTGGGTGCCGGCGGTGCAAAGCGTGGTCCTGTGCCTGCTGTTCGCCGCCATGAGCGTTGCAGGTCTGTCGCTGTATGTCGTCGTTCCCCTGGCGCTGCTGGTGGTTTGGTTGCCGCGCCTGGTGCGTAGCAGGCAAGTATTGCCAGGCAGCGCGGTGGGCGACAGCGATATCGCCTTGCTGACTCGCGACCTGTCGCGCACCACCAGTCATAACGCGCTGTCCGCGGCCCAAGTGGCCTTTTCCGTTGGTCGGCTGGCTGGCAAGGTGCAATCGCAACTGGGGGCTGCCGAACAGATCGTCAGCAGTGCCGAGCAGATGATCGCCACCGAGCAACAGACGGCCCAGTTGAGCCAGCAGGCATTGGTTGCTGCCAGCGAGGCGCGGCAGCGCAGCGAATCGGGTAGCAGCGTGCTGAATGAGTCCATCGAGCGCATGCACCACCTGAGCAAGCGTGCCGTCGGCAGCCGTGAGCTGATCGAGGCACTCAGCCAGCGCAGCGAAGAGATCCAGCGTGTGACGCTGGTCATTCAGTCGATTGCCAGCCAGACCAACCTGCTGGCGCTCAACGCCGCCATCGAAGCGGCGCGGGCTGGCGAGCACGGACGCGGTTTCGCGGTGGTTGCCGACGAAGTCCGTGGTCTGGCCGGCCGCACTGCCAGTGCCACGGGCGAGGTCGGGCAGATGGTGGCGGATATCCAGCAGCGCACCGCACAAGTCGTGGAGCAAATTCGCGAGCTGTCGGCCGATCTGGACGTGGGTGTCGAGCAGGTCGAGCTGACCGGCGAGCACCTGGGCAATATCGCCCGGCTTGCGGTCGAGCTGGAAAGCCAGGTCGGCGAAATCGCGCAGGGCGCGAGGAGCAATCAGGATCAATTGGCAAGCCTGTTCGACGCTGTCGAGCATATGCGCAGTGATCTTGCCGTCAGCGATGAGCAGACCCGGCAACTGGCCAAGGCCGCAGTGCAGATGGAGGGGCAGGCCGAGACCATCAGCCAGCGCCTGGCGCAGGTCGGTCTGGATGAATACCACCAGCGCATTTACGACCTGGCTCGTGAAGGCGCACGCATGATCAGCGAAAAGTTCGAGGCCGATATCGAACAGGGGCGGGTCAGCCTTGATGACCTGTTCGATCGCAATTACAAACCCGTTGCCAATACTTCGCCCACCCGCTTTACAACGCGTTTCGACCGTTACACCGATCAGGTATTGCCCGCACTGCAGGAACCGCTGCTGTCGCGCCATGAAGGTCTGGTATTTGCCATCGCCTGTACGCAACAGGGCTATGTGCCGACGCACAACAACGCCTTCAGCCAGCCTTTGACGGGTGATGCGACGGTGGATAACGCGCGTAATCGAAGCAAGCGCAAGTTCGATGACCGTACCGGCATTCGCTGTGGCAGCCACCAACAGCCGGTCCTGCTGCAAACCTACACGCGAGACACCGGCGAACTGATGCACGACCTGTCCGTGCCGATCATGGTCAACGGACGACACTGGGGTGGTCTGCGCCTGGGGTACAGGCCGCAAGGCCGTTGATACGCGTAACCGATCATTCGGGTTGGCAACGGGGCTGGCCTGTTAGTTGGTTTTCATTGAAAGAGTGCATCAGAAAGTTATCAGTGCGTGTGTGTAGGGTTTTATTTATAAGTAATAAAGTCATGACTATAGAAGTCGTAGGAAAGGTCTGAAAAGGCGCAACATGGCTTGACTGCTCACTGTCTTTAAGCAAGCTGTTTAAATCAACGTTATTTACGTTTTGATTTAAGTGCGGCCTTTTCCTGGCTTGCCTCTAGGGACGGAAAAGTTATGAGCGATAAATGGAGTTTCCAACAGTCAGCAGCCCTTTCAGATGTGGTGACACGCCGCGTCACGGCGCGGGTAGGCATTTTTTTCGATGGGACGGGAAATAACCGGGTCAACAGTCAGATCGGTGCCGACTGCCAGGCATTGATGGAGATCAATGCGGGGCAGCACATTAAAGCGTGTGCGGGTCGTCATGTTCAGCCTGGCAGTAGTTACAGTAATGATCCGAGCAATATAGCCAGACTGGTCGATATCTACCGCCTGCAACCTGTTGCCGAAAATGACGGTGAAGGCCTGAAGGTGTATTACCCGATCTATATAAGTGGCGCCGGCACTACTTCCGGTGGCCGTGATTCGGTATGGCCGGGGCAGAGTTTTGGCCGCGGGGCCACCGGCGTGATATCCAAGGTGGAAAACGCATTCAAAAAGCTGGAATCGGTATTGAAGGCGTTCCCCCGCGACAACCCCGATTGTGTGCTGGATGCGCTGGAACTGGACGTGTTCGGCTTCAGCCGAGGTGCAGCGTCGGCCAGGCATCTGGTCAATGAAATCCTCAAGCAGCGTTCGGGCATGCTCGAGCCGATACTCGAAAGCCGCAAGGTCAGGTTGAGCGACAGTTTCAGCTGGAGCAACGGCAGCGTACGGCTCAAGGTTATCGGTCTGTTCGACACCGTGGCGGCCATAGGCAGCTTCAAGGACATGGGCAATACCCGCGATGCGAGCAACAGGAGGGTCAATCTGTACCTGCCTCCGGGGTGTGCGCAGCAGGTGTTGCATCTGGTGGCTCGCGATGAGTCACGGCGCAACTTTGCGTTGAACAGCGTCCTGCCCGTGTGGCCCAGAGAAATCGTTCTGCCCGGTGCACATTCCGATATCGGTGGGGGTTATCCTCCACAGATGGAAGAAAGCGTACTGCTAACGCGCCCCCGTAGCAGCGTGGTCAGCCGTGACAGTTCCTGCGAGGCGGCACCGAGCTGGAAGGAGGCACAGGCTGAGTTAAACCGGATGAACCGCGATCACTGGATCGACCCGCTCGACAGCCAGGCCTGGCTGAGGGTCCAGGCATGCGAGAGCAAGTGCTATCCGTGCAGGAAAAGCTTGAATGGCATGAGTACGGTCGTTGCTGCGGTAGGCATGAGCCGCCAGGTGTTTGGCCACCTGTCGAGGGTATCGTTGCTGGTCATGCACACACTGGCGTGTGATGAGGGCGTGCCTTTCAATCCGGTGCCACTGACACCTGAATTCCAGCTGCCTCCCGAACTCGAGAACATCTCTACCCGGTTGATCGACTATGCGCGAGGCGGGCCTTACCTGCTGGACAGTCATGAAGAGGCATTACTGCGCTGGCGCTACATCCATCAGTCCGCGCACTGGAATGCAGTGGTCGGCAGAGTAGGTACGTTAGGCGACGCTGTTTTCGTCCACGCACCCCAGCCAGGCGGCCGGATATTGCATCCCAATATCGGCCAGCCCGGTTATCCGCAATAGGCCTCAACGCCCGAGTGGTTCACTCGGGCTTTTTGTGAAGACGCACGTTCAGCTCGTCGACCACCATCGCCCATTCGGCATCTTCGTGCAGCTGTTCCTTGAGAAAGTCAGACTGACGCGGCGTCCAGAATTCTGCGTCGATCAGTTTGACGTCGTCGGGCAGAGGATGGCTGGCGATAAACTTTTCGATGCTTTCATCATCGGAATCCAGCGCCAATTGGGCGAACAGGTCGTTGATGGTAGTTGTAGTCTGTTCCATGTCATCTCCTCGCCGGGGGATATCCCCGTATTCATCAGTTCTTATGGGAGTGGTGGGCACAGGCAAGAGTTCGATGCATTTGGCTGTGGAGAAAAGATGGCTTTTTCTGCGACGGCTATAAATGATATGTTTCTGCTATCGCAGGATGCACCCAACGCAGGCTGGAACCCGTCCAGCCTTTGCGCCGTGCCCGGGCTGACTGCAATTTTCAGGGCATCAGCGCTGCTGCGACACTGCTGTGTACAAAAGGTATATATCCCGTAGCTGCCATGAGCCGGTAGAATCCGCCACCCGCCTGCACAAGGTTTGCGGCGGCGCTGTCTGCGCTTCTGCGTGCAGCATGCCGGAAAATCTCCGGCCACATGAAGCGGTCTATGGACGAATCACTTTCTCGACTGCCCTGACATCAGGCAGCCTCATTTCATGTTTGAGGGTTTGTACTTTGGCTGTAAGTAATCTGGATACCCATGCCTTGTTCGTGCTCGGCGACCTCCGTGCACAGTTGGTCAAGCAGTTCCAATCCCGTTTTGTCTACATCACCGAACAATCAGCCGAAGGCATCTATATCGCTGAAATCGACACCGAAACCGCACTGGTAGTCGACGATAAACCTCGCCTTGAGCTCAAGGTGGGCGACCATTTCCGCGCTTCTGTTCTGCCCAGTCGCGAGGGCGGCAAGCTAGAATTGAAATTCCGTGAAATCAAGACCACCGTGTACGGGCTGGGCGAATATGCCTTCGTCGACGTCCCCGAAGGTCACGGTATCGTGTTCAAGGAAGGTCAGACCGTATTCATGGTCTTCGCTGCGCAAGAGCAACTGCAGATCGGCATGAGCAAGCTTCTCAAAGGCGCGGTCGGCAAGGCCGCCAAATGGCGCAAGGGCGAGCTGACCTTCAAGGCCAGCGAGTAACACTGGCCAGGCGTCGGTTCAGCCGCCTGTCGATTCTCCGTTGCCGGCACCGCTGCTGACTTCCGCGGGCACGTCGTCACCGGCCATGCGCTTGCGGAACAGCGCCGTGCGCGCCAGCAGCAGGGTGGTCACCGGTACCGTGATCGCCAGCAATACCGGGATCAGCCAGGCGTGGATCACCGGTTCCGACTTCAGCGCCGAGAAGTAGATGATCGACGCCAGCGCAACGCACCAGGCGCCCAGCGTCGATGCCAGGGCGGGCGGGTGCATGCGCTGGAAAAAGTCCTTGAGGCGCAGCAATCCCAGAGCACCGGTCAAGGCGAACAGGCTGCTGGCGATCAGCAGCCCGGCGGTCAGTATTTCCACCCAGAAGGGCACTGTATTCGGCAGTCCGGTCATTCGATCACTTCTCCGCGCAGCAGGAACTTGGCCAGAGCGAACGAGCCCACGAAGCCGAACAGGGCAATCAGCATGGCCGCTTCGAAATACGTGTCACTGGCGTAGCGAATGCCAAGCACCAGCATCATCAGCATGGCAATGATGTACAGATAATCCAGCGCCAGCACCCGGTCCTGCGCCGAAGGCCCCTTGAGCAGGCGCAGCAGGGTGATCACCATCGCCAGAGCGAAGATCAGCAGGCTGATCAGGATGGCGTTGTCGAGCAGTGCACTCATTGAAAGATCTCCATCAACGGTCGCTCATAGGTGGTTTTGAAGTGCTCGATGAATTGCGCTTCGTCCTCCAGATCGAAGACATGCATCAGCAGCACGCTGCGATCCAGTGCCAGCTCCGACCACACCGTTCCGGGTACTACCGTGGTGACCATCGCCAGCGCGGCCAGGCCGTGGGCGTCGTGCAGGTCCAGTGGAATGCGTACGAAGGCCGAGCGTGGCGGACGGCTTTCGAGCCGCCAGACGCTCAGGCCGACCTGCACATTGGAGATCACCACGTCTCGTCCCACCCGCCATAAGAACTTCAGGATCGTACCTGGTTTGCGAATACGTACCGGCAGCGGGCGCAGCGGGGCCATCAATACGGGGGCGAGAAACCCCAGCACCGCGCCCAGCAGCAAGTGACCGGGGCTGATCGACAGGTTCAATACCAGCCACAGCAGCCAGAGTGCCAACGAGAGGAGCGGGGCGGGAAACAGGCGCTTCATGGTTGCCCCTCCGGATCGACTTCCCGACTGGTGGGGCCGGGTATCGGGCGTGTGGCGAGCACTGACTGCACATACTGTTTGGGCTCATGCAGCGCTGCGGCGGTGTCCTGGGTATAGCGCAGCAAGGGCTCGGCCTTGAAGGTCAGCGCGATGCACAGACCCAGAAGGATGATGATCGGCAGGCATTCGTTGCGGCGCAGCATCGGCGAAGGGCGCTCGTGTGGCGTCCAGAAACGTTGCGTGCCGAGCCTCGAGAAAGCGATAAGCGACGCCAGCCCGGAAAAGATCAGCAGGCCGATCAGCATCCAGGCCTGGGTCGAAAGCGATTCGTCCTGCGCGACGTCCAGCCCTAGCGGGTTCATCAGGGCGCTGAGCAATGTCAGCTTGCCGATGAACCCGGAGAGCGGCGGCATGCCGATGATCAGCAAGGCGCAGACGATAAAACTCAGGCCCAGAAAGGCCATGGTCATGGGAATGACCTGACCGACCACGACCTTCTGTTCGTCGTCCAGGTTGGTGCCGGGCGGCGGATGCAGAGACTCCAGGGTACGAGGCAATTGATCCACATCGTATTCCAGAGGGATCTCGTTGGCCGAGCGGGAGCGTTCGATCAGCTCGCCCAGGAGAAACATGGCACTTAACGCCAGCGTCGAACTGACCATATAGAACAGCGCACCCGAGGTCAGGCTTGGCTGGGCGAAACCCACGGCAGACAGCAGAATGCCCGCTGACACCAGTATGCTCAGGCTGGCGAGGCGTTCCAGACGCTGGGCGGCGATGATGGCGATGGCTGCAGTGAAAATCGTCGCCATGCCGCCATAGATCAGCCAGTCGCCGCCGAAGAATGCCGATGCACCGGCCTGGCCGGAAAACAGCAGCGTCCACAGGCGCAGCAGGGTGTAGATCCCCACTTTGGTCATGATCGCAAACATCGCCGCCACCGGCGCGCTGGCTGCCGAGTAAGCAGGGACCAGCCAGAAGTTAAGCGGCCACATGCCGGCCTTGGCCAGGAACGCCGTGGCCAGAATCGCAGCACCCGCATGCAGCAGGCCCAGATCGGACTCCGCCACCTGCGGGATCTTGATGGCCAGATCGGCGAAGTTCAGCGTGCCGGTCACCCCGTAAATCAACGCAGCACCGATCAGAAACAGCGACGAAGCCAGCAGGTTGATCGAAATGTAATGCAGGCCCGTCGATACTCGTGCTCGGCCGGAGCCGTGCAGCATCAGGCCGTATGACGCTGCGAGCAGTACTTCGAAAAATACGAACAGGTTGAACAGATCAGCAGTCAGGAACGCACCGTACAGCCCCATGAGCTGGATCTGGAACAGCGCATGGAAACTGGCACCGGCCCTGTCCCAGCGAGCCAGCGCGAACAGCAGGGCGCAGACACCGACAATCCCGGTCAGCACCAGCATCATTGCTGACAGGTGGTCCACCACCAGTACGATGCCGAACGGCACGCCCCAGTTGCCCGGCAGATAGACACCGATCGAGCCGCTGCCGCCGCTGTGTTGTACCCAGAGGAACAGCACCACGGAAATACCCAGCCCGAAGATGCTGGAAAACAGATTGATACGGCCCTTGAGAGGCCGGTGCTTTTCGCCCAGCCAGAGCATCAGCCCGGCGGTCAGCAGCGGCAGCAGGATGGGCGCGATGATCAGTTGGTTCATCCCGCTCATGCCTTGGGCTCCCGGCCATCTACATGGTCGGTGCCGGTCAGGCCTCTGGAGGCGAGCAAGACCACCAGAAACAGCGCGGTCATGGCGAAGCTGATGACAATCGCGGTGAGCACCAGTGCCTGTGGCAACGGGTCGGTGTAATTGAGCAGGTCCTGAGGAATACCGTCCTTGATGATCGGCTCTCTGCCGATGAACAGGCTGCCCATACTGAAGATGAACAGGTTGACCCCGTACGACAGCAGGCACAGCCCCATGACCACCTGAAAGGTACGTGGCCTGAGGATCAGCCAGACGCCGGAGGCGGCCAGCACGCCGATGGCGATTGCAATGACTTCTTCCATCAGAGGATTCCTTGCGGGTTGGCGACAGGCTTGGGCAACTGCGTCGGCCGATGGCTACGCACCGACTGGTGCGCCAGTGCGGTGAGAATCAACAGCGTCGAGCCGACCACCACGGCGTACACGCCGACATCGAAGAACAGCGCGCTGGCAATGTGAATATCACCCAGGATCGGCAGATCGACATGGGCGGTGTGGGTGGTCATGAACGGGTAACCCAGCGCCATCGAGCCTGCGCCGGTCAGAACCGCGCACAGCAGGCCTGTGCCCATCCAGCGTAACGGTCGCAGGCTCATTTGCGCCTCGACCCACTGGGTGCCTGCCACCATGTATTGCAGGATGAACGCCACCGACATCACCAGCCCGGCAACAAACCCGCCGCCAGGCTGATTGTGACCGCGGACGAACAGGTACATCGAAATAATGAAGGCAATCGGCAGCAGCAATCGAACCAGTGCTGCCGGCACCATCATGAAACCGAGCGCGGTATCGCTGGCGCTGCGCGGGTTGACCAGATCCGTCACCACGTCACGGGCCAGCAGGCGCTGCTGGGCGGGCAGCAGAATGCTTTCCTTCGGTGGGCGGAAGCGTCGCAACAGGGCGAACACTGTCATGGCGACCGCCGCCAGCACGGTGATCTCGCCAAACGTATCGAAGCCGCGAAAATCCACCAGCATCACGTTGACCACATTGGTGCCGCCGCCCTGGGGCAACGCGCGACTCAGGTAGAAGGACGAGATGGCGTTGGGCGTCTGGCGGGTCAGCATGGCGTAGGAGAGTATCGCCATGCCCAACCCCACGAGCACCGCCAGGCCGAAGTCGCGTATGCGCCGGGTGCGGGCACGCAGGCGTGCGCTGAGCGGAGCGACATCTTCGTTGCGTCGCGGCAGCCAGCGCAGACCGAGCAGGATCAGCACCGTGGTCACCACCTCCACGACCAGTTGCGTCAGTGCCAGATCAGGCGCCGAGAACCAGACGAAGGTGATGCAGGTCATCAGACCGCACACGCTGACCATCACCAGTGCTGCCAGACGGTGATATTTACCCTGCCATGCCGCGCCTATGGCGCAGGCAATCGCGATGAGCCATAGCGTGACAAACACCCCGGAGCCCGGAATCTTCGGTCGGTCGCCCCAGGTCAGGCCGCTGAAATACATCGGAATGAAACCGCCCAGTACCGCCGCGAGCACCAGCAGAAACAGTTGTGGCTGCAGGCGGCGAGTGCTGACCTTGCGTTCGAAACGGCGCGCCCAGTGCATCATCACAACCTGACTGCGCTCGAAAAAGCGCTTGCCGTTGAGGCGTCCCACCAGTGGCGGGGCGGTGATGCGCTCGTGCTTGAGCGGCTTGCGCAGCAACAGATACAGAATGATACCGCCGGCCATCGCCACCAGGCTCATGACCATTGGCAGGTTCCAGCCGTGCCAGATCGCCAGGCTGTATTCGGGCAATGTTCCACCGACTACCGGACGCGCAGCGGCGGCGAGCAGGGGGGCGACCGATTGCGCCGGGAAAATCCCCACCACCAGACACGTCAGGACCAGCAGTTCGACCGGTGCACGCATCCAGCGCGGCGGTTCGTGCGGCATGTGCGGCAGATCCTTGGCCGCCGGACCGAAAAACACATCGACCGTGAAGCGCAGCGAATAGGCAACGCTGAAGATCCCGGCAATGGTCGCGATCACCGGCAAGGCGATCTCGACCCAGGCAGTGGCGGAAATGAACACGGTTTCGGCAAAGAACATTTCCTTGGACAGGAAGCCGTTGAGCAGCGGTACGCCGGCCATCGACGCGCTGGCGACCATCGCCAGTGTCGCGGTGTAGGGCAGCAGCCTTACCAGGCCGCTGAGACGCCGGATATCGCGGGTTCCGCTCTCGTGGTCGATGATACCGGCGGCCATGAACAGCGACGCCTTGAAGGTCGCGTGGTTGAGAATATGGAACACCGCAGCCACCGCAGCCAGCGGGCTGTTGAGGCCGAGCAGCAGGGTGATCAGGCCCAGATGGCTGATGGTCGAGTAGGCCAGCAGACCCTTGAGATCATTCTGGAAGATGGCGGCGTAGGCGCCGAGAATCAGTGTGCAGGCCCCCGCGCCACTGACGATCCAGAACCATTGCTCGGTGCCGGACAGCGCCGGCCACATACGCGCCAGGAGGAAGACCCCGGCCTTGACCATGGTCGCCGAGTGCAGATACGCCGACACCGGCGTGGGCGCGGCCATCGCGTGCGGCAGCCAGAAATGGAACGGGAACTGGGCGCTTTTGGTTAGCGCGCCGATCAGAATCAGGGTCAGTAACACCGGGTACAGGGCATGCGCACGAATCGCGTCGCCGGAGGCCAGGACACGGTCCAGGTCGTAACTGCCGGCCACATGGCCGAGGATCATCATGCCGGTGGCTGCCCGAAATATAGTTTGACACATTGCCCCCCTAGATCCGCGGGGTTCAGTATCATTGATGAC
>NZ_LKGW01000125.1:0-40694 GCF_001467335.1 Pseudomonas sp. ICMP 10191
ACGCAGAGCGTCACGACAGGCATTCCCACGCGGAGCGTGAGGAACGATCAGTGTAGAGCGACTAACGCAGGAAACCGCTAATGGACAAATTCGACCGGGCAATCCTCGACATCCTGCAAACCGACTGCACCCGCGCGGTGGCGGACATCGCCGAACGTATCGGCCTGGGCAGTACCGCGTGCTGGCGACGTATCCAGAAGCTGGAAGAGGCCGGCATCATCGACCGCCGGGTCGCGCTGCTCAATCCGCAACGGCTGAACGTCTCAGTCAGCGTCTTCGCCGCCATCCGCACCAACCAGCACAACGCCGCCTGGCTCGAACAGTTTCACGCCGCCGTCGGCGAGCTGCCTGAAGTAGTCGAGTGCTACCGCATGGCAGGCGACACCGACTACATGCTGCGCATCGTCGTAGCCGACATCGCAGGGTACGACGCGGTGTACAAACAACTGATCAGCATTCCCGGGATCAGCGACGTAAGCTCCAGCTTCGCCATGGAACAGATCAAATTCACCACCGGCCTGCCCTTGCAATACGCATCGTTTGGCGGCTGAGCACCGCCACGTTCATCGATTGAATCGAACCCTCAGCCCGATGCCACGTCCACTTTCTTTGGCAAACGAAAAAGGTGGCTGACATGACAACCGATCACATACTCACAAACAGCGTGCCCAAAGAAGACCCCGCCAGCCCGCAACTCGGCCAGTACGACCGTGAAGCAGACCCGGTCCTCGCCATGAATGCGAACAGACCCGGTGTCGGTTCGGAACGCGGCGACGAGGTCAAGAAACGCACGGAAGGCGACGAGGCTTACGAAGATGACGAGCCGGAAGTGTATTCGGATGACCCGGATATCGTCGCGGATGAGGGTGGTGGTGTTTCGCCGGGCTGAGGGAGCACAAATATGGCGCTAAGGTGATGTAACAGCTCAAACGTGTTCATATAAGGGACGTTGAGCTGTTCACAGAGGTTGGGGATGATGAATACGCCGACTCAAGGCCGAGAAGCAATCTCGTCCAGATGATTCAGCAGATCCAGCGGGTCCTCATAAACCCTTAACGCGCCAGCACGCTCAAGCTCGCCTATGTCATAGCCACCCGACAGCAGACCGACGCCGGTTGCCTTGCAGCGACGTGCCGCCAGCATGTCCCAGATCGCGTCCCCTATCACCAGACACTCGTCAATCGGAGCGTTTATCTTCTTTGCAGCCGCCAGAAACAGGTCGGGGTCAGGCTTGCCATAGCTCACGTCATCGCGCGTAACGATGTTGATCTTTTTGATGTCCAGTTTCAGCGCTTTCAGGTTGATCGTCGCCGTATCGATCCCGCCGCTGGTGGCGATGCACCACTTGAGGTTTTCCTTGTCGAGCGTCTCCAGCAACTCGACGGCGCCGGGCAATGCGATGATCTGTCCTTGCAGCCGCTCGTAAGCCTGAGCATGTTTCTCGCTGAGCCGTTCGGCTTGTTCTTCGCTGATGTTCAAGCCGGTTTCACGCGACAGTGATTTCAACATCAGTCCGCCGCTCATGCCGATCTTGCGGTGAATACGCCACATCGCAAGCGGGATTTCTTCTGCGTCCAGTGCTTCTTTCCAGGCGGCGACGTTTTGATAAACGCTGTCGGTCAGCGTGCCGTCCAGGTCGAAGATGAAGGAGGTTTGGGGTCTCATAGGGTTACTCTTTTTGAATTTGGATTGACCATCTGGCGAGGTTCGGGGCGTTGTGGTCGACACCTGTTCGGCGGTGTCGGAATGCGGCGATCATCAATGAAGCGAGGGCTGTACCGGGGCTTCGAATACGGCATTGCCAGATGGAGGGAAAGGGCTGGTTTTTTGAGGTCACACACTTTCGAGTACGTGATGGAATGGCGGTTCGATCTTTCGGGCGGGAGGGCGGCCTGGTAGCAGAAAAGCCTGATGGCTTTCCAGTCGGTTTGAAGACTCTCCAGCCGCGTTAACGCTGTACGTAACCCTCCACCAGCGCCTGAACCCGCGCTGCGTCCTCATGGGTAACCGGGTTATAAACAATCATCGACAGATCCGGCCGGCCATCCACTGCGAAACCCGAATACTCCAGCTCAATCAGCCCATGAACCGGATGCCTCAGGCGCTTGGTGCCTTCGCCCTGTAAACGCACATCGTTGTCGCGCCACAACGCAGCGAAATCAGCACTGAGCGTGCAGAGTTCGTCAGCGAGTTCACGGAGTTCCGAGGCGGCTCCGGCACGGGTCGCGTCGGCCCTGAATGCGGCGACTATGAAGCGCGCGACGGCCTGCCAGTCGTCCTGCTTTGCACGCGTGCCAGCATTGCAAAACATCAGGCGCAGGATGTTGCGCTGCTCTACGGGCAGCAGACTGTAGTCAGTAAATACGGCGGCAGCAGCGTTGTTCCAGGCCAGAACATCCCAGGTGGCGGTCTTGATAAAAGCAGGGCTGAACGCGAGCGTATCCAGAATACGCTGCAAGCGTGGCGATACGCCCTCGGGCGCGCTGTAGACCACTTCGGGCAGATGACCAAAAGCGAGCATGAACAGGTGTTGCCGCTCGGGCTCGGTCATCAGGAGGCTTTGCGCGATCCGGTCCAGAACCTGAGCAGACGGCGCGCCGCCGCGTCCTTGTTCCAGCCACGTGTACCACGTTGCGCTGATATTGGCGCGCTGGGCAACTTCTTCCCGACGCAAGCCTGGCGTGCGTCGACGCGTAGTGGAAAGCCCCAGACTCGCGGGGTCCAGACGCGCCCGACAGTCCTTCAAATACGTTCCCAGCGGGTTGGCCATGATGATCCTGTTGGTTTTTATACCCTGATAACGTCACGTCTTTTACGGGATAAACGTTACGCGCACTCTGCCGGCTTCAGCAAAGAGAGATTTGACTATGCGCATATTTATAACCGGCGCCACAGGTTTTATTGGCACTCGCGTCACTTGGGAACTGATCAACGCAGGCCATCAGGTAGTGGGGCTGGCACGTTCGGAAGCCGGGGATCGAGCTCTACTTGCCATGGGAGCCGATCCGCATCGCGGTGATATCGAAGACTTGTCCAGCCTTCAGCGTGGCGTGGAGAAGTGCGACGCGGTGATTCACACGGCGTTTGATCACAACTTCGCGCACTTCGTCGCCAACTGCCAGCACGACGCTCGCGTTATCGACGCATTGGGTTCTGCCCTGGCAGGCTCTGCGCGCCCGCTGGTGATCACCTCCAGCACGGCGATGGGCTCTTCAGCACCCGGGCAGGCCGCAGACGAAGACCACTTCGACGCAGCCCACCCCAACCCTCGCGTCGCATCGGAACTCGCCGGGCAGGCGCTGTTGCAACGTGGCGTCAACATAGTCGTCATGCGCCTCTCGCAAATTCATAACCCGGTCAAACAGGGCTTGGTCAGCGAAGTCATCAAACAGGCCAAGGAGAAAGGCTGCTCGGCCTATATCGACCAAGGCCTTAATCAGTGGTCCGCAGCGCACCTTGAAGACACGGCGCGCCTGTATCGCCTCGCTCTGGAGAAACATCAGCCGGGGGCTCGTTATCACGCGACTGCCGAATCAGGCATCACCTTCCGCCTGATTGCCGAAACCATCGGAGAACACCTCGGCCTGCCCACATTGGCCTTGCCCGCCCATGAAGCTGCCGCACACTTTGACTGGCTGTCGACATTTGTGGCCAAGGACATGAGCAGCCTGAGCCACAAGACACGCAAACGCTTGGACTGGCAGCCCAAGGGGCCAGGTTTGATTGAGGATTTGGAAGGTGTTTGAAGGGGTAGTGTCTGCAGGCGGAACAACTCTGCAATTGCAGATGATCATCGTGCCAATACTCTGCGTTGGCATGCAGTTCGTGACGCTCTGCGTCACACATCTACAGTCTGGCAACGCAGCCCAAGGACCCTACAGAATCGCGTGTAATCAGCGAGATTACTGGTGAGTATCCGCATTCTCAGCGGGATAAAACTCACCCTTGCTGCCCATCCTTTCCAGCCGCTCACGAACGAGCGCCTCGACGCTGGCCACTGCAGCCCGGTCGTCAGGGTTGACCAGTTGCAAGTGCAGGCGACTATTGTTCTGATCGTGGGTACCCTCGCTGAGCATGTCGTGTGTGACGACTTGTTCGCCACGCCACAGACATAGCTGAGTATGGGTATCACCAAGCCATATCTCTTTAACTGATCTGAGGTCAGTTTTAGCCAGTTGGTCCACGGTGATCGTCTTTTCCATTGCCTTGTCCATTGTGCTGTACCTTTTCAGTGAGCCGATACAGGTCTGACGAATAGCCGCCGCGGATCGTTCCCGGCGTCGGCTATTCCACCGCGCCAACGGTAATGAGTCGACGCAAGGATCAAGATCGATCAATCGGTAGTTGCACGCGGCAAAGCTTTATTTCTTCAGCCAGCCCTCAACAACATCGGCACCATGCTCCGCTTTCCACTCCTTCAAGACCTTGTGATTTCCACCCTTCGTCTCGATCACTTCACCGGTTTTCGGATGTTTATAAACCTTGAGTTCGCGCGGCTTACGCTTGCCCGCAGGCTTTTCAGCGGTCTGTCCGCGAGCCGAGGTCTGTGGGTCCAGCAGATTGATGATGTGCTTCAGGCTGAAGCCATAGTGCTCAAGCAGCTTGCGCAGCTTGGTTTCGAACTCGATTTCCTTCTTGAGCCCCTGGTCGCCCTTCATCGTCTCCAGTGCCTGGAGTTGCTCGGCGAGGTGCTTTTCCAGCTGGCGGTATTCTGCGAGTTTGGACATGGTGTTTTCCTTATAAACAGGTGTGCGTAGTTATTGAGAGAGATCGCGCCCGTTACAAGTTCAGCCTATTTTCCGCAGGTCGGTTGGCTTTCAATACGTTGGAGTAACACCATAAGCCGGATTGCCCGAGCTTCCGGTTATTTTCAAAAATGCGGTTTTTCGCGCACAGAATTAACAGCGGTTTTTGCCCATCTGTTCTGCAAGCCAGTGGAAAGTTTTGATTGGTCTATTTCCTGACGCAATAAAACGGCGACTCCATCTATTGAATGCGCGCCAGCGAAAAGCAAGAGCGGAAGGCGAGCGCTTTGACAGCGAACCAAGCCTGGTCGCGTTGAAAATGCAGGAGCAGTGAGCATCAATACCGCTCACTGTTCCTGCCTTGTAGGCGTCCAGGCAACTAAAGGTGGGAAGGGGAGCCCACACGCTAGCTGTTCAGGTGATATCAGCTCGCGAGGTCGACGGCGGTTTGACCCACGAGCGTCACGTCTGCCGTATCGGCAACCACCAGGTCGGCGTTGGTGAGCTCTCGCGTGTAGTCGAACCCTGCTAGCGTGACCTGGAACGCATGCCCATCGGCGCCTGGCTCGCTACTGCGCAGGTAGGTACGGTCGGTGTTTTCATCGTAGGTCATGCTCAAGGTGCCGTCGCGGCCGTTGCCAAAACCGGTCACGCCGAGCGCAGCGACGTCGAGCTTGTCCTGGCCCCAGATGAAATCAGTGATCAGGTCGCTGCTGCCCGCATGGCTGTCGGCGCTGCTAGTGAACACGAAACGGTCGTTGCCTGTGCCGCCGGTGAGCTTGTCCGCGCCCACCCCACCGGTCAGCACATCGTCACCGGCGTTACCCTCGAGGGTGTCGTTTCCGGCACCGCCGACGAGGGTATCGTTGCCCCAGTAACCATAAAGGGTGTCGGACTTGTCACCGCCTACCAGACTCACCGAGGTGATCGGCTGCGGAGTGGTCACAACCGTCGCATCACTGGGCGGGGCGAACAGCACAGTGCTGGCGTTGAGCTCATTGACATGGTTGCCACTGAGCAGAATTTCAAAGCGGTTACCGTTGGCATCGGCCTCTAATGATTTAAGCGCGGTGGCATCGCCGGCCAGGTTGAGGACCACCTTCAGCGTACCGTTGTAGCCGTTACCCAGCCCGGTGAAGCCCAAGGCGGACACGTCGATCATGTCATGGCCGTTGCCACTGAAGTCGGTGATCAGGTCGCGGCTGCTGTAGCTGCCACTGGCATCGTTGCGGTAACTGTCGCTGAGCCGGGTATACACGAAGCTGTCGGCACCCGCGCCGCCGCTCAGAGTGTCGCCGCCGGTGCCGCCGAACAGCCGATCATTGCCCGCACCCGCTTCGACGTTGTCGCGGCCAGCGCCGGCCCTCAGGGATTCGCTGGCGTCTGTGCCTTCGAGCAGATCGTTGTGCGAAGTGCCGTTGATCAGCGGCTGGAAGTTGGCATCGGTAACAAGGCCGCTACTGGCCAGGAACTGCACGGCAAAATGTTTACCATTACCGTCTCGCTCGTAGCTTTCCAAAAAGTAAATGCCGCGCAGAGGCTCGCTACGGATGTGCAAGGTATCGCCATAGCCATCGCCTAAATGGCTATAGCCCAAGGCCGACACGTCGAGGGTATCGTGGGCGGGGTCAAAATGGCTGATGGAATCGGTGTGCTCGCCTCCGCCATTGATATAGCTGTCGCCGATGCGGTCGAAGCGGAATACATCATTACCGGCGCCGCCGTCCATACCGTCGTATCCGGCACTGGAGACCATCACATCGTTGCCACCCCCGCTGACTAGCTGGTCGTTGCCGCCCCCACCCATCAGCAGTTCATTGGCCAGCCCACCACGTATGTAGTCGTTGCCAGGAGTGCCCTGCACGATGAGTTCAATCGGGTTATTGCTGACCTGGCTACTGGCGCTTTTGACCTGCAAATTCCCAAGCGCCGTAGGATTGGTGGCGTCCTTGATGTTGAATACCTGGGTCATGCCGTGCTCCTTACTTGCAGTTGGTCCACTGGGGTGGGGTATGACGCCAGTAATGCCGTCTCGTTGATAGCAATGGGCCTTATCCGACGAAGGGGTAGCGGCGGGGGCTTTCCGACCAAAACAGCCCGTTAGTGAGGACGGATAGCGACCTCATTCTCACAAGTAAAACAAGTCACCAAACAATAGGCTTGTCGTCCCAGGCCCAGAAGGTCCCGCTGTCGGCCGGTCCATGTGCGCCTACCACCTCAATGATGCGATCCGCCGAGAAAGCTGGTTCGAACAGTTGGCCTTCGGGCACGTTCGCCTGGAATGGCTGAGACAGCTCCGTGTCAGTCGTGCCTGGGTGTATTGCCAGGACAGTAGAGGCCGGGTTAAGGCGTTTCAATTCGATACTGGCCGTGTGCAGCAACTGGTTCAGCGCCGCTTTGCTGGCTCTGTAGCTGTACCAGCCACCCAGTCGGTTATCGCCAATAGAACCCACCCTCGCGGAGAGCGCCGCGAAGGTAGAAGGTTGTTTGCGCAATAACGGGAGTAGGTGTTTGAGCAGCAGGATCGGTGCAAAGGTGTTGGTCGCGAAACTCGCTTGCAGGCTCGCAAGTGTCAGTTGTGCCAGGCCCTTTTCTGCTTTCGCACCGTCCTGATGAAGAATGCCTAGCGTACTGATGACGAGGTGCAGATGCTCGCATCCATCAAGCGTCTCGCTCACGAGCGCTTCGAGGGATTGTTCATCACGCGCGTCGCAGTCGACGCGTTTGATGCGTTGGCCATATCGCTCCGCAAGCGTTGCCAGCTCTGTGGAAGTACTGGCTTTGCGCGCGACCGCCCATACCTGAGCTACATCATCGCGAGCAAGCAACGTTGCGCACAGTGCCAAGCCAATACCTCGGCTGGCTCCGCATATCAGCACGTTGGCCTCGCTGTTCAGTTCGGGTATCAAACTCATAAGGCACCTTGAGGAGCATGGTTGAAGTGTTTTTGACTTCTGTGGGGCAACTATAGCCTTACCGCTTCGCCAACAACCGCGCCAACCCAGCCGTCACCACAACAGCCAGCAAAACGGCAGTTGCGATAGACACAAGCGCACCCCATTGCACTATGGAGTACCTGAGGGTCAGGTAGAAACTCACCACCCCGACCGCGCCAATGGCATTGCCGCGGATTATCGCCGCCAGTTCATAACGCCCGCCTTGAACGTGGACGAACACTGCAAGCGGCCAGGCGATCACCGGGATCGGCGCCAGCAGCCCACTGACCACCGGCCCGAGCCAGGTAGCGCTTGCGGTAATCGCCAGCAGCAGAAGGGTGGCGGTCAGCATTCGCATCGGGATGACCCAGCGCGGCAGCGCCACGTATGACGCTACGTCCGGCGGTGTCTGTTTCGAGGTGGCAACGACGATCAGCGCAACCATCAGCAGCGTGACAATGATCGACAGCGCCAGTAAGCCCGACAGGTTCACCACAAAGGCCGTCGCGCCATACACCGCGAGCGCCAGCATGCATCCCGTCAACGCTGAAACGCGTCGAGTGACCAGAAAATAAAACAGGTAAGTCGCCTGAATCGCCGCCAGTCCGGCCAGTGCGCCGGGCACAGCCATCGAGGCGAACTGGGTGCCTTGCTCAAGGCTGAGAAACAGCATGACCAGCGCCGAGGTCATCGGCAGGCCGGAAAGCAGCCCTGCCACGCCGGTACCCCAGCGCTTTGCCGCCAATGAAATAGCCAGCATCAGCGCGGGGGTGATGAGTAACTTGAGGTAGAAGGCCGTCATGCAGAAAACTTCACATCCGAAAGTGGGCTGAATGCTAAACCTTTTGGCGGTGGGTAACGATGCATGTCAGCGCTTACTCCATCGCTCGACAGCGCATCCGCCAATCGCCAGAAACAGAAAAGCCCGGCGAACCGGGCTTTCTGAAACCGAGCGGTGCTTACTTAGCCGTTTTCAGCTTGATCACGTCACCAGAAACGGTAGTGGTGTAGCCGTTCAGGACCCAGGCCCAGAACCACTTCTCCTGCACTTGGGTATTGATCAGCGCATCGCCACCCTTGGCCTGAATGGCGCTGTTCTGCGCACGAACGAAACGGTCGTTCTGACGAATCGGGATCAGACCGAACAGCATCAGGCCGGTGGCGCTTGCTTCACTGTGACCGACGACGGTGTATTGGCTGCTGTCGTATTGCGGGGTTTTCATAGGGGTGCCGGTGCAACCCGCCAGAACCAGACCACATACTGCTGCGGCGACAACTTTACTAACTGACTTCAAGATAAAACTCCATGGAAAAACCCGGATCCACGTCTCGGGCGGCGGTACTTTACTCGCAGGGTTCATGCTTGAGGTAATTTTTTGAAATTGCCTCACAGCGCGCTCACGACCGAGCATCCGCCAACTCCGAGAGTGGCTGTTTCCGGTTGTAGCGGGGCGCTCCACCTCCAAGATATTCAGCACGCCTGCAAAAGTATTAACGCAGCAGGCGGAAGGTCTCACGCACATGCCCGGTGAGCGTTTTCGGGTTTTCCATGGCCGCGAAGTGGCCGCCGTGCTCGGCTTCCGCGAAGAACCGCAGGTCGTCAAAACGCGCCTGCGCCCAGCGCTGTGACAGGCGCAGCAGCTCGCCCGGGAACATGCTTACGCCGGCAGGGATCGGCATCGCGGGGGCAGGGCCTTGCTGTTGCATTTCGCGCATACCTTCCCAATAGAAACGCACCGAGCTGGGACCGGAATTCGGCAACCAGTACAGCATGATGTCGTCGATCAGCGCATCGAGCTCGATTATCCGCTCAGGCTCGCCGCCACTGTCGGAGGCATCCTGAAACAGTGCATACACCCACGCCGCCAGGCCAACGGGCGAATCCGCCAGGGCGAAGCCCACTGACTGCGGCCGGGTGCTGTGCACTTTCATGTAACCGGAAAGCTCTCGGTCGTAGCGCTGCGCGTCGGCCAACATGCGCTGTTCTTCAGGCGTGGCCTGGGCGATTTCCGCCTCGGTGGGTTGGTACATGACCATATTCAGGTGAATGCCGATCAGGCCAGGCGGGCGCATGTGCCCAAGGGCGGTGGTCACGGCCGCGCCCCAATCCCCACCCTGAGCGGCCCAGCGCTGGCCATAGCCCAAACGGTCCATCAACTGTGCCCAGGCCGCCGCCGTTTTGCCCACGCCCCAGCCTGTAGAACGCGGCTTATCACTGAAACCAAAGCCCGGTAGCGCCGGGATCACCAAATGGAACGCATCGCTGGCCTGCCCACCGTGTGCAACAGGGTCGGTGAGTGGCCCGATCATCTTCCTGAACTCAAGAATCGAGCCCGGCCAACCGTGGGTCATCAGCAAGGGCAAGGCGTCACGATGAGGCGAGCGGATGTGCAGAAAGTGAATACCAAGGTCGTCGATCTCGACTCGGCTGCTGTTCCACTGATTGAGTTGGGCTTCGGTGGCCCGCCAGTCATAGCCATTACGCCAGCGCTCGACCAACGCACGCAGACGCTCGAGCCGTGGTCCCTGACTGTTGTCGGACACGGTTTCGGGGTCAGGCCAGCGGGTTTGCGCAAGGCGCTGAGCCAGATCGTCGAGTTGCGACTGGGGGACTTGAAGAGGAAAAGGCTCGATAAGGTAGGTCATTGGTTGCTCCCTTGCACATGGGTACGGGCCAGCGTGTCACGCACGGATGCCCATTCACGTTGGCCATAGCGGTCGTTATCCAGATTGAGCAGCTTGCCGCGCCCGCTCATCATGTCGCGCAGGTATTGCATGCCCTGCCAGGCCGGGAACGGCTTGTCACTGGCAGGCGTGAGCGCGCGCACCACGCCGATGAGGGTGGACAGCGTGCCGATATTGCCGGGGCGCAGGGTGCGGTAACGCTGCCCGGTCAGCTCGGTGAGGAGGCTGGCGATCTGCGCAGGCGACAGACTGTTACCGGCAATGCGCAGAAAGCGCGGCGTGTGAGAATCCAGCGCGGCATCGGCGGTGAAGGCGGCTACGTCGTCCTTGGCCGTGAAGTCCAGCGGCTGTTGTGCATCACCGAAATGCAGCACCCGCCGTCCGGGCAGCACGATAGGTGCGTCGCCTTCGAGCAGTTCCAGAAAGCCTCCGTTGAGGATCGAGGTCACGTTGATGTCGGCCGCATCGAGCTGGGTAACGAAGCGCCGACGAAGGTCCAGGTTGCGGTTATCGCCAGGCCGGGTACGGGTGTAGTCGAGCGAATAATCCGAGGGAATGAACCTGGGCACGCCAGCCGCCACCGCAGCCTCCAACAGCCTGCCCTGCTGCTCGATAATCACCTCTTCCAGGCCGTTGAGCGTAGACACCACACAACCCGAGCCGGCAATAGCACGGCGCAGGCCCTGAGCGTCATCCAGTGAAACAGGCGTGATCGTCGTGGTGCTGTTGCGCAGGCCATTCAGCCGGACTGGCTCAGTACCAGGCCGAACCAGCGCTATGACATGGGCACCGCGCTCTGCCAAGGCCCGCACGACGCGGTGGCCCAGATCTCCCGTAGCGCCAGCAACCACAATGGGTAAAGCAGTCACGTCATTCACAAGCGCTTCCTTGGTCGTTATGAATAGGTAGAAACAGCGTTCACCTGCTTCCATTTAACTGAACGTTACCGTTTAGTTGACGAACAAACAAGCGGGCTGTAAGTTGCCGGCCATGACAGCGATCAAGACCAAATCCAAAGGGGGCAGGCCCAGGCAAGACCAGGCGGGCGAGGCCGAGCGTCGATTGCTGGATGCCGCCCTGCATCGCTTTCTGGCCTGCGGTTTCGAAGGCACCTCATGCGAAGACATCGCCCGCGCCGCAGGTGCCAGCAAAGCCACCCTCTATGCGCGTTACGCCAACAAAGAAGCGCTGTTCGAAGCCGTGGTGCGACGCCACGTAGCCACCTTGCTGGTGCCCGCCGAAACAACTCCCGCGCTCCCACTCGAAGGCCGCCTGCGGCACGTGGGCCACGGCATCCTCGAACACGCGCTGCAAGCCGATACCCTGGCCATGATGCGCATGGTGATCGCCACCTCTAACCGCACCCCGCTGCTGGCGGCTGAGGTCAACCGCATCGGGTGGGAAGGCGGTTTCATCAGAGTACGTTCGGCGATATTGTCAGGCCCGGACCAGCCCAAGGATCCTGATGCACTGGCTCGCCAATTCATCGATCTGGTGTTCGCTCCCCATCAGCTTAGAGCGCTGTTGGGGGAGGATCGGGGGGTGTTGATTCAGGGTATTCCGGAGCGGGTGGAATGGGGGGTGAGGATGGTTGGAGGTGCTGGGTTGTTGGGGTGAGGGGTTGGGTTTTAACTGTTTGTGAGGCAATGGGCCTAGGCTGTGAAGCCCTCGTGGGGGCTTTGACTCAGGAGGCCTGCCACTGGCCATTACCCAGGCGTCGTTTGAACTGGAGGCTGTGATGCCCGGTTTATAAGGGTGCGGCAGGTAGTATTTTGGTTAGGCATACATGTGGGCATACAAGGTGCATCGCGCTGCTGCCTTTAACGTTCTTTGAAATGCTCGATTGTTAGTCAACGTGACGCACGGTTGTGGGCTCGTCCTGATGATTCTCTAGCACGGCATATCCACCTCTCTTCGTAACAAGAGAAATGAGCTGCGAGGATTCGCCTCCATCAATGGAAATGCGAACCTCCAGACTCTGATCCTCGAACGAACGAAGCTCTTCTATCAACTGTGCGACGGTTTTGCCGCGACCGATCCATTCTGGGGTCATAAATATTCCAACTGAAGGTATGCGCTGGTGGGGATATCAGCTGTTAAGCGAAGGCTTTACCGGGGCTCACAGGATTTGGTGGGAAAAATACCATTATCCTCGGCCCACTTTCCGTACGCGCTCGCACCCATATTCACAAAATCTGGAAAAGCACCGATCTTGACAGATTGAAAATAGGAGAGGCAATGGCTCCAGTCGGAGTCGATCGGATCGTCCACGACCCAGCACTCGTAACCTAACGACTTCCAGTCAAGGTTATGGTCTGAGTTGGATGCCCGCAGGAGTTCCTCTGCAATACGCTCTGCCCATGCAATTGCTTCACCTGCAGTGGCAGCCTCGACGTAAATGCCTGTAGATGACTCGCAGTCTTCAATGATGCCTTTTTGAAACAACGCCCAGCGTTCGGGCTCGTGGTAGGTAAATCCTATGAGGAATTTATTCATGTCGAATCCTTGAGGTGCTGTCACTGCCAGCAACGTTACCGTGCTTTCGCGGACCTCAGTAATCGGGTAAAGCTGGAAATCGCGAGATGTATGTCATCTTGGGTATCTCCGTCCCACTCCTCCACCGTTTCCAGCTCTGCTCGTAACCTGGCAATACGCTGTTCGATCTCTTCGACTTCTGGAGCTCCACATTGCCTGGCGATTGCCTGCCAACCTTCATCAGAGATTTTTTCCTGCGCAGATAAACCGAACCGGGCATTCACAATTAGATTCTGGAGGTTACTCATCTGAGATCTCGGCTGGGTTGTAGAAGGCGCTGGGGACCCTGAGGATATCCTGAGGACACGGGGTCGGAAACCCGCGTGGATTTGGTAGCTGCTGATCGGTTGACGTTGGTTGACAGTTGACAGGTTGGCGGCAGCAGATCAGTAGCTGAAGGAATGGACATCCGGGTTCACCACCTGATTGGGTGAGTTCACCGGGTTCATCAGTTCACTAAGCTGTGAAAACGTCGGCTACTCAAGATGCGCGGGTTCCCTGCCCCGTATGCCGCAGAGATTCTCAGGGGCCCCGCCCCCTGCTGACAAGCTCGCGCTGGAGGAGTCCGTTTTGCTGGGGCGTGGGGGGCAGGTGTCTATCGAACGCGTGTTACTAGTATTACGAATCTATCTAAGCTACTGAAATATAAGAATAAGTTACACATAACACCGCTTCGAAAGATGTTGTTTTAGTTATGTTACAGTGGTAAACCGTGTAACGTCGTTGTCGTTTATTCCGGCCTTGGCCGTACGAAATCGGCCAGTAGCGGGCCCTAACGTTTCGTCCTGACGCGGCTTTTTTCATTCAGTACTACCTTTTTGTCAAACCACCGCCGCCTCAAGGAATAGGGATGTTTAATCTGTTGGTAGCAGGCCATAGTGAGATGTGGGAGACGCAGCCGTACTCAATAAGTTTGGCGCGATTTAAGGAATATAGCGGCCACGAGGCCGTGGCTATAGACCCAGCTCGCCCTGAGTCGCTGCGTCGCCTTGAAACTGTGCCTGCTCTGCTAATGTATGAGGTTGGAGCTGGTGGCCCACATGCGCGGGTGGTTCGACATGGGCGTATAACCAACATAGTTCGAAGAGGAAGTGAACTAACCTTTGCTTTTGAGCTCGACGAAAACCACGCCTACCTAGACAGATCACAGGTGCTGAGCATGTCCGATCAGATGGGCATGGATCAATTTGAGCAACACCGAACCCATTGGGCGGTAAAGGATGGCAACCTGCCTCCTGATCTTATTGCGACTGGAACTCCTGAGCGTGTGGAGAGACTAGTCACGGCGGTCGCCGCGGAATATACCGAAGCAAAACGCGAGGGCTCACGTGCGGCTGCTGATCTCAAAGAGGAGCTTGCGGGCTTTCCAACTTCGTTCGAGAAAGCAATGGCTTTGCTTCCCGCGAGGATTGTTCGAAACCCGACGCCGGAGCTCTTCCCAATACTTGGTATTGAGCCGAGAACAGCGGAAGGGCGAAGGGCATTGGTTGCAGTGCTCCAGCGTGACGCAGCAGGACGAGGTCTGCCTGAGGAATGGTCATTCTCTCTCGCGTGGTTCCTAAGCCTTTATGGTAGCGCAACAGAGCGAGAACGGCTTGATGCAGCACTACTAGACTGCGCTCAACGCTTGATCGAGCTTGGAGGCGAAGAGGATCGGGATGGTTTGGTTGAGGACATTGGTTACACGCTTTGGCGGTGTTGTCAAAGCCGGATGCTTATTGGACGACTCCGCAGGGAAACAGCTGTTCTTACCGAACGTCTAATTCGACGACAAGATCAGTCTGGCTGTTGGATGGCTGATCTGCGTGAGACCAAAGGCGTCCGTGCCACCGCATATGCCACTGTCGCTTTGCAGCGATTAGGCGATGACCGATATCACGATGCAATTCGAAGGGCTGTAGCCTGGCTGCTCACTAAGATCCTACCGAATTGTCAGGCTTTTCCACGAAATGAGGGCGATCAGGATGCTGATCTAATCAGCACTGTTATGTCGTTAGAGGCGATTCGAAGATCTGATCAAGCAGGCGAAGTTCCGCACGTACTAGAAGCCGGTGAGTCCTGGTTGGTGGCTCAGCAAACGGATCTAGGAGGCTGGGATGCTGAGCCTTGGCCTGAGGGTTTCACTGTGGGCGTCATCTTGGGCTACCTAACCAATAGGGCTCAGATGCTTGCGCAAGTTGACGGCTTTCTGTTGATGGCTAGGGACTTCTTTAGGAAGGCCGAAGAGCTCCAACTGGAGGGAGGCGCAAATAACCGTAGGCTTGCTGCCATTGCGACAGTGCACGCCGTCGAGATGTTTCTCTATGGATTATTCGAGCGACGTGAGGATCTGGCTCTTTCCGCATTCAAAGAAAACGGCACAGAGACTCTCGGCCCCAGAGAGGCCCTCCGAGCATTACAGGATGCGCTGCAGCGAATTGGAGTGATAATGCCACCTCAGCGCTTACCACACCGCGACAGGCTCAGCTCTTTAGTTGGTCGGCGCGATGGCATCATACATCGCGCTCATGAGGTAAGCGAAGCTGAACTGTCTGAGGGGATGCGAGATGCACGCGGTTTTATAGACCGTTTCGCCAGACAGCTACTTAACCTGGATCTACTCCAGTAGGATACTGAGGTATCTACCAATTTGTTAAAGGGCCGAGAGTGGCTGCTCATGGTCGAAAGCAGCCTTTATCATCCGTCCGTTTTCGGTCGCTAGGGTTAGGCATCGCAGAGACTGCGTAGACCTGTTCAATATCACATTCTGGTGAATGAGAGTGTAGTGGTCTGGTAGACCGGGCCGCAAGTGAAGTATAAGATCAAAGATGACAGTTTTTAAACTTCTTGCCGCTACCACAAGGGCACTTTTCATTGCGCCCAGTCTTTTTCGACTTTGGTAGAAACCCTTTCGGGCCAGTTAGTTTTGGATCGGTGCTGGATCGCATTCCTGCGGTTTTATTATCCATATCAATGGATCTTTTCCAAGTGAAGTCAAGGATTGTTCCGCACTGGAAATTCCCCGCTGGATCGACGCAAATTCCGTACCATTTATTTACCTTGGTACGATACTTTCTTTTTTCGCAATGTGCTTGCAGGCGGTGTAATGAGCTACTGTCTGTGATTGCATTACAGTGGAAAGTTACGCCAGAATTTTGTTGAATGGAACCCAAAGTGAAATCATGGCATTGCCCATCAACACTGGTTTTGGTAGTGATCAGCTTTAAACCACTGTCAATAGCACGACAGGAGTCCTCATCGTAAGCAAGTAGATCAAAGCCAAGGTCAATAAGCTTAGAGTCCTCCGCTTGTTCAATTTGCGAGATTACGGATTCAAATAGAGTGCCAGAAAATCTAGTCAGAATCCCATCTGGGGTGTCAGCCCCTGGAGTGTTATCGCGGCGCACTGACATTGCGATTTCTAGATCCACGGCTATATCGTCTTCAAGCATAACGAAATTTACTTCGTTTTCTTTAGAAAAATTGCACTTTAGGTGATACGCAAGTGCCGTGAGTTCGTGGCTCATGAGAAAATTGGAAAGATGCTCTACTCGTACCCTAATATAGCCTAATAGTCTTAGTGGGGTGCTAAGCATCTCTGTGAGGGCGTCAAGAAGGAATACGTCCATTACGAATGGAGGTCTAATATGTTCGTCTTTATAAAATTTTAAAAATTGGCTTGATTGAAAGCTCAAGGCTGGATAGTGATCGGATATAAGGTTAATTATTAGAATGTCTTTTGGGTTTTCTGATATTTTTAATTCCGTCCCGTCGGGAAGAGTCAAACGAAGATCCGGCTCCTTCATGGCCTCAGCGCAGAGCCACGCCTGATCATAAGAATTTTGTATCGCCTTTTTGAAATCGTCTCGAAGTAGGCCGTCGTTGCCCTTGCGAGCCCCCATCGTTAGTCGCTTGGATTTTGCTTGCAGAATAATTAATCGATCCCCGTACACAACCAGAGTGTCAATTTCTCCTAGTCTATCTTTGCGTTTGCCCTTCCAGACGTCTACGTTGTTGAATACTCGGCTTTGGCCAAAAACCTTTGCAAGCCGGTCATGGGCGAAGTCTTCGGTAAAATCACCCCTGTTTTCAGATGCTATGGCTCTGTATGCGTCATCCTGGTTCATCCAGTAAAATGGTGACTCATAAAGCGATTCGACTAGTGCGTAGTATTGGATAAGTACTAACGAACCGTCGTTCAAGGGTATGATTGGGGTCGCTTTAGCAGCGTTAAAATCGTTGACGCCTGCAAAGCTCGAATCTTTTTTCTGCAAAGTGAAGGCGGCTATCACCGACTTGGTTGTTTCTAAGCTAATTCCGCTTGATGCTGAGATTGCCTCAGGGTTCAGTTTATAGCCGTCCAGCCATCGACTTGGGATCAGTTCGTCTCGCTGTAACTCCATTATAGATAATAGAGCTTCGTTCTGTAAAATACCTACTGCATGCACAACTGCTGTAGCTGATCTAATATCAAATCCTTTATTCCTGCAGAGCCATTCATCATCAGCGGAGTATTTAGCTATGGAAAAGTCTCGATACTGATGCGCGTAAGCAGATTCACCACTGTAAAAAATAGGCTCACGCATAGGAAATGAGGATTCAATGATCTCCGTTGAGTCAAACGGCGGTTCGTCATCTGGTGAGTCGCTTGTTGGGTTTTTGAAAAATGAGGCGTGTAACTCCTCCATCAATGAGTATGTCTGAGATATATATTTATCGATTGTTTCGGTGGTCGGCGCTTCTAAGGTTATTTCGGTATCGGTAAGTAAGCCAAGCAGGACCATTATCTCATTGTATATCAATCTGTGTCTGACGAATAAGTGCTGCATATCTTCGGCTTTCATTTTCTCATTGAAAATGATTGTGGTGTCTTTCAGGCTTATAAAGGCAAGGGCATTTATATATCCTGTCTGCGAGCATAGCTTTTGAAGCTTCGTGAATACTTCTTGTTCTGAACAAGAAATTTTTAGCTGAGGGCTAGTCATGTGTACATCCTTGTTGATGTCAAAAGCGAGTTTTGGATAATGGTGCACATCCTATGCAAAGCATACACGTCTTCGGGCGTTGAGTGCGGGGTCTATTAGCAAGACTGACCACAAAAAAATCAGCTGAAAAATCACGTGTCAGCGTTAGGTGGATCCTTGTGCATTTCTGCAAAAAACTACGTAGTGCCGCCGCACGCAGAGCCAAGCTAATTGGGAGAGGCTGTATCGACCTAATCAGGCTGAACATACTTAACGGAGAAAATCAGTCAGACAGGGGACTGATGACCGAGCAACGTCGTTCTTTTCCTCTAAAATCAAACGCGAAGCCGGTGGAGCAGGGCTATAGCTATATAGAGGCCAGCCGCGCTCTTGGGTAGTCGAGTCAACGTTTCGTCTTTGGGTTAATCAACTCCAGCAAGAGCGCAACTGTTTGACGCCGCAGAGCAAAGCGCTGACACCTGAGCACCAGAAAATCCAGGAACTGGAGGCTCAAATTTCTCGTGTTAAGTGAGAGAGATTCATTACGGATAAGTGATGTCGGAAGATTGAGAGTGCATGTGCTGAGTGATCAACTGAGCGTTCAAGAACCGGTCGATGAGCTTTGTACCGTTTTTGATATTATCCGCTCGCATTAATACGCCCACCGCCTCAGGCGCCGAATTCAGGATGTTAACCAGTTTCGGTTGTGTAATAGGGGTAGCGAAATATTTACGCAAAGTCGAAGCACCTCCGGTAGGCGGAGCACTTTCATCGATGATGCAAGGAGGCGGTTAGCGCATCGAGTGGTTTAAGATTCCTAGCCTAATGAGGGAAATGTATCTGATCAGCAATCAACCCGGTTCACATGCAAACACACGAGCAACGGACGAACGGTTATATTCGTAATATCTTGGATCGCGAGTTTGGAGCGGGTGTTAGCTAAAATCAAGACTGTTCATTTCAGTAAAGCGACTCATGCTAAAAAGGGCCCGTCTGGGCCCTTTTTCAGGTGATGCGCATTACTTCTTCAACCATCCTTCGACAAGGTCTGCGCCGTGTTCTGCTTTCCACGCTTTCAGTGCCTTGTGATTGCCGCCTTTGGTCTCGATGATTTCACCTGTATTCGGGTTCTTGTACACCTTCAGGTCACGAGGTTCGATAGGGGTTGGTTGAGCGGCTGGCGAGGCCGGGAATCAGCCGGCGCTACCTCGATCAGCAGGGATGCACTCAGGCAGCCCGAGCCTCGCTTTCAGCCAATCCCGGAATCGTCTTAACGATGTAACAGCGTTGCGTACCCAGTCCGGGCAGGCGGACCAGACCCGATGCCTTGCCGTCGTTCCCAGGTTCGATTACCCCGCGCTGTAGCAACTCCTTGTTCACCGCATTGATGTTCATGCCCCGAAAGATCTCCGAGCGCCAGGACTCGGGCAGCACGTAGTAGGTGTTGGTGGTGTGCAGGGAGTCGCCCAGGCCATGCTCCATCGTCTTGCGAAAGCCCAGCCGGTCGATGGTGCGCGGGCCGTGTTCGTCGATCTTTGCCGCTGCCGATTCCCAGCGGGTAAATCGGCTCTCGCCGAAGCGCTCGATGACCTGGCGCAGTCGCGACACGATTGCGTCACCCTCGAAGTTACCGACGCCGCCACGTTCGTTCATCCATGCGTTGAGGCACACCCGAGCAGCGGTGGTGGCGGTGCCATCGGGCCAGCCTGTTATCCCCATCGCGGTGGCCAGCTCACCCGCTGCGGCGGCGAGGCCAAAGCGAGCGGCGGCACGGTGAGCTTGTCCGCTGGCCGACGCGGGTAACGATTGGGCGATAAAGCCTTCCAGCGTGCGGCGGAGGATGGCAGACCAAGCGCGGCGTTTGTCGGGTTCGTACAGGGCTGTGAGAAAGGCGGTGGGCGGTAAGCGGTGTGCCAGTGCTGCCGCATCTTAGGAACCGCTAAGGGCGTCGAACATACCGAGGCTTTTGCTGGTGTCGGTTGGGGGGGCGAGCATGCGTAACTCGATACCCGCTTTCAATTCCTTGTTCATTTGGGCCATTTGCTGGACCAACATCTTCTCACCGATGACGTGCAGAGCGCACATAACGACTTCATCCAGCACCAAAAGCCAGAAACAAAAAAGCCCGCACAAGGCGGGCTTCGGGCATTTCATAGACTGTCCACAACTCAAGACACATCCAGGCTGCAAAAGGTGGTGCACCAGGCGGGATTCGAACCCACGACCCCTGCCTTCGGAGGGCAGTACTCTATCCAGCTGAGCTACTGGTGCGACGCGGGCGCCATGATACTCACATGGGTACGGGGCGTCCAGTTGCGGGCGGTGCGAGACACAAATCACCCAGCGCGCCCCGCGACAGCCTTTCATCAGCCCACACCCATTACCGCCCACAAAGGATCAGACCTGCGCTTCCGGCACGGCTGCGTGGTGGTGCATGATGCTCCCCATACCACTCCGTCAGTTCGTTCTCACCGAGGGCCTCTTATCAATCAGTTCAAAAGCATCGAGCGCAGCCCGTGCCGCGTTCTTATTACCGGGGCCAGTATCGCGGGGTGTGCCGCGGCCTGGTGGCTGACGCAGCGCGATTGCGATGTCACGGTTGTCGAGCAGGCGCCTGCCTTTCGCGATGGCGGGCAGAATGTGGATGTGCGGGGCGCGGCTCGGGAGGTCTTGCGCTTGATGGGGCTTGAGCAGGCGGTGAAGGGTCTCAACACTGGCGAGACGGGGCTTGCTTGGGTCGATGAGGGTAACCGCACAGCGGCGCGCATCGATCTGGCCGGTCTGGACGGGGACGGCCCGACGGCTGAGCTTGAGGTGTTGCGCGGTGACCTTGCGCGTCTGCTGTATGAGGCGTCGTCTGCTGATGCGTTCTATCGCTTTGGTGACCGCATCGTCTCGGTCGAGCACGATGCGGAGGGCGTGTCGGTCACGTTCGAGGGCGGTGGCGAGGAGCGTTTTGATCTGCTGATCATTGCCGAAGGTGTCGGTTCGCGCACGCGGGAGTTGGTGTTCCCCGGCGAGAACCAGCCGCGCCGGATGGACATGGCCAGCGCGTTCTTTACCGTGCCTCGGGCACCGACCGATAGCCAGACCGCGCGCTGGTATAACGCGGTGGGCGGTCGCAGTGCGGGGGTTCGTCCGGACAATCGCGGTACGACGCGCGCTTTCTTTAATGTGCACGGCCGTAGCCACCTGACGGTCGGTAACAGTGTTGCCGAGCAGAAGGCGTTTCTTCGCGCGTCGTTTGCAGGCGCGGGCTGGGAGGTGCCTCGTCTGCTGGAGGGGATGGAGGCTGCGGAGGATTTCTGGTTCGATGACTTGCGTCAGGTGAAGATCGATCGCTGGTCGAATGGCCCGGTGGTACTGCTGGGCGATGCGGCGTGGTGTGTCACGCCACTGGGTGGGGTCGGTGCTTCGCTGGCGCTGATTGGCGCGTATGTGCTGGCGGGCGAACTCACCAAGACCGACACCATTGCCGAGGCGCTTGCCGCGTACGAATATGTCCTGCGCCCTGTGGTGAAAAAGTCGCAGAGCGTGCCGAAACTTGTTCCGCGTCTGGTCCATCCTCGCAGTCAGACCGGGGTGAAGATCCTGCGCGCCGTGCAGCGGCTGGTGGCAACGCCCTTTATCAGCAAACGTGCAGCCAGGGCGCTGACCCCGGCGGTGCAGTCTTTCACGCTTCCGGATTATCGATAGCGCTACAGGCGTGGGTTAAAACCTGCGCCGGGCCCTGCGGTGGTCATGGCGCTGTCGAAGTCGATCAGCCACGACCCGGCCAGGACGATGATCGGGTCGTTCGGCAATGCCTTGAGGTTGATCGTGACCTTCGCCGGTTGCTGGGTGGTTGCTCACGGCTTTTATGAGCTGCTGGCACAGACGCTCAAGCAACACCTCTCGTCAGCCCGCAGGCGCCAGAACGTGAACCGGGTGTTTGGTGCGTCGTTCATTGGCCTGGGGTTGAGCCTGTTCACGTTGAAGGGCAGGGCAGCCTGATCGCGTTGCGGTTGCAAGATGTCTCTGCGTCGCGGCTCGACGCTGATCAGAAAACCACGCCCCTCTTTGCGCCCGTTCTTTTTTTCGAACGGGCTATTGTCCTTTCCCCCCGCAATGCCTAGGATTCGTTTGAGATTTCAAACGCTCTTGTTCGGTCTTCCTGCCTTCATGCGTCGCGCAGCGCTGGAACCCGATGGAATGTTTTCCTGACGATGGCTTCCAAATGGGGTGCATCGATATCAATTGTTCGCGTCGCCTCTCGGGCGATGCTGTTTAGGAGGCCGACATGCAGCTCAAAGATTCCACACTGTTCCGCCAGCAAGCCTACATCAACGGCCAGTGGCTGGACGCGGACGGTGGTCAGTCGATCAAGGTCAACAACCCTGCCAACAACGAAATCCTCGGCACTGTGCCGAAAATGGGCGCAGCCGAGACGCGTCGGGCGATTGAGGCGGCTGACAAGGCGCTGCCGGCCTGGCGTGCGCTGACCGCCAAGGAGCGTGGCAACAAGCTGCGCCGCTGGTTCGAGCTGATGATCGAGAACCAGGACGATCTGGGTCTGCTGATGACACTGGAGCAGGGCAAGCCACTGGCCGAAGCCAAGGGCGAGATCACCTACGCCGCATCGTTCATCGAGTGGTTCGCCGAAGAAGCCAAGCGCGTCTATGGCGATGTGATCCCTGGTCACCAGCCGGACAAGCGCCTGATCGTGCTCAAGCAGCCGATTGGTGTGACGGCGGCGATCACCCCGTGGAACTTCCCGGCGGCAATGATCACCCGCAAGGCCGGTCCGGCACTGGCGGCGGGCTGCACCATGGTGCTCAAGCCTGCGTCGCAAACGCCGTTCTCGGCACTGGCCCTGGCTGAACTGGCCGAGCGTGCGGGCATTCCGGCTGGCGTGTTCAGCGTGGTGACCGGCAGCGCAGGCGATATCGGTGCCGAGCTGACCGGCAACCCGATCGTGCGCAAACTGTCCTTCACCGGCTCGACCGACATTGGTCGCCAGCTGATGGCCGAGTGCGCCAAGGACATCAAGAAGGTTTCCCTGGAACTGGGCGGTAACGCGCCTTTCATCGTGTTCGACGATGCCGACCTCGATAAGGCGGTCGAAGGCGCGATGATCTCCAAGTACCGCAACAACGGCCAGACCTGCGTGTGCGCCAACCGCATCTACGTGCAGGACGCGGTGTATGACGCGTTCGCCGAGAAGCTCAAGGCGGCGGTCGGCAAGCTGAAGATCGGTAACGGCCTGGAAGAAGGCGTCACCACCGGCCCGTTGATCGACGACAAGGCGGTGGCCAAGGTCAAGGAACATATCGCCGACGCCGTCAGCAAGGGCGCAACCGTGCTGACCGGTGGCAACAGCCTGGAAGGCTCGTTCTTCGAACCGACCATTCTGGTCAACGTGTCGAAAGATGCCGCCGTGGCCCGGGAAGAAACCTTTGGTCCGCTGGCCCCGCTGTTCCGCTTCAAGGACGAGGCTGAAGTGATCGCGATGGCCAATGACACCGAGTTCGGTCTGGCGTCGTACTTCTACGCGCAGAACATGAGCCGCGTGTTCCGTGTTGCCGAGGCGCTGGAATATGGCATGGTGGGTATCAATACCGGCCTGATCTCCAACGAATTGGCACCGTTCGGCGGTATCAAGTCGTCCGGCCTGGGCCGTGAAGGCTCCAAGTACGGCATCGAAGATTATCTGGAAATCAAATACCTCTGCCTGTCGGTCTGACCGACACTCGGGTATTGCAGCCGATGGCGCGCGAGAGCGACGTGTCATCGGCTTTTGTTGCACCGCAGTTTCCTGGTGGCCTGAAGGCTGCAGCAGTCGATCATCGTATGCTGCCGCAGTTGATCCGGTCCGCTTGATCCTTGACCCACGCCGACCGATGAGCGGCGAATGAGGAATACATGAGCAAGACTAACGAATCCCTGATGCAACGCCGCCATGCAGCCGTCCCGCGTGGCGTTGGTCAGATCCACCCGATCTTCGCTGCTTCGGCGAAGAACGCGACCGTTACCGACGTGGAAGGTCGTGAGTTCATCGACTTCGCGGGCGGTATTGCGGTTCTGAACACCGGTCACCTGCACCCGAAGATCATCGCCGCTGTGCAAGAGCAGCTGACCAAGCTGAGCCATACCTGCTTCCAGGTGCTGGCCTACGAGCCTTACGTCGAGCTGTGCGAGAAGATCAACGCCAAAGTGCCGGGTGATTTCGACAAGAAAACCCTGCTGGTGACCACCGGTTCCGAAGCGGTGGAAAACGCCGTGAAAATCGCCCGTGCTGCGACCGGGCGTGCGGGCGTTATCGCCTTCACCGGCGCTTACCACGGCCGCACCATGATGACCCTGGGTCTGACCGGCAAAGTCGTGCCTTACTCGGCCGGCATGGGCCTGATGCCAGGCGGTATTTTCCGTGCGCTGTACCCGTGCGAACTGCATGGCGTGAGCGTTGACGATTCCATCGCCAGCATCGAGCGCATCTTCAAGAACGACGCCGAGCCCAAGGACATCGCTGCAATCATCATCGAACCCGTTCAGGGCGAAGGTGGTTTCTACGTGGCGCCGAAGGCCTTCATGCTGCGTCTGCGCGAGCTGTGCGACAAGCACGGCATTCTGCTGATCGCTGACGAAGTGCAGACCGGCGCGGGTCGTACCGGCACGTTCTTCGCGATGGAGCAGATGGGCGTTGCGGCTGACCTGACTACTTTCGCCAAGTCCATCGCAGGCGGCTTCCCGCTGGCGGGCGTGTGCGGCAAGGCTGAATACATGGACGCCATTGCACCCGGCGGTCTGGGCGGCACCTATGCCGGTAGCCCGGTGGCCTGTGCCGCGGCGCTGGCGGTGCTGGACATCTTCGAAGAAGAGCACCTGCTGGAGCGCTGCAAGGCAGTTGGTGAACGTCTGGTGACCTCGCTCAAGGCGATGCAGGCCAAGTACCCGATTATCGGTGAAGTGCGTGCGCTGGGTGCGATGATCGCTGTCGAGCTGTTCGAAGACGGCGATTCGCACAAGCCTAACGCCGCTGCCGTGGCTCAGGTGGTTGCCAAGGCGCGTGACAAGGGTCTGATTCTGCTGTCCTGCGGTACTTACGGCAACGTGTTGCGCGTGCTGGTGCCGTTGACTGCCGAAGACGAATTGCTGAACCGCGGCCTGGCCATTCTCGACGAATGCTTTGCTGAAATCGCGTAAAAAGTGTGAAGTCATGAATTGATTAATTTATGACCAAACAGACAAAAAAAGCCCGTTTCGACGGGTTTTTTTTGCGTTTGAGCAGGGTATTTCGCTGTTTTGGGTATATCCGGACGTTTGCATTGGCTAAGGTGATCGCATTGACATCGGAGAGTCATGATGACCGCTGTAGTTTTGCCCGCCGTTCCTCGCGTACTGATAGCCGAGTCTGATCCATGGGTTCGCGAGACGCTTAGCGACCTGGTGTTGGACGTGCGTGCGGATATCGAGCTGGAGATGTGCACCGATGGCAAACAGGCCGTCGAGTGGATGAAAAAACACCTGCCGGACCTGATCATCGCCGCCCGCGAGCTGCCGGGGATCGATGGCCTGAGCCTGCTGCGGGGCGTGCGCAATCTGCGTCGTCAGCCCGCCATCCCGTTCATTCTGATCAGCAATCGCAATGACAGCGCCAGCGTGCGTGAAGTCGTGCCGCTGGCGCCGACTGCCTACCTGACCAAACCACTGAATACTGAAGGGTTGCGCCAGCGCCTTGAAGGCCTGTTGCTGGAACGCAGCGCCCCGGCTGCGGGTGCGGTGCCCGCGCTGACGCCGGGCCTGACCCTGACCAAGTTTCTCGACAAACGCCGTGATATAGCCGATGGCGCGCCGCTGTTCGTCGATGTCGCCACGGCGGTGACGCTCAGCCAGACCGCCAGCGGCATCGACGCCGCCTTGCTGGAGCAGGAGCTGCGCAACGATCCGCACATCACGGCAGTACTGATCGCAGCGGCCAATACGGCGGCGCAGCATCTGGGCAAGCCGATCCAGACCATGGGCGGGGCGCTGGCCATTCTCGGGCCGGTGCAGGGTGCCAATATCGCGTCAGGCCTGGCCAAAAAGCGTATGGCGGTGCTGACCAATGATGCGTTGCTGGCCAAGGCCCATGAGCTTTGGAGCCTGTCGCAGCGCACGGCAGATTACGCACGCATTCTGGGCGGCATGCTGGAGCTGGATGCAGAGCGCTGCTTCAGCGCCGGGTTGTTGCAGTCGCTGGGTGACCTGGCGGTATTGGGTTGTCTGCAGGAGTGGCTGCTGGCTGGCGGCCAACTGGATGAGCAGGTGATCGGGCAGTCTCTGGAACAGTATTCCGCTGCCTTCGGTTCTGCTCTGCGCACCCGCTGGCGTTTGCCGCTGGAACTGCGTGAGCTGATCGCTGCGGTGTATCAGTACAACACCGGCATCTACACGCGCGAAGTGCTGGCAATGAACCTGGCGGGGCAGATGGCGCGCCTGGGCGAGGAAGAAAGTGTCACCACGCTGATCAAGACCAAGTCGGCCAAACTGTTGAAGCTCAGCGTCGGTGACTTGCAGCGCCTGCGCAAGAAGCTGACGGGGGTGACGGATCCGAGTTTGCTGAGGCCGCTGACGACCGAAACTGAGGTGGCTGCCGAGGCGGTCGAAGATGGGTTGCTCGACGTGGCACCTGAGGCACCTGCTGAAGAGCCTGCTGCAATCGAGGATCCGGCAGCCGCTGCTCAGGGTTCGCCCGAGAAGTAAAACCCGACCGACGCCTTCGCGAGCAAGGCGAATCGCCGCCCAGCCGCTCCCTCAGGGCGTCATGCCGTGCGCGCTCCCACAAGATACCGCGTACTCCCGTAGGAGCGAACTTGTTCGCGAAGGCGGTATTCCTGACGCAGAAAAGCCATCGACTGCACCGGACTCTTCGCGAGCAAGCTCGCTCCCACAAGGTACCGCGTACTCCTGTAGGAGCGAGCTTGCTCGCGNAACGCAGCCAATGCATTGAATGTACCTCCCTCTTCGCGGACAAGTCCGCTCCTACAGGGCACCGCAGACTCCCACAGGGCTTGATGCTGTGTGCGCACTTGCTCGCGAAGGGGCCGGTACAACCACCGAAGATTTGCTGATCAGGAAGACCGTCTTCGCGAGCAAGCTCGCTCCCACAAGATACCTCGTGCTCCCGCGGGGGCGACCGGGGCGGCGATCCGCCTTGCTCGCGAAGGGGCCAGTCGTGCTTTCTACATTCGAGAAGGCATTTCAGACCAGTACGATCTGGTTCTTGCCTTGGCGCTTGGCCTGATACATCGCGGCGTCGGCGCGGCCGTAGAGGGTTTCGAGGCTTGGGTCGTCCGCGCCCAGGTTGGTCAGGCCCTGGCTGGCGGTGATGCTGAAGGTGGTGCCGCCGGACTGGAAATTCTGACGCTGGATCTCGCGTTGCAGGCGCTCGGCGATCTGCATGGCCATGTCCGGCGCGCAGCCGGGGAATACTGCGGCGAACTCTTCACCACCGATACGCCCGAACAGGTCACCACGCCTCAATGCCGAACGACCGCTTTCGGCGATGCGTTGCAGCACGGTATCGCCTTCCTGATGGCCGTAGGTGTCGTTCACCAGCTTGAAGTCATCGATGTCCAGCAGCAAAAACGCCAGCGGCGTACCGTTGAGGCGAGCCAGTTCGAACTCGCGCTGGGCGCATTCGAAAAAGTGCCGGCGGTTGCTGCTCTGGGTCAGCACATCGGTGGTCGCCAGGCGTTGCAGCTCATCCTCGAGGTGCTTCTTCTCGGTGATGTCTTCGGCGATGCCCACCACGATCAGACGCTGGCTGGCGTCGGCGCGATGGCTGACGAAGCATTTATCGCTGAGCCAGCGTACTTCGCCATCCGCACGAATGATCCGGTACTCGCGGTCCTCGATCGAGCCTTTCTCGATGACCTCGTTCAGGCTGCGCTCGGCGTAGTTCAGGTCATCGGGGTAGATGCTGTCGCGCCACTCACTGTAGTCAGCCAGCAGCAGGCCCGCCGAACGACCGAAGATGCGCTCGTAGGCCGGGCTGACATAGATCATGTGCTGGGTTTCCCAGTCGAACGCCCACAAGACAGCGTTCACGCTCACCAGCAACGAGCTGAACAATTGTTCGCGCTCGCTCAGACGTGCGACTTCTGCCTGAGCGTGCATCAGGGCTAACAGGGTTTCTGCGGCTGCGGGCATATCAGTGATCGGTGAGCCGGGTAGGGAAGTGAAAGGCTGCTTTTCCATAAGAACCATCTCAAACGTTTACGGCCAGTAAGGCGCCCTATCCCGATTGGCGGGAAAGTTGATGAGATAGACGGGGAGGGGATAAGTTCCGGGACCGGCGCGCCAGGGGATGGCGCGCCGATCAACGGTTCAGGCGTGTGCGGGGCGTAGCGAGTAGGTTTTCAGCTGGTCGGCGAACTCGCGCAGGGACTGAATACCGCTGGCTTCGGCCTCGTGAATCCACTCTTTCATGGCCGACAACATGTCGTGACCATTGCTGCTGGTCTTGACCCAGATCTGTTGCAACGCGAGGCGTTTTTCGTAGATCACTTTCAGCGCATGGCTGTGTTCCAGCATGGTCTGAATGCGCAGGTGATGCCTGTCATCGAGCAGGCTGGTCTCACGCGACAGCAGGCGCTTGGCACGACGGAACTGATGACGCACCGACTCGTCGGCCTTGCCGAGTTCCTGAGTAACCAGCGGCGCGATGACCAGCTTGCGGTACTGCGCCATGATCTGGAAACGGTTGTTGAGGATCGCCATCGCGGTGTCCATGTCCATATGGCCCTTGCCTTCGACCCGATGGGCGATAGGCGCGACCCGCTGGACCTTGGCCAGACCCAGGAAGCTGAACACTTTGATCCATGCCCAGCCCATGTCGAACTCCCACGGCTTGACCGACAGCTTGGCCGAGTTGGGGTAGGTGTGGTGATTGTTGTGCAGTTCTTCGCCGCCGATCACGATGCCCCACGGCACCAGATTAGTGGCTGCATCGCGGCACTCGAAGTTGCGATAGCCGACCGCATGACCCAGCCCGTTGACCACACCGGCAGCCCAGAAGGGAATCCACATCATCTGCACAGCCCAGACCGTGATACCGAGCGCGCCGAACAGCGCCACGTCGATGACCGCCATCAAAGCGATGCCCAGCAGCTTGTAGCGCGAGTACAGATTGCGCTCGATCCAGTCTTCCGGGCAGTTCTTGCCGTAGATCCGCAGGGTGTCCTGGTTCTGCGCTTCCTCGCGGTATAGCTCTGCGCCCTTGCGCAGTACCGTAGACAGCCCCTTGACGACCGGGCTGTGCGGATCGTCGACGGTTTCGCATTTTGCGTGGTGTTTGCGGTGGATGGCTGTCCACTCGCGGGTGTTCTGGGCAGTGGTCAGCCACAGCCAGAAGCGGAAGAAGTGTTTCAGACCCGCATTGAGCTCCAGGGAGCGATGGGCTGAATAGCGGTGCAGATAGACCGTAACGCCAATGATCGTTATATGGGTCATGACCAGCGTGACCGCTATTAACTGCCAGACGGAAAGGTCGAGCAAACCGTTGTACCACATAGGCTGTTTGGCCCTCGTAGAAATACCTGTGAAGAAAAAAGTCGCAACGGCATTATCACTGACATGGCTCAGAAAACCAGTCACCCTTGCAGATAAGCGTCGCAGGATGTTTCTTGCTTTATAATCCAGACCTTTCGTAAGGCTCGGTTTTTTATGTCCGATTATTCCCGTAACGCGCTGCGAACCGCCGTTCTGTATGGGCTGCTGTCGATTCTGTGGTTCGCGACAGGCAGCGCCCTGCTGTCTTTTTTCGTCAAGGATCCGGCTCGACTGTCCGTCGGACAACAGATGATCGGTTACGGCTGGGCGTTGCTCAGCACCGTCATGATCTTCATTGCACGTGACAAATTGAAGGCCATCGTCGGCGGCGAAGCGCTGTTTGAGCGCCAACAACAGGACTATGACCGGCTGCTGCTGGCGGCGGTGGTGTTCGACAGTACGCGTGAGGGTGTGCTGGTCAGTGATGCCGAAGGGCGTATTGTCCATGTAAATCGTGCGTTTGTGGACATCACTGGCTATCAGGCCGACGAGGTGCTGGGTTTCAACCCCAGCAAGTTCAAGTCCGGTCGTCATGGCCCCGAGTTTTATCGGCAGATGTATCACTCACTGCAGAGTGCCGGGCAGTGGAGCGGAGAGATCTGGAACCGGCGCAAAAGCGGCGAGATCTATCCGCAATGGCAAACCATCCGCTGCATCAAGGGTGAAGACGGGCAGGCCAGGCATTTTGTGGCGGTGTTTTCCGACATCACGGCCATCAAGCGCTCCCAACAGGAACTGGCGCAACTGGCCCATTACGATGCGCTGACCGAGTTGCCCAATCGTCTGCTGCTGACCGACCGTATCAGCCAGGCGCTGACCTCGGCGCGCTCCAGCAAGCGCGGCTGTGCGCTGCTGGTGGTCGACCTGGACAACTTCAGAAACATCAACGACAGCCTTGGCCATAACATCGGCGACGAAGTGCTCAAGGCGGCAGCCGAACGTCTCAATGCGCTGGCCGATAGCGGTATGACGGTCTCGCGGCTGGGCGGTGACGAATTCGCGCTGCTGGTCAAAAACTGTACGCACATGGTGCATGCCGCAGCGCTCGCGCAGCAGGTGATCAATGCCTTCAAAGCGCCGTACCCGATTGGCGGGCATCAGTTGTTCGTCACTGCCAGTATCGGTATCAGCCTGTTTCCCGGTGACGCGCTGACGGCCGAGCAATTGTTGCGCAATGCCGACTCGGCGCTGTTCAAGGCCAAGACCGATGGCCGCGAAGGGTTTGCGCTGTACACCGAAGAGCTGACCGCCCACGCCCAGCAGCGGGTGCAACTGGCCAGCGAGCTGCGCCAGGCCATCGAGCAGGACCAATTGCGGGTGTTCTACCAACCGGTTTACGACCTGGTAACCGGACGTATTTGCGCGGTCGAAGCGCTGGTGCGCTGGCAGCACCCGACTCGTGGCATGGTTTCGCCCGGCGATTTCATCCCTATCGCCGAGCAGAACGGGCTCATCGCCGATATCGATGCCTGGGTATTGAACACTGCCTGTCGGCAAATGCAGGCATGGCTGGCAGAAGGCGTCTCGATTGCGTCCGTCGCGGTCAACGTGTCCAGCCGCCTGTTCAGTCGTGGTGATGTCGATCGGCGAGTGGCTGAGGTCTTGAACGAGACCGGCCTCGATCCGGCATTTCTTGAGCTGGAAGTCACTGAAAGTGCCGTCATGGAGGACCCTGAACAGGCCATCAAGCAATTGCATCGCCTGCGTGAACTGGGCCTGAGTCTGGCCATCGATGACTTCGGCACAGGCTACTCATCGCTGCTGCGGCTCAAGAGCATGCCGGTGCAGAAGCTCAAGATCGACCAGGGTTTCGTGGCCGGGCTGCCGGGCGACGTGGATGACATCGCGATTGTACGGACGGTCATCGCGCTGGCTTCGAGCCTGGGCATGCGTGTACTGGCGGAGGGGATCGAACACGCCAGTCAGGCTTCATTCCTGTTAAGCAACGGTTGCGAGTTGGGCCAGGGCTACTGGTTTGCCCGGCCCATGGCGGCACAGTCGATTGACTGGACGCACGCGCCCGCGTTCAACTAGTTCAGGCCCTCACTGATAACGCGGGTCAGGGTGTGCAATGCACCCTGAGTGGCTCCCACCCTTATAAAGTCTTTTTGGTTATATCTGCATTCTTAAATAGTCTTTTTAAGAATATCCGCACCTCACTATTATTGCCTCACCGCCATACGCCATCGCCCCCAGTCGCGACGGCAGGCCCCTCACTTCTCAAGGATTAAGACAATGAGCGCATCTCTACGTAGTGTTGACGGTCAGGACGAAGCAGCCATTCTGCGTGAAATTCAGAGTGCGTTGCGTGACCTGCGTTTTGGTGCCGTCGAAATCACCGTGCACAACGCACAGGTGGTGCAGATCGAGCGCAAGGAAAAGTTTCGTTTGCAGAACCCTGCCAAGCAGAACTGAAGCGGCAATCACCCGACTGGTCAACCGGAGGGTTTCATCCTGACTCCTGATACCCCCCTGAAAAACAGCAACGCGCCCGTGCGAATGCCGCTCTGACGCGCCAAGAAATCAAAAAAGCCAACACACAGCATTTCCAGGAGCTTCAATCTATGTCCATTCGCCGTTTTGCGCTGGCGGCTCTCGCCAGTGCTGTTTTCGCAGGCTCGGCTGTCGCCAAGGATTACGAACTGCTCAACGTGTCCTACGATCCGACCCGCGAGCTGTACCAGGATTACAACGCAGAATTCGTCAATTTCTGGAAAAAATCCCATCCGGACGACAAGGTTGAGATCAAGCAATCCCACGGCGGCTCGGGCAAGCAGGCGCGTGGCGTGATTGATGGCCTGCGCGCTGACGTAGTGACCCTGGCACTGGCCGGTGATATCGACGAAATCGCCAGGCTCGGCAAGACGCTGCCCGAAAACTGGCAGACCCGTCTGCCGGACGCGAGCACGCCGTACACCTCGACCATCGTGTTTCTGGTGCGCAAGGGCAACCCGAAAGGCATCAAGGACTGGGGCGACCTGACCAAGGAAGGCGTCTCGGTGATCACACCGAACCCGAAAACCTCCGGCGGTGCGCGCTGGAACTTCCTGGCCGCCTGGGCCTACGGCCTGAAGGCGGGCGGCGGTGACGAAGCCAAGGCCAAGGAATACGTGCAGACGCTGTTCAAGCACGTGCCGATCCTGGATACCGGCGCACGCGGTTCGACCATCACCTTCGTCAACAACGGTCAGGGTGACGTGCTGCTGGCGTGGGAAAACGAAGCGTTCCTGGCGTTGAAAGAAGACGGCGGCAAGGACAAGTTCGACATCGTCGTACCTTCGCTGTCGATCCTTGCCGAACCTCCTGTCGCCGTGGTCGACAAGAACGCCGAGAAGAAGGGCAACACCGAAATCGCGACTGAATACCTCAAGCACCTGTACAGCAAGGAAGGTCAGGAAATTGCTGCGAAAAACTTCTATCGTCCACGTGATGCCGAAGTGGCCGCCAGGTACGAGAAGCAATTCCCGAAACTCGATCTGGTGACTATCGACAAAGACTTTGGTGGCTGGAAAACTGCGCAGCCGAAGTTTTTCAATGACGGCGGCGTTTTCGACCAGATTTATCAGGCGCAATAAGCCGAAATGAGGATGCCGCCCGAGCGGCATCGCAGGCTTGGCCAAACAGCCCGGATTAACCTCCGGGCTTCGTGCAAGTGAAACCAGGGACTTTTATGTCGCGTCGTATCTCCCCCGTCATACCCGGCTTCGGGCTGACGCTGGGCTACACCTTGGTGTACCTCAGTCTGATTGTGCTAATACCGCTCGCCGCCATGTTCGTACATGCCGCGCAGCTCACCTGGGATCAGTTCTGGACCATCATCACGGCACCACGCGTGATCGCGGCACTCAAGCTGAGCTTCGGCACCGCCTTTTACGCAGCCCTCATCAACGGTGTGATCGGCACACTGCTGGCCTGGGTGCTGGTGCGCTACACCTTCCCCGGGCGCAAGGTCATCGATGCGATGATCGATCTGCCATTCGCCCTGCCCACCGCAGTGGCCGGTATCGCCCTGACAGCGCTGTACGCGCCCAACGGCTGGGTCGGCCAGTTCGCGGCTGATCTGGGTTTCAAGATCGCCTACACCCCGCTGGGTATCACCCTGGCGCTGACCTTCGTCACCCTGCCGTTCGTGGTGCGAACCGTGCAGCCTGTGCTGGCCGATATCCCCAAGGAAGTCGAAGAGGCCGCTGCCTGCCTGGGCGCGCGTCCGTTACAGGTGTTTCGCCACATCCTCGTACCGGCGTTGCTGCCTGCCTGGCTGACCGGCTTCGCCCTGGCGTTTGCCCGTGGCGTGGGCGAGTACGGTTCGGTGATTTTCATCGCCGGCAACATGCCGATGAAAACCGAGATCCTGCCGCTGCTGATCATGGTCAAGCTCGACCAGTACGACTACACCGGCGCAACCGCTATCGGCGTGATGATGCTGGTGGTGTCCTTCATTCTGCTGCTGCTGATCAACCTGCTGCAGCGGCGCATTGAAACCCCATCCTGAGGAGGCGCAGAACATGTCTTATTCATCTGTTTCAGCCGCCGCCTCTGCCAACGCCGCCCGTCGTGGCAGCGCGGTGTCGCGACGCATTCTGATCGGCCTGTGCTGGCTGGTGTTCGTCCTGTTTCTAGGGCTGCCACTGTTCATCGTGGTGTCCCAGGGCCTGAAAAACGGTCTGGGCGCGTTCTTTACCGCGATCCTCGAGCCGGACGCGCTGTCGGCGTTGAAGCTGACGGTTATTGCGGTACTGATCTCGGTGCCGCTCAACCTGGTGTTCGGCGTCAGCGCCGCATGGTGCGTGAGCAAATACTCGTTCCGTGGCAAGAGCATTCTGGTCACGCTGATCGACCTGCCGTTCTCGGTGTCGCCGGTCATCGCCGGTCTGGTTTACGTGCTGATGTTCGGTGCGCAGGGGCTGTTCGGGCCGTGGTTGCAGGATCACGACATCCAGATCGTCTTCGCCCTGCCGGGCATCGTGCTGGCGACCATCTTTGTCACCGTGCCGTTCGTTGCGCGTGAGCTGATCCCGCTGATGCAGGAGCAGGGCACTCAGGAAGAAGAGGCCGCACGGCTGCTGGGCGCCAATGGCTGGCAGATGTTCTGGCACGTCACGGTGCCGAACATCAAATGGGGCCTGATCTACGGCGTGGTGCTGTGTACGGCACGGGCGATGGGTGAGTTTGGCGCGGTGTCGGTGGTTTCCGGGCACATTCGCGGCGTCACCAACACCCTGCCGCTGCACGTCGAAATCCTCTACAACGAGTACAACCACGTTGCCGCCTTTGCCGTGGCGAGCCTGTTGCTGATCCTGGCGCTGTTCATCCTGCTGCTCAAGCAGTGGAGCGAATCCCGCATTAACCGTCTGCGCCATAACGCGGCGGAGGAATAATCATGTCGATCGAAGTCCGTAACGTCAGCAAGAACTTCAACGCCTTCAAGGCCCTGAACAACATCAGTCTGGACATCCAGAGTGGCGAGCTGGTGGCGTTGCTCGGCCCGTCAGGCTGCGGCAAGACCACCCTGCTGCGCATCATTGCCGGTCTGGAAACCCCGGATGACGGCAGCATCGTGTTCCATGGCGAGGATGTGTCCGGTCACGACGTGCGTGATCGCAACGTCGGGTTCGTGTTCCAGCATTACGCGCTGTTCCGCCACATGACGGTGTTCGATAACGTCGCGTTCGGCCTGCGCATGAAGCCCAAACGCGAGCGCCCGAACGAGACACGGATCGCCGAGAAGGTCCATGAGCTGCTGAACATGGTGCAGCTGGACTGGCTGGCCGACCGTTATCCGGAGCAACTGTCGGGTGGACAGCGCCAGCGCATCGCCCTGGCCCGCGCCCTGGCGGTCGAGCCAAAAGTGCTGCTGCTGGACGAGCCGTTCGGGGCGCTGGACGCCAAGGTCCGCAAGGAGCTGCGTCGCTGGCTGGCGCGCCTGCACGAGGACATCAACCTGACCTCGGTGTTCGTGACTCACGATCAGGAAGAGGCCATGGAAGTGGCCGATCGCATCGTGGTGATGAACAAGGGTGTGATCGAGCAGATCGGCTCGCCGGGCGAGGTCTACGAGAACCCGTCCAACGACTTCGTCTACCACTTCCTCGGCGACTCCAATCGCCTGAGCCTGGGCGAGGAGGGTCACCTGCTGTTCCGTCCGCATGAGGTGTCGCTGTCCCGCCAGGAAATCGAAGACCACCACGCCGCCGAAGTCCGCGACATCCGCCCACTGGGCGCGACGACGCGGGTCACCCTGAAAGTGGAAGGGCAGAGCGAACTGATCGAGGCCGAAGTGGTGAAGGACCACGACAGCCTGGTGGGCCTGGCCAAGGGCGAGACGCTGTTCTTCAAACCGAAGGTCTGGCAGAAGCTTTAAGCCCGCCCTCCAGCTATCGTTCCCATGCTCCGCGTGGGAATGCCTTTCTGGAAGCTCTGCGTCCGATCTTGAGTGCGCGGTGTCAGCACGGGCATGTGACGCAGAGCGTCACGAACTGCATGCCAACGCGGAGCATTGGCACGATAGTCACCTCACGACTTCCATCATTCCCGCGCTCCGCGTTGGCACGGTAGTCGCTTCACGATTTTTATCGTTCCCATGCTCCGCGTGGGAATGCCTTTCTGGACGCTCTGCGTCCTCGGGCTGTTATCGCACGGACAACGCCAGCATGAACGCCGCGACGATGCCGCATACGGCGAACAGTTGTTGCAGGCGTGGGCCGGCGAGGTAGCGGGCGACTTGTCTGCCGATGACCAGGCCGACGACTGCACCCAGCGCGAACGGCGCACCGACCGCCCAGTGCATCACCCCGCTCAGTGACGCGGTGATAACGCTGCCCGTCGAGACCAGGGCGATCACCGCCAGTGACGTCGCCACGACACTCTTCATGTCCAGGTCGCTGTAGCGGGTCAGCGCCGGAATGATCACGAACCCGCCGCCCACCCCCAACAAACCAGACAGCAACCCGGAGCCCACGCCGGTCAGCGTCAGTGCGCGCAGGCAGGGCATGGTCCAGCGCAGGCGGCCCTGCAACGGGTTGAGCACGCAGGGCAGGATCTCTGCGCGCGGCGCCGGCTTTCCGTGGCGCAATTCGCGGCTGGCCCTGATGAACATGCGTCCACAGGCGTACAGCAACACAACCGAAAAGACCAAGGCCAGCGGCGTATTGGGCAGTCGATGAGCGAGCCACAGGCCCAGAGGCGCCATCAGCACACCAATGGACGCGATGTACCCGGCCGCGCGATAGCGGACGATGCCCTGGCGCAGCCCCAGCACCGCACCGATCCCCGCCGCCAGCCCTACGGCCAGCAGACCGACAGGTGCCGCTTCGACAATCGACAGACCGAGACCGAAGACCAGCAGCGGCACGGCGAGAATGCCGCCCCCCGCTCCGGTCAGCGCCAGTACCATGCCGATGATGGTTCCCAGACCAACGCCCAGTAACTGATGCTCATCCATGCCGGGTGTCAGCCTTTTTCGGTTTGGCCAGCCATTCACGGCCCTTGAGCATGCCATGCCAGTACAGCGCGGGCAGCACTCGCGCTTTCAACCACCAGGCCAGTCGGGTCGGCTGGCGACCCTCCAGCAGCCAGTGCGGAAAGCTCGGCGCGACCTTGCCGCCATAGGTGAATTCGGCCAGCACAATGCGGCCTTTCTCGACCGTCAACGGGCACGAGCCATAACCGTCATACACAGCGGATTCACCCCGACGACCCAGCGCGACCAGCACGTTGTTGGCCACCACCGGCGCCTGCTTGCGTGCCGCCGCGGCGGTCTTGGCGTTGCTGGTATTGGTGACATCGCCCAAGCCATGCACATTGGCGAACTGGCGGTGCTTCAGCGTGGCAGGGTCCACGTCCACCCAGCCTGCGGCATCGGCCAGCGGGCTGCTGCGGATGAAGTCGGGGGCAATCTGCGGCGGCACTACGTGCAACATTTCGAAGCTTTGCTCGACGGTCTCGCTGCTGCCATCGGCCTGTGTGCGAATAAACGTAGCACGCTTGCCAGGTCCGTCGACGGCGACCAGCCGATGGCTGAACTTGAGGTCGATGGCGTAGCGCTCGACGTACTTCATCAGCGCTGGCACATAGTCGGCGACACCGAACAGCACGCCACCGGCGTTGTAGAACTGCGTATCGATCTGCGCGAGACGGCCGCTTTTCAACCAGTGATCGCAGGACAGGTACATCGCCTTCTGTGGCGCACCGGCGCACTTGATCGGCATGGGCGGCTGAGTGAACAGCGCGCGGCCCTGTTTCAGGTTCTGCACCAGCTTCCAGGTGTAGGGCGCCAGGTCATAGCGATAGTTGGAGGTCACGCCATTGGCCCCGAGCGTTTCCACCAGCCCGTCGATGGCCGACCAGTCCAGCTTCAGGCCGGGGCAGACCACCAGTTGCTGATAACCGAGCACGCGGCCGTCGCCCAGCGTCAGCGCATTGTGCTGCGGCTCGAAGGTCGCTACTGCAGCCTTGATCCACTGCACGCCTTTTGGAATCAGCGAAGCCATGCTGCGCGCCGTCGACTGCGGGGTGAAGATCCCCGCACCGACCATGGTCCAGCCGGGCTGGTAATAATGGGTATCGGCGGGGTCGACCAAAGTGATTTGCAGGGTAGCGTCGCGGGCGAGCAGGCTTGCGGCAGTGGCGATACCGGCAGCACCGCCACCGACGATCAGGATCTGACAGGTTGTTGTCGAAGCATTCATCACAGGGTTTCCTAAGGCGGGCAGCGGTCAAAGGGCATTGAGCGGGATCTTCAGGTAGACGACGCCGTTGTCTTCCGGCTCGGGAAAGTGTCCGCAGCGCATGTTGACCTGCACCGCAGGCAGCATCAGCACCGGCATGTCCAGCGTCGCGTCGCGGGCTTCGCGCATGCCGACGAACGCGTCTTCATCCACACCGTCGTGCACATGGATATTGCTGGCGCGCTGTTCGGCAACCGTGGTCATGTATTTCAGCTCACGGCCATTGGGCAGGTAGTCGTGGCACATGAACAGCAGGGTCTCCGGCGGCAGCGCCAGCAGTTTCTTGATCGAGCGATACAGCGTGCGCGCATCGGCCCCCGGGAAGTCACACCGGGCGGTGCCGTAATCAGGCATGAACAGCGTATCGCCGACAAACGCGACCGTGGCGTCACCGACTTGCACCAGATAACTCATGCACGCCGGCGTGTGCCCGGGCGTGTGCATGGCCTTGACCTCAAGCGTGCCGAGGGCGAACGACGCGTTGTCTTCCAGCAGCACATCGAACTGGCTGCCATTGCGCGCAAAGTCAGGCGGCGCGTTGAACAGCGTGCCGAAGGTTTCCTGCACGGCGGTGATGTGGCTGCCAATGACAATTTGCCCACCCAGCCTCTGTTTCAGATACGGCGCTGCCGAGAGGTGATCGGCGTGCACGTGGGTTTCGAAAATCCACTGCACCGAGGCGCCCAGCGCCTGCGCCCGTTCGATCATCCGGTCGGCAGACTCGGTCCTGGTGCGGCCGGACTTGGGGTCGTAATCGAGCACGCTGTCGATCAGCGCACATTGCTTGCTGTGCAGGTCCATCACCAGATAGCTGATGGTCCAGGTATGCGTGTCGAAGAGCGCTTCGACATGGAGTTTTTCACCGATGATCATGTGCAATTCCCATGGCTGTAAATCGCCTCAAGGCCCGTTTGGCCAGGCCGGACGGTTGGCAGTCGTTGCCATAATGTCTCAATAACCATGCCAATCACTGCAAAGCCTGTTCAGCCCAGTAAATAAAGGCATTAGGAATTCTTTAAGAGCACCTGGATCAACTGACAAACCTGCGGACTGCCACATTCTGGCAGTCATTTGGCAGTCCATGGCACACGCTGGCAGACGGATGGGTTAAGCTGCGCCCAGCCCACAGGAGCCCCCATGAACCTCATCGCCACCGATTTTCCCGGCAGTCGCATGCAGTCGCTGGTGTCATACCTCGAACATGATCTGCGACCGACCATCGTGCTCGACACCGACTACAACATCATTGCCGCCAACACCGCCTACCAGCGCCAGTTCGGCGTCGAAGGCACGCCGCATGTGGGCGAGAAGTGTTATCGGGTGTCGCATCAGTTTGCGGTGCCATGCGATCAGGCCGGCGAGCATTGCCCGATGCGCAAGGCCCATGAAACACGGCTTCCGGAGCGTCTGCTGCACATTCATCACACACCGCGCGGCCCGGAGCATGTGGATGTCGAGCTGCGGCCGATTCTCGATGATCAGGGTGAGGTGATCGCTTATGTCGAGCGACTGAGCTCGGTGGCGGTGGCATCCGTCCAGCCGCAGCAACACGGGCTGGTGGGGCGCTCGGCGGCGTTCAAGGAGGTGCTGAGCGCTCTGCAACGTGCGGCGCCCGCGCAGATTCCGGTGTTACTGCAGGGCGAGTCGGGCACCGGCAAGGAATTGTTCGCGCGCGCACTGCACGCCAGCAGCGCCAGGTCCGCCGGGCCGCTGGTGGTGGTCGACTGCACGGGGCTTACCGAAACCCTGCTGGAGAGCGAGCTGTTCGGCTATGAGAAGGGCGCATTCACGGGCGCATTGCAGCGCAAGACCGGTCTGGCTGAAGCCGCTCATGGCGGGACGCTGTTTCTTGATGAGATTGGTGAGGTGCCGCTGGCCATGCAGGTCAAGCTGTTGAGGCTGATCGAATCGGGCAGTTTTCGTCCGGTGGGCAGCCTGCGCACGGTGCACTCGGATTTTCGGCTGGTGGTGGCCACGCACAAACCGCTCCGGGAGATGGTCGCCGACGGCAGCTTTCGTCAGGATTTGTTTTACCGCATCAGCGCCTTTCCGATTCGCCTGCCGGCCCTGCGTGAACGCAGTGATGACCTGCCGCTGCTGATCGACAGCCTGCTGCAACGCATCGCGCCCGGCGCTGCTCCGCGTGTCGACGCCGAGGCCATGAAGCTGCTGAGTTTGTACAGTTACCCCGGCAACATTCGCGAGCTGCGCAACATACTCGAACGCGCCCGTTTATTTACCGACGACGGCATCATTCGCGCGCAGGACCTGCCCGTCGAGGTGCGCGGCCAGGGCGAAGCGGGTGGTGTGAAGTACCGCCAGCAGGACGACGGCCTGGAGAAACTCGCCCATGCACTGCGAGTGTTCAATGGCTCGCGCAGTGAGCTCGCCAGAGAGCTGGGACTGAGCGAACGCACCCTGTACCGACGTTTGCGTGCCCTAGGGATTCCGCGCTGAAGCGTGAGGAACGATCATCACAACTATCGTGCGGCGCTCCGCGTCGCATACCGTTCTGGACGCTCCGCGTCCTCTTGACGACGCAGAGCGTCGAGA
>NZ_LKGW01000126.1:0-35091 GCF_001467335.1 Pseudomonas sp. ICMP 10191
CAGCCAGTCGGCCGCGCAGGCGCCGGAAAGCTCGGCGGCCGGCGCCGCTCGCCTGCCAGTCGCGCCGCGACATCTGCCGATTTTGCAGAAGTTTCGTGCCGAACAGCCCACCGTACAAGGCACTTCCACACCGACTATCAGCTCTAACGCGGCCCTGCTGATCGGCAGTTTGTTGCAGTCTGAAAAGCTGCCCTTCGAAGTCATGGCCGCCCGGTTGGCGCCTGAGCGTTATGAGTTGAAACAGTTTCATGGCTCCGACTTGCAGCAAACGCTCGGACGATTCGCTGAGCCAGGGCATGTGCCAGGCAAGGCCGAGACCGAGCAACTGATCAAGGGCTTTGCCCAGTCGCTCGCAGACCAGCTGGAACACTTCCAGCTCATGCACGACGCGACGGCTGATGGATTCGGCCCCGGAGGGCTGCGCGACCGCAACACGCTGGCGGTCAGTCAGGCGGCGCTGGGCGAATACGCCGGTCGGGCGAGTAAGTCCATCGAAGCGGGGTTGAACCACAGTCTCGCGGTGCTGGACGAACGCATCGCCGCACTGGACAGTCAATTGGAGGGCGCCAATGAGGGCAGCAGACCGGGTCTGCTGATGGATAGACAGGCGCTGGAAACGGCCAGAGCGATGCTGAGCGACTTGCACGCCGACTTCTGCAAATCGCCTGAAGCCAAGCGGCTGAATGCCGTTGCCGCTCACACGCAAATGGATGCTCTGATCGACAAGCTGAACGTTGATCGCAACTCGGTCGGCGGCTGGAAGGGGGTCGGTCCGATCGTCGCGGCAGCGGTGCCGCAGTTTATGGTGTCCATGCTCCACCTGGGGTATATCCGTACGGCCACCGGTGACGCGATGAAAGATGCCGTTCCCGGAAAGAGCGCCGACGCCAGCATGAAGAGGGCCCTGGCCGTAGGACTGACTGCCGGGGTGGCTCATGAGGGCATTACCAACCTGTTGAAGCCGATCGTGCAGGCCGGGTTTCAGAAAACCGGCCTCAACGAACGGCTGAATATGGTGCCACTCAAAGGGATCGATACTGACTCGGTGATTCCCGACCCTTTCGAGTTGAAGAACGACAACGGCGCACTGGTCAGAAAAACACCTGAAGAAGCCGCTGAGGACAAAGCCTTCGTCGAAAGCGAGCGAGCGGTTTTGAATCAGAAAAAGGTTCAGGTTTCGTCCACCCACCCACTGGGTGAGATGATCCCCTACGGTGCCTTTGGTGGCGGGCAGGCGGTACGCCAGATGCTGAATGATTTCAATCTGCTCAATGGCCAGACCCTGTCGGCCAGAGCGGTGACCTCCGGGATCGCCGGGGCCATATCAGCCACCACCCAGACCATTGCACAGATGAACTCGACCTATGTCGATCCGCGCGGACGCAAGATCCCGGTCTTCACCCCGGACCGCGCCAATGCCGACCTGGGCAAGGACCTGGCCAAAGGCCTGGACCTTCGCGAGCCGGCGGTACGCACCGCGTTCTACAGCAAGGCTGTTTCAGGTGTGCAGAGCGCAGCGCTGAACGGCGCGCTACCACCGGTGGCAGTCCAGCCCGAAGGTACATCCGGCACGCTCAGCGCGGGTAATATCCTGCGCAACATGGCGCTGGCGGCAACCGGTTCGGTGTCGTACCTGTCGACCCTGTATGCCAACCAGTCGGTTACGGCCGAGGCCAAGGCCTTGAAAGAGGCGGGCATGGGCGGCGCCACGCCAATGGTAGCCCGCACTGAAACCGCCCTGAGCAACATCCGCCATCCGGACAGAGCTTCACTGCCGCATACGTTCCAGCCAGCTACCTTGGGTGGCGTCCCCAGAGCCGTGGAAAACGCCTATCACATGGCCAGGGGGGCGCTGCAATTACCGACCCAGGTGGTGGTCGATACGGTGCGTGTCGTGGAAGACGGCGTAGCAAGCGGCGTGTCCTCGTTGCGCGATGCACTCAAACCAGCGGAAACATCATCGCCAGCAGTTGATGACGCCGCTGCTGTCGAACTGACGGCGATGGAGGAGGGGCGCCGACGCTGACGAAAGCAACCAGGGCTGAGCCTTTCTTTTGGAACCGACAGCGCCAGGCAGCCACTCACTGCCTGGTCAGCTCAGGCTTTTCTTAAAGGACTATGACGATGAATACCTCGCAACATGAGTTTTCCCGTTTCATCACTGCGCTGGGTACCCAGCTTGGCACTTCGCTTACCTGGCAGAACGGGGTATGCGCGCTGTATGACGGCCAGGATAACGAAGCCGCCGTCATCGAGCTGCCCGAGCACAGTGAAATGGTCATCTTTCATTGCCGCGTCGGGCGCTGCCCTGAACGCACTGCCGATTTGCAGCATTTGTTGAGCCTGAACTTCGATGTCGCCCGTTTGCACGGTTGCTGGTTTGCCGTCGATCAGGGCGATGTACGCCTGTGTGCGCAACGTGAGCTGGTGTCGCTCGATGAGCCAGCCTTTTGCGACGTGACGCGTGGCTTTATTGCTCAGGCACGCGAAGCCCGCGCATTTCTGCACGCCTGAGCAGACGGGTGTGCACGCAAAAGCGCCGCTTCCATGCGGCGCTTTTGCGTTGTTTCAGCTATCAGCTTTTGACTTCGAAGCCCGACAGTTTCAACTCGCCTGCCGCCTCTTTCAGCGATGCCGAGGGCCGCGACAGCTCCCCGTCGAACGTGTAGCCGATGGGTTTGTCCTGGTCTTCGCCATAGATGAAGTTGATTCGCCCGAGGGTCTTGTTCACGCTCAACGACGCACCGCTGTTGTAGCTGATCAGTGGCGTGGGTGACGTGAAGTTCTCGGTCTGCGGTGGCGCATGGAACACCACCAGCCTTTTGATCCTCATGTTGTTGCGATTTTCCAGAAGGCCGGAGAGTTCGGTCTGCGTCAGCGTACCCCTGCGGCTGCCTTCGTCGATCTCGTCGATCAGCGAGTCTTTTGGTTCAAGGCGTACCCGGGCGAGGGTGCCCTGGCTGTTTTCAAGCTGCTTGACCATGGCGCTGAGCGTCGGGTCCTGACGCATGTACTCGGCGACCCTGGCGGCGTTGCCGGGCGCACTGGCTTCGCGTATCGAACCCATGATTCTGGTGAGGATGCTTTCCTTGCTCAGGCCGGACAGGTTGGTCTTGCTGGTTTCGAAGCGGGCATTGTCCAGCACGCTGTGATTGCTGATCGACGCTTCGTGTTGCACGGCCGCCCGTTTCAGGTCTCGAAGCGCCTTGTATTGCGTGTCGTTCTGCGACGGTCTGTCGGCAAACAGCGCTTTGAGCTCGTCAAGTCGTGCCTGAGTGGCCTGCTCAGTGTCCATGTCGGCGTAAAGCGCGTTCAGCGGATCCTGCAGCGCTGCAAGCCTGGCTGTCGTGGCTTTATCCTTGAAGGCTGCAGCGAGACTTTTCGACAGTTTGTCCAGGCTCTCGGTGCTCATCGGGGTCGCTACGTTAAAGCGGAACTTGACCCGTTTGACGGTTTTGTCATCGATGGTCACGTTCGCTGCGACGCCCAGGTTATTGGCCGCCGATTGAGTCGCTGGCGTCGGCCCGGCAGCGGAGGCCGGGGTCGCTGTGGCGTTGGTGTGCGTGCCACCGATCTGCCCGCGCGCCTGCCCGCCGAAGATCAGACTGTTGAAAAAGCGCGGCCGGTTCTTGCCGCCTTCGCGCAGTTCTGTCTTGTCGTTCTTCTGGGTCAGGGAGTAATCGGTGTAGCTCAGCAGGTTGACCGTGACATTCGCCGCCACGCCCAGACGCGCAACGGCGGAAAGCGGCGCGCTGTCGGCCTCCGACAGACCGAAGCCGACGCGCATATCGGCGCTGAAGCCTGTCGTGATATCGAAATTGAAGCGGCGCGCTTCATAGGTTTCGTGGTCCTTGACCTTGTTCAACAGCTGCAAGGGGTTGAGCTTGCCTTCGAACAGGTCGTCGACGAATCCATCGATTTCGTCGTCCGCTACATTGAAGATCACCCCGGCACGCTGGCTCGCGGCAGCGGTTGCGGTCACGTCTCCGCCAAGACGGAAGTTCGGGGTCATCTTGCGGTTGTTACCGATATCGACGCTGCGGGCAGGGTGGTTTTCGTCGAAAAAGCCAGGCCAGTAGTCCTTGCCACCCCCCACGCCGCCGCTGATATTGCCGGCCGCTTCTCTCATCAGGTACAGGGTCACGCCACCTTCGCAACGTTCAGCACTGAAGAGGTAGTTGCGATTGCCGGTAGCCCCGGCGGTCGGCCACGGGCCTGTCGACTTGTCGGCAAGGACGGCGAACGGGCTGGTCAGGTTCAGCCCGTAACTGCGTTGCACGCCGATTTCATCGTCGCCATGCTCCAGGTTTTTGAGCATGGCCTTGAGCGTGTCGGCCAGCTCGGACTGATCCTGGCTGCCGGTTGCCGCGCGCATATTGACGCTGACAGCGTGGTCGGATTTTTTTAATGCGTTCGAGAACGCCTTGACCGCGTCATACGCTCCTTCCAGTGCTGCGTTATCGGTAAAGCCCATGTCGGTGACCTGCTTGACCGGGTTCTCGCCATAGGTCACATCGCGTAACGAGGTCAATTCCGCTTGCAGCCTGGGCAGGTCGCTGCTGCGTGCCAGCAGCTCAACCTTGCCAATCAGCGCGCCGAGGTCTTTCAGGGTGACCAGATCCAGCGCCAGGCGGGCCTTGCTCAGCCCGTGATCTTCATTGGCATCGCGGCGTTGACCCAGACCGATATCGGTTTTGGTGTGAGAAAGCTTTACCCCGTTGTCTTTCAGCCGCTTGAGCGTTGCGGCCGTTGGGTTTTCTGCGGACGGGGCGACCCGGGTCAGTGCGTTATCCAGCTCATTGACGAAATCATGGCCGGAGCTTTTGAAGTTGAGCATCGACCCCAGTTCAGCCAGCTTCTTGCCTAGCTGAGTGCGTTTCGACGACTTTGCCAATTCGCTGTGCTGGTTGAGCACGCCGTCGTTCTGCCTCAGGTTTTTGAGCTTGCCGTAATCCTTGCCGATGTTCTCCAAAGCGGTCCTGGCGTGCTTCTCCAGTTCGTCGCGGAATACTTCCAGTTCTTTTGCCAGCTCAGCGCCTTCAGGGCCAAGCTGCAGGCGCGCAATTCGCGCCTTCAGATCGTTGCCCGGGGTCGGCGGTGCGCCGCCGGCTTCATGAATCAGTTCAAGTTGTTTGAACGCGATCAGCTCTTTCTTGTAGAGCTCCTTCAGGCCCTCGCGACCATGATAGCGATGCTGGATGTTGTTGCCGACGTTCTTCATCCAGCGAGGCGGTTCCAGCGTGTGCTTGTAGACATTGGCCCGAATAGCCTCGCTGGCGGCGGGACGATTGCTTTTCTCCATGCCGCTGCGCCCGAATGCATTGATGTCCAGCTTGGCCGTCAACCCGGTGCCTGGAATCCGCCAGGTCTTGTGCGCTCGCGTGATGCGATTGTAGACGTCGTTCAAGCCGTTTTTTTCCACGGGACGCTGTTCGAACGCTTGCCACTGCCCCTCTTTCAGTTGCATCAGGCCTTGACCGGTGGCGTCCTCGATCTGGACGCTCAAGCGATTGTCATCATTGCTGTACAGCGCTTTGACCGGTTGCCCGTCAGGTGCCGCGAGTGGCGTCCATTTGGCGGCCAACTGGCCTCCGAATCGGGTTGCCTGCCATGCCTCTCTGGGCATGCAGTAAAGCTTGCCGGTGCTGCTCAGTGTGTAAAGGTTGTGCTTTTCGTCCAGGGTCAGTTCCTTGATGTCTCCCTCGATTGCGGACGTATCCAGATCAATGGGTTTGTGGTCCTTGCTATGGGCCGTCAGCCTGTTCTGATCATCGAGCACAACAAAGCGCTTGTCGCTGACCATGGCAAAGGCGGTCACGACCCGATTCTCCAGCCCTGCGATTTCCTTGCCCATCGCCACCTTGGTCGAGCGTGCTATCTGGGCCAGCGCCGTATTGTGGTCGAAGGCGACATTGGGGTGTTTAGGGGCCACATCCAGCCTGAGCAGCTTGCCACCTTTCAATACGTAGGCGTTGCTGTCGGCACCGCGTTGCAAGCGATCCACCTCCCTGATGCCAGCATCTTTCCAGCACTGTGGCGTCGCATCCCAACGCTGGCTACGACCGGCGCTCAGGCCGACCAGCCCGGCACGGTCGAGGTGCAGGCGGTCGGCCCCGGCGGGCGCTGGCATAACCGTCAGGCCGCGTGTGTTGTCCAGTACCAACGCATTGGTCAGGTTCCAGCCGCTTTCCAGTTTCGTACCCTGCTCATCGAGCGCATGGGAGTGCACCTCGCCCTGACGATTCCTGATCAGCGCGTGCACGCGACCGTCATCGCCACTGATGAATCCGCTGACGCTGTTGTGGCCGCCCATGGGTTGATCGTCCAGCCTGTAGCCGGCCCGCTCCGGCATCAGGCGCAACATCGGGTCGTTGCTTTCGAAGGCGCTGCGATCAGTGCTGTAAAGCCTGCCCTGCGTGTCTGCAATAAATAGCCTGTCGTTGCTCAGGGCAACTTCGGCGGCCTGTGCCTGACCACCGTCGAGTTCAAGGGCTTTGGTTTTTTTCGGGGTCAGCCCACCAATCACCGGACTCATGTCGGCCAGCAGGACGGTCTGCACGTCCGAGCCGCTGAGCAGTGCCGCGGTATCGTCAGGGGCAACCGAAAATGACTTCAGGTCGTTGAACTCGGCGTGCGGCATGAACGGGCTGGAGAGATCGACGACGACATCGTCACTTTTGGCGTAGACCGAGCCGTTGCCTCCGGTTATCAGGCGGTTGAAAGCGATGTCCTCGATATCATCCACTGGTTTCCAGCGAGCGGCGAGCGGTTCGAACTGGTACAGCCGGTCTTCATGCACGCGCAGGCGGTCGCCGCTGGTGGTCTGATGGACCTCGGTGAGGTGGGCGATATGGGCCTTGCCTGGCAACTCCTGGCTGCGCCGCCCGTCAAGGGTGTCGAGATGAATGTGGTTTTCTTCACGCTGCATGTTCACCGGAGGAGGTTTCCCGCCTGCTACCGGCAGTGTGGGCTCGCTGCTGCGGATGACGGCCAGCGAGCTGTCGTCCTGCGCCAGATGCAGCAGATGCCCGTTGGCTTGCAGAAGTTGGTGGCCCTGCGCGCCTTGCTCACTCTGCTGCGCCAGATAGGTTTGTCCGGGCTTGGCGAGTATGTCGTCCAGCAGCGCGGCCATGCCGGGCGTCTTGAACGAAGAGAAATCCGGCTTGCCATCGGCACTCAGCCTGACAGTGGCCTGTGGTTGCGCATTGCGTACCCGTTGCTCGCTCTTGAGCGCGGAGCGCCCGCTGGTGCCAGGTTCCAGCCCGGGGTTGCGCGGCGCAAGCGGCTCTTCAGGATCGTCGGCTTTGGTGCCGGAACTGCTTGCCGTGTTCGTGTCCACAGGTTGCATTGACTGGCGTGTACCATCGGAGCCTTGCAGGCGGCTGCCAGGGTTACGGCGTTCGCGCATAGCGCTGGCGACCGCCTCTTCGTCAGTCATGGGCTCTGCGGAGAGCTGCTGCGAAGCGCTGTGTGTGAGCTGATCCTGCGGAAGATTGAATGTGACACGGCGATTGTTACGGGGGGCAGTGCCTGTCCGCGTCGATCCTTCTTCTATTTCATGCGTCGTCGTCCCTGACGCGTTTGCCCTGTTCGCACTGGTGCGCAGAATGGACTTGGGAGGCTGGTCGCTGCGCGGCGCCGGGTTATCCTGCAAATGATTGCCACGACCGGTATTTCTGCCGGCCTCGCGACTGGAGCGCGGCGCCGAGCTTGAGGGTGTTTGTGTACTGGGCGATCTGGCGGCCGACTGCCGGGGTGCCCTGGATTTCTGGAAAACCTTACCGACGCTTTTCAGCAGCCGTTTTCCCATGCTCCCCAGGGAATGTGAGGAGCGCTGGGTCGGCTGTTCAGTTTGCTGCCGCAGATTTGAAGGGTTGTCGGCTCTTGCTGTTGCTTCTGGCGAAATGACGTTACCGGTATTGCGGTTGACCGTTGGTGCCTGCACGGTGCATCTCCCTTTCCATTTGCCGCCCGACGACGGCGATTTTGTAACCCTTTGAAAAGTCCTTCAGCTTCTGTGTGGCATGGGAAAGGCACCGGTTCCACAGAAAAACAGCTGGCTGAAACGTTTCAGGCTTGTGCGTACGCAAGCGAAATACGCGTTGCAGGGAACTGGAAAGGCGGGCGTGCCACGTAGGGGGACACGTTCAGGACATTCCGCACATGGCCGCCGTTGCCCTCCACGTTTCGTCTCCTCGTTTGCTGGCTCGTTCGATACAGATCGCCGTCCTGGCCTTGGGGTCGCTGTGTGTGGGCTGTCAGTCAGTCGATGACTCACAGCCGCGCCTGGACCGCTTACCGCGACTGGTCGCCGGGCTGGGGCATCGCTCTGACGACGCGCAGGCAAACCCTCTGGCTGCAACGACTGTTTCCGATTTGCCCGTCTACAACGGCGAGGACGTTTGGCAACGGGTAGCGCAGCGATGCCGGCTGGTGGACGGGCAGGGCGTCAATGAACGTATTGCTCGTCAGCGTGACTGGCTGCTGAACAATAGGGGCTTCCTGACCGGGGCCAGCAAGCGCGCCACGCCTTATCTGCATTTCATTGTCGAGCGCCTGGATGAGCGCAACATGCCATTGGAACTGGCACTCTTGCCCATGATCGAGAGCTCCTACAATCCCTTGGCCAACTCCCCGGCGGCGGCAGCGGGCCTCTGGCAGTTCATCCCGTCCACCGGTCGCCAGTTCAACTTGAACCAGAGCGCTACCTACGACGCCCGCCGCGATGTCGTAGCGTCAAGCAAGGCGGCGATGGATTATCTGACTCGCCTGCATGATCAGTTCAATAACGACTGGCTGTTGGCACTGGCGGCCTATAACGCAGGCGAGGGTACGGTTGCACGAGCGATCGACGCCAACCGTCGGCGTGGCTTGCCTGTCGACTACTGGCATTTGAATTTACCCCGCGAAACCCAGGACTACGTTCCGCGCCTGCTGGCACTCTCGCTGGTGGTGCGTAATCCAGGCGCCTATGGCGTGCAACTGACGCCGGTCGCCAACATGCCGTATTTCGATGTGGTTGAGCTCAACCACACGGTAGACCTGACTCAGCTCGCCGCCACCACCGGGGTAGATGAGGCGCAGTTGTTGCGCCTCAACCCGGCATTCCTGCGAAAAAAGACCCCGGATGGGCCGGGACGCTTGCTGATTCCCAAGACCCACACGCAGGTTTTGACTGCTGGTATCGAGCGGATCACCGGAGAGTCGCCGACAACCGCTGTCATCCCGCCCAGCCCTGGAAAGCGCGTGCTCGAGCGTCAGCCATCGTCGCAGGTGGCCGAGCGCGCTCCGACGCCTGGACCGTTGCACGCAGCAGCGCGCGAGCAGACCGTAGGCCTGATGCAGGTTCTTGGGCGGGAGCCGGCACCGGAATCGGTGCAACCGGTCAGACGTGAACCTCAACCGAAAGTGGTGCAGGTTGCCAGGCAGGAACCCTTGCCCGGCGCCGCGCAACCCGTTAACGCTGCCGAGCGGGTGCCTGTATCCGACCCCATCCAGCCTGAGCGTCTGGCGTCGTCGCAGGCGACACAGCTTGAATCGCAAAACGAGCGTTCGTTACTGGACCGCCGGATACAAAAGAGGCTGTACATCGATGACCGTTCGTCGCCACGCAAGCGCGACGAGATCGCGTACCGCGATGAGCCGCGTGAGCTGCCGAACGGTCCTCGTGTCGTAGTGTACGCGAGCGATCCACGCCAATAACCTCTCGATTTTTTTCTCCTGAGCCCTTAAAGCACCTGAAAATTGACCTTTTTTAGTGCTTTTTCGCGTTTTCAGTGTGTATCCGAAATCCTCGGAGGCAGAATTTTGCTCCTTTTTTTGCCGTTATAGGGGCGTAAAAAGGGCGGCTGACCGACCTGCACCAGATATGTTTCTCAATGGATCATGCAAACTTTGTAAAGAATTGTAAGTAAATACTTACACATATTTTGAAACAATCTCAGTGATGATGAGGTATCAGCGCTGCTTATGGAGGGAAAAGTTCACAGCGCCATAATCCTTGATTGCCGGATTGTCCTACAGTGAATCCTTTCAGCCGATTAGCCATTTTCAGAACCTGACAATCTAAATTCTGAAAAGGCGACGCGTTCGGATTACCGAATGCAGGTGTGGCAAAAAGCTATCGCGAGATGGGCCCAAGAAATGGGGGGATTCTGGATCCAACCAAATCAGCGATGTCGCACTGTTCGGAAATCCGACTGATAACTTGGTTGTATCCGCCCAGTTATCGGGCATTGTTTTGCAGTCCGGCACTTTATATTCGAACGTGTGGAGCAGGTTGGACATTGACAGGTTTATGCCTGAGTTTGTTAGTTGTAATGTTATTGAAAGTCAATCTATTAAGTGCATGTGCTTTATTCTTTTGGTTTGATCGATTTTTACTGTTGCAAAGAACTCACGCGTTGCGGCACACCGTGCAGGGGCATCGAAGTTCATGGGGTGGCTAACTGTTTTTTCTACGATTGGCAAGTTACAAATTTTTCGATTTCATTATGGCTCCTGATCGGGCATGCGCCCGGATCCCCAGCAGCTGTGGGGCCTGCGGCGATGCTTGGCCAGCGTAAGTCTATGATAATTTTGGAATAAGTATATATTAATAAGGTCATGTAAAAGCGCGTTCGCTATACCGAGTGAATCTTAAGGTGCTGGCGCTACTTGATAGTGATTCTCGAGTTTGTGAAATTTTTTACCATCGTTGGGGAACTAAATTACTATAGGTGTGCCTTGTAAGACGTGGTATTAATATTCCGCCTTCCTCCCGCTATGAGAGTGATCGATGAGCACAGACATTGATAACGACGTTCGAACGCGTTGGAACGTAACTGCATTATCGGCTGGTCATCAAATTGCAATGCACAGTGCGCTACTGGATATGGACTTGCTTCTTTGCGGGGAAACCGGCACCGGCAAAGACACCCTGGCCAGCCGGATTCACGAGCTGTCGAGCAGGACAGGGCCCTTTGTCGGCATGAACTGTGCGGCCATCCCCGAGTCGTTGGCAGAGAGTCAGCTATTCGGCGTGGTCAATGGTGCGTTCACCGGCGTGTGCCGCGCTCGCGAGGGCTACATCGAAGCCTCCAACGGCGGCACCCTCTATCTGGACGAAATCGACAGCATGCCGTTGAGCCTTCAGGCCAAGCTCCTGCGCGTGCTGGAAAGCAGGGGGGTCGAGCGGCTGGGCTCGACCGACTTCATACCCCTGGATCTGCGAGTGATCGCCTCGGCCCAGCGCCCGCTGGATGAACTGGTGGAACAAGGACTTTTTCGTCGTGACCTGTTTTTCAGGCTCAATGTGCTGACACTGCAGTTGCCAGCCTTGCGCAAGCGTCGCGAGCAGATTTTGCCATTGTTCGACCAGTTCACCCAGGACATCGCCGCAGAGTGTGGCCGCTCCGCTCCAACGCTCGACAATGGGCGTGTACAGATCCTGTTGAGTCATGACTGGCCCGGCAACGTGCGCGAACTGAAGTCCGCTGCCAAGCGATTTGTCCTCGGATTGCCGTTGCTGGGCGCCGAGCCGGTCGAAGCGCGTGACCCGGTAACAGGACTGCGCATGCAGATGCGCGTCATCGAGAAAATGCTCATCCAGGATGCCTTGAAGCGGCATCGCCACAATTTCGACGCTGTGCTAGAGGAACTCGAACTGCCCCGGCGGACCCTCTACCACCGCATGAAAGAGCTGGGGGTTGCTTCGCATATCGACCTGGCAGCCGAGTCCTGAATCGCCGCTGCGCTCGCGCAACGCCGATGCCATTGGAGTCATGAAATGAATCTCGATGATGAGTTTGACGATGACCTGGATGCGGAGCGCGTACCCAATCTGGGGATCGTTGCCGAAAGTATTTCGCAGCTCGGCATCGATGTCTTGCTGTCGGGCGAAACCGGCACCGGTAAAGACACCACTGCCCGGCGCATTCACAACATGTCCGGGCGCCAGGGGCGCTTCGTACCGATGAACTGCGCGGCCATTCCGGAATCGCTCGCCGAGAGCGAGCTGTTCGGGGTGGTGAGTGGAGCCTACACCGGCGCGGACCGTTCTCGAATGGGCTACATCGAAGCGGCGCAGGGTGGAACCTTGTATCTGGATGAGATCGATAGCATGCCGCTCGCCCTCCAGGCCAAGCTGCTGAGGGTGCTTGAAACCCGAGCACTGGAGCGTCTGGGCTCGACCTCCACGATCCACCTGGATATCTGTGTGATTGCGTCGGCTCAGGCCTCTCTGGACGATGCCGTCGAAGAGGGGAAGTTTCGGCGCGACCTGTACTTTCGCCTGAACGTGCTGACCCTCAAACTGCCGCCGCTGCGCGATCAGCCCGAGCGTATCCTGCCGCTGTTCACTCGGTTTGTGGCGGCGTCGGCCAAAGAACTGAACGTCGCGATTCCCGATGTATGCCCGTTGCTGCAGCAGGTACTGACGGGGCATCGCTGGCCCGGCAATATCCGCGAGCTCAAGGCCGCTGCAAAGCGTCATGTGTTGGGCTTCCCCTTGCTGGGGGCTGACTCGCAGACCGAAGAGCACATGGCGTGCGGGCTCAAGTTCCAATTGCGGGCGATCGAAAAGGCCTTGATTCAGCAAGCGCTCAAGCGCCACCGCAATTGCATCGACGCGGCCAGCCTGGAGCTCGATATTCCACGTCGTACGCTCTACCGTCGCATCAAGGAATTGAGCATCTGATTTTTTGCAGAAGATCTGGAACCGATTCGCGGACACATGCCACCTAGCTGTACCAAGCAATTACGCTGGTACAGACGAAGGGGTATGACGTTATGACTATCATGAGTTCTCTGGCGGGTGCGGGTCGCGGTGTAGTCAACACGATCGGTGGTGCCGCTCAGGGCATCAACAGCGTAAAGAGCAGCGCCGACCGTAATGCTGCACTGGTGAGCAACACCGGCAGCACTGACAGCATCGACGCTACTCGCTCCAGCATCAGCAAAGGCGATGCAAAAAGTGCCGAGCTTGACGGCACCGCGAACGAAGAGAACGGCCTGCTCCGCGAGTCGAGCATGCTGGCGGGCTTTGAGGACAAGAAAGAGGCGCTTTCCAACCAGATCGTCGCAAGCAAGATCCGGAACTCGGTCGTCCAGTTCTGATTTCTTGACGCCCCTTCGTACCTGAGGGGGCTGCTACTTTTAGGAGGTTGTGATGCAGAGTCTCAGTCTTAACAGCAGCTCGCTGCAAACCCCGGCAATGGCCCTTGTCCTGGTACGTCCTGAAGCCGAGACGACTGGCAGTACGTCGAGCAAGGCGCTTCAGGAAGTTGTCGTGAAGCTGGCCGAGGAACTGATGCGCAATGGTCAACTCGACGACAGCTCGCCATTGGGCAAACTGCTGGCCAAGTCGATGGCCGCGGATGGCAAGGCGGGCGGCGGTATTGAGGATGTCATCGCTGCGCTGGACAAGCTGATCCATGAAAAGCTCGGTGACAACTTCGGCGCGTCTGCGGACAGCGCCTCGGGTACCGGACAGCAGGACCTGATGACTCAGGTGCTCAATGGCCTGGCCAAGTCGATGCTCGATGATCTTCTGACCAAGCAGGATGGCGGGACAAGCTTCTCCGAAGACGATATGCCGATGCTGAACAAGATCGCGCAGTTCATGGATGACAATCCCGCACAGTTTCCCAAACCGGACTCGGGCTCCTGGGTGAACGAACTCAAGGAAGACAACTTCCTTGATGGCGACGAAACGGCTGCGTTCCGTTCGGCACTCGACATCATTGGCCAGCAACTGGGTAATCAGCAGAGTGACACTGGCAGTCTGGCAGGGACGGGTGGAGGTCTGGGCACTCCGAGCAGTTTTTCCAACAACTCGTCCGTGATGGGTGATCCGCTGATCGACGCCAATACCGGTCCCGGTGACAGCGGCAATACCCGTGGTGAAGCGGGGCAACTGATCGGCGAGCTTATCGACCGTGGCCTGCAATCGGTATTGGCCGGTGGTGGACTGGGCACACCCGTAAACACCCCGCAGACCGGTACGTCGGCGAATGGCGGACAGTCCGCTCAGGATCTTGATCAGTTGCTGGGCGGCTTGCTGCTCAAGGGCCTGGAGGCAACGCTCAAGGATGCCGGGCAAACAGGCAGCGACGTGCAGTCGAGCGCTGCGCAAATCGCCACCTTGCTGGTCAGTACGCTGCTGCAAGGCACCCGCAATCAGGCTGCGGCCTGACCGACAACCGCCTGACGGAGAACTCACGTGACCATTTCCCACCTTGGTAATGTTAAAAGCATCTCGCCGGAACTCGGGCAGGATGTGCCACAGGGGCTCGTTTCAGAACCGGCCCAGGCGGATGTCGACATCTTCACCGCTGCCACGCAGCCGGACGGCGTTTCAAGTGGAGCGCCGCTTTCCGAGCATATCGCCAGCGCAATTTCCGGCGGTCTGGGCGAAACCGAAAAAATGTCTCAGCAAGCGATGCGGTCGATGAAGAAAGCCTCCGGGACTGGAGACGCGCTGGATATCGCGGCGATGACCAGAACCTTGTCGCAATGCTCGTTGCAGACTGCGCTCACCACCAAGGTGGTGAGCAAGACTGCGCAGGCGCTCGACAAGCTGACTAACTTGCAGTAGAGGTTTCCGTGAAATTTCTGAGCGCAGGGCTGTTGCTGATTTGCATGGTGTTGCTCGGCGGCTGTAGTGATGAAACCGATCTGTTCACCGGCCTGTCCGAGCAGGACTCCAACGAGGTCGTTGCGCGCCTTGCCGATCAGCATATCGACGCGCGCAAACGTCTGGAAAAAACCGGCGTTGTCGTCACCGTCGCCACAAGCGACATGAACCGCGCCGTCAGAGTGCTCAACGCTGCCGGCCTGCCACGTCAGTCCCGCGCCAGTCTGGGGGATATCTTCAAGAAAGAAGGGGTCATTTCGACCCCGCTCGAAGAGCGCGCCCGCTACATCTATGCCCTGTCTCAGGAACTCGAAGCGACACTTTCGCAGATAGACGGCGTCATCGTGGCCAGGGTGCACGTGGTACTTCCGGAACGCATCGCACCGGGCGAACCGGTGCAACCTGCTTCTGCTGCGGTGTTCATCAAACACTCCGCAGCGCTTGACCCGGACAGCGTGCGCGGACGCATTCAGCAGATGGTCGCCAGCAGTATCCCCGGTATGTCGACGCAAGCGGCAGAATCGAAAAAGTTTTCCATTGTGTTCGTACCGGCTACCGAGTTTCAGGAAACCACACAGTGGGTCAGTTTCGGACCGTTCAAGCTGGACAGCGCCAATTTGCCGTTCTGGAACTTGATGCTCTGGCTGGTGCCGGCTGGCCTGGCGGTATTGCTGCTGATCACGGCGCTGCTGTTGCGCAGTGACTGGCGCGCTTCAGTGCTGCGGCGGATCGGCTTTGCCGGCCGGAGTCGCTCGACCGTACCGGCGCGCGCGTGATGGACCTGACCGCCGAGGACTATTGGACTCAGTGGTGGTGCAATCCCTGGCCATGGGCGCATCCGGGCTGGCAAAGCCGGTTCGCCGAGCGCTGCGGACTGACCGTCAGCGAATGTGAAGCCCTTATGGTCAGCCGTCACAGTGTGTTCCTGCAGAGTATCGGCATCACGCCAAGTCAACCGCCAATGCCTGCGGAGCCTGTTTTGAACTGGCTGGCACTGACGCCCGTGCAGCGTGATCAGGCGCTGGATCTGGCGCAGCGCATCTGTTTTTCCCGTAACGAAAGCGACGGCCATGACGGGCAGTGGTGCTGGGCGCTGACCAAAGCGTTGCGCCCCGGTGTCTGGCTGGAGCTGGAGCGTGAAGATGCGCGCTTGCTGTTGGGTGCCTGGCTCGGGCCTGAGTATTGGTCGCGATTGCGTCTGGCCTGGGCGCCCGATGAGGTCACCGACAGACCTTGCGCGGCCCCCGAAAATAAACTTCAGACGTTGTGGCAGGCTGTTCTATGGCGTGTCACCGCGACCTGAGTATCCGCTCCTCTCTGCACCAGGAATTCTCCCATGCTTGCCAAACGCAGTATTACTTTGACTGCCGACGCGGTGCTGCCCGAGCCGGTATTGCGCCGTGAAGACATCGCCAACAGTTTGCTGGCTCGCGACATTCTGACTGACGCGCGCCGTCAGGCTGAGCAACTGCTGGTGCTTGAGCAGGCTAAAGCCGATCATCGGCATCAGGAGGCGCTTGCGCAGTTCTGGGAGCGTGCCAATGCCTTTCTGGACGAGCTGCACGTTCAGCGCGAAGCCTTGCAGCAGCAGGCCATGACTGCTGTAGAGGAACTGCTGACTGAGGCATTGTGCCAGTTGCTCGACGAAACAACCCTTGCCGAGCGCGCTCGGGCACTGGTCAGGAACCTGGCAGCCAGTCAGCTCAACGAAGCAGTGGCCACACTCAGCGTTCATCCGGAGATGGCCGAGCCGGTCGCCGAATGGTTGGCAGAGAGCCGTTTTGCAGAGCACTGGGAGCTCAAGCGCGATGCGACGCTGACCACCGAAAGCCTGCGCCTGAGCGACGCCAACGGCGCTTTCGAAATCGATTGGGCAACCCTTCGCAATGGGCTGGCAGGCGCGGAGCCAGCTGCCTGAAACAGACTCTTGCGGCGAAAATGGAACCGCTCCACCTGTTTGCTCCACTCAAGGTTTGAACCTTTCTGCTGGAGTATCAGGACATGATAAATTTCAAATCCCTGCAAAATAACCTCGATTCCACGCTCACTCGCGCGTTGTCCGACGTGGATGACGTGCTGGACGGGGGCAATGGGCATTTCACCGCCGACGACATCGATGCCTTCAGTGAGGCGAGCCAGCAGGCTGCGGTCAGCTCCAACATCGCTGATCAATGCCAGCAGGCTGGTTATAAAATGACCAAAAATGTCATCGATGGATTTCAGTGAGTTCGAGGAGGTCGTCGGCCTGTGGCGTGATCAGCGTCCGGCGAGCCCGCTCGACTGCTGGGTCGACGACGCCAACGCACGGCTGGAAATGGTGGGTGGCGGAGTCCGTTGCAGCATCGAATTACTCGACCCCTATGACGCCAACGACCCTCAGCGTATCGAAGCATTGCTCAGTCACGGCGGTGCCAGCCTGGCGTGTGCCTGTGACGGCGCGTTCGCCATCGATCCGCAAACGCGCTGCATGGTGCTGGTCAGCTGGATGCCTGGCCCCTGCGGCCTTGCCGATCTGCTGAACCGTCTGGAAAGCCTGGCCAATCAGCGCGCGGCCTTGCTCAGCCTGATGCACACCACTCTGGTCAATTCCGTGCCCGCCTTAGCCGGGCGCACGACCCTCAATCACCGGCAACCGGGAGTTTGAAATGCGCAAGGCCTTGATGTGGTTGCCTTTATTGTTGATCGGGCTGTCCCCCGCCACGTGGGCGGTGACCCCCGAAGCCTGGAAACATACGGCTTACGCCTACGATGCCCGGCAGACCGAGCTGGCGACGGCGCTGGCCGACTTCGCCAAGGAATTCGGCATGGCGCTGGACATGCCGCCCATCCCGGGAGTCCTCGATGACCGGATACGCGCCCAGAGCCCGGAAGAGTTTCTCGATCGTCTGGGCCAGGAATATCACTTCCAGTGGTTTGTGTATAACGACACGTTGTACGTCAGCCCCTCCAGCGAGCACACCTCGGCACGCATCGAAGTGTCCTCCGACGCGGTGGATGACCTGCAGACTGCCTTGACCGATGTGGGGCTGCTGGACAAGCGCTTCGGTTGGGGGGTATTGCCGAACGAAGGCGTGGTTCTGGTTCGCGGCCCGGCAAAATATGTGGAACTGGTGCGCGATTACAGCAAGAAAGTCGAAGCGCCGGAAAAGGGCGACAAACAGGACGTCATCGTATTTCCGCTCAAGTACGCCAGTGCTGCGGACCGCACCATTCGCTATCGCGATCAACAACTGGTGGTCGCCGGTGTCGCCAGCATTCTCCAGGATTTGCTGGATACCCGTTCTCACGGCGGGTCCATCAATGGTATGGATCTGCTGGGGCGAGGCGGTCGCGGTAACGGTCTGGCGGGCGGTGGCAGCCCGGACACTCCGAGTCTGCCAATGAGCTCCAGCGGCCTCGATACCAATGCGTTGGAGCAGGGCCTCGATCAGGTGCTGCACTATGGTGGCGGCGGCAGCAAAAGCAGTGGAAAAAGTCGCTCTGGCGGGCGGGCCAACATCCGTGTAACCGCCGATGTCCGTAACAATGCCGTGCTGATCTACGACTTGCCCTCGCGCAAGGCCATGTACGAAAAGCTCATCAAAGAGCTGGATGTTTCGCGCAACCTGATCGAAATCGACGCCGTGATTCTCGACATCGATCGCAACGAGCTGGCAGAACTGTCCAGCCGCTGGAACTTCAATGCCGGGAGTGTCAACGGGGGCGCCAACATGTTCGACGCTGGCACCAGCTCCACCCTGTTCATTCAGAACGCCGGCAAGTTCGCCGCCGAACTGCATGCGCTGGAAGGTAACGGCTCAGCGTCGGTGATCGGCAACCCGTCCATTCTTACCCTTGAAAACCAGCCGGCCGTGATCGACTTCAGTCGCACCGAATACCTCACCGCGACCTCGGAACGCGTGGCCAATATCGAGCCCATCACCGCAGGCACCAGTCTGCAGGTGACCCCGCGCTCGCTGGATCACGATGGCAAGCCTCAGGTGCAACTGATCGTCGATATCGAAGATGGTCAGATCGACATCTCCGACATCAATGACACGCAGCCAAGTGTGCGCAAAGGCAATGTCAGTACCCAGGCCGTCATAGCCGAGCACGGTTCGCTGGTCATCGGTGGTTTCCATGGTCTTGAAGCCAACGACAAGGTCCACAAGGTTCCGTTGCTGGGCGACATTCCCTACATCGGCAAGCTGCTGTTCCAGTCACGCAGCCGTGAACTGAGCCAGCGCGAGCGCCTGTTCATCCTGACGCCAAGACTGATTGGCGATCAGGTCAACCCGGCTCGCTATGTGCAGAACGGCAACCCTCACGACGTCGATGATCAGATGAAAAGGATCAAGGAACGGCGTGACGGCGCTGAGCTGCCTACCCGTGGCGACATTCAGAAAGTCTTCACGCAGATGGTTGATGGCGCTGCGCCAGAGGGCATGCATGATGGCGAAACACTGCCCTTTGAAACCGACAGCCTGTGTGACCCGGGCCAGGGCCTGAGCCTCGATGGCCAGCGCTCGCAATGGTATGCCCGCAAGGACTGGGGTGTGGCTGTCGTGGTCGCGCGCAACAATACCGACAAACCGGTGCGGATCGACGAGAGTCGCTGCGGTGGTCGCTGGGTCATCGGCGTCGCCGCCTGGCCCCATGCATGGCTGCAACCGGGCGAGGAAAGCGAAGTGTATATCGCGGTACGTCAGCCACAGATATCGAAAATGGCCAAAGAGAGCCGGCCATCACTGCTCCGGGGGGCAAAGCCATGAAGATCAGCAGCGTTGCAGTCGTGTTGGTGGTGTTCGCTACCCTGACCGGGTGCGCCACCCACGGTTGTTCGGGAACTGCCTGCAAACGCCCGGACTCCACCAGCCGCGAACTGGTCATCTGGTGGCCTCCGGACATGCGTGACGGTCTTGACGACCAGGACCACGAGCGTGATTACACCGTCGTGAAGTTAAGGGACTAGACATGATCGAGGTCGAGGAGAAAACAGCGTTCTACTACAACGTTGCGGCGCAGAGTCCTGCGGTCTGGCCGGTGGCAAACGGAGTGTCTTTCGTCAGCCGGCGCGAGCATCATGACTGGGGCATTGCGCTGCACATCGAGGGTCGAGCGCTGCGTCCCGAACAACTCAGAGAGGCGCTGCAACTGAGGTTTTCACAAGCCGAACGATTCAATGACTACTTTCTGTTCCTGGATATGCGGCGTGATTTCGTGGTGTGGCACGCGGTGAGCGACGCCCCCTATGCCGTCACCAACCTGGATGATATCCGGCGAAACGAGCTGATACTGGCAGGCCTGGATCATCTGGCTTAGGAGATAACACCCGCGTGAAAAGAAGACCGCCCCATCTGGGGCGGGCNCCAAAAGCATCAGGCAGTTACTGGTCATGCGGAGCTCGGTCGGTTTTCGACACTGCACAGCTGTCACCCCGGCAGCGAGCACTGCCATCAGGATGGGACGACCAGGCCAACTGCGGACGCCAGCGATAAAAAAGACCATAGCCGAGATCAAGCAGCGGCCTGGTCAAGCGCCATGGCTACGGCGCAGCCCCGACATCCAGGCCGACAATGGGCAATGCAGCCCTGTATGACCCGGTATGACTCTGTCTGTGATTCATGCAGGCTTCGACGACCGCGAGATAACGTCGGTTGAGGTCACTTGGCTGGAAGGGTACGCGTATGGCTAAACAGCCATCACAGCTCGACTTCGACCTGAATCACTTCATCGGTGACTTCGTCCAGTTGCCGAACCACTTTGTAGATGTGGCCGACAGCCTGCAGGGTGGGGCGGGGGATGTATTTGCCGACCTTGGAGCGGTACAGCGTGCGGGTCAGCCAGATGCTTTGCACCACCGGGATGCCGGCTTTTTTGGCCCGGGCAATCAATGCCAGGGCTTCCTCGTCTTCCCCTTTGCAATGAATCAGAGGCAGAGGCGTTTCGCCTGGTCGGTAATACAGGGCCACCGCATAGTGGGTCGGGTTGACCAGCAGCATGTCGGCGTCTTCCACCGGCTTGGGCGCAGCGCTGGGCTCCTGATTGAGGATCTCCTGGGCAAGTTGCCGACGATGGCCTTTGACGTGGGGGTCGCCTTCCGATTGCTTGTACTCTTTCTTGATGTCTTCGTGGCTCATGCGCAGTTTTTTCGCATGGAAGTATTTCTGCATGGCGAAGTCGATCATGGCGATCGCCAGCAGCAGCCCCAATATCACTCGCAAAATATGCCTGAACAGCTCGACCAACGCGTGCCAGTAGGTCGTCAGATCGCTGTTGGCCAGCACTGCAAGGGTACCCAGCACAGGTTTGACTTGCACATACAGCGTCGCGCCGATGGCAATGGCCTTGAGCACACTGAGCAGCAGGTTGAGCAGGTTTTGCCCGGAAAACATCTGTTTGGCGTGGGAAAACGGGTTGATCTTGTTGGGATCGATTTTCAGCGCCTTGGGCGCGAACAGAAAGCCGATCTGCATCCAGCTGCTGATCAAACGCATCAGCATCGCTATACCGACGCTGCACAAGGTAAAGCTGAGCAGTACGGAGAATCCTTCGCTGGCAATCAACTCGACCGAGGCGGCAAAGCTGCGGTCGATACCTTGAAAGGACAGCGACAACAGCGCCTCCAGGCGGTTGACGCTTTCATCAGCCAGGGCCAGGGTGATTTCACTGACAGCCATCAGCACCAGCAGTTTGCCGAGGTCCTGACTCTGCCCGACCTGACCCTTTTCCCGCGCGTCACGCAGTTGCTTGGGCGTAGCCTTTTCGGTTTTTTCGCTCACGGCACTTGCACCAGAAGTGTCAGTAGCGACTTCAGATCAACCAGCTTCAATAGTTGACCTGTGCCCAGTTCCAGCAGCGTCGGCAGATAGATCAGCAGAAACGCGAGGCCGGCCATACTCTTGGCCGGCATGGCGAGGATCGAAACGTTCAGCTGTTGCGCATACAGGCCGATGATCGCGAACGCTGCTTCGATCAACAGCAGCAGCGCGATGAAGGGGGCGGCGTAAAGCAGCATGTGCTGCATCGTCTGGTTCAACTGCTCCAGAAATACATCCAGGCCGCCAGCGTTCATGCCTGGCAGCCAGGCCGTCGGAGGCCAGACGCTGTAGCTGTCCCAGATGATCTGAGTCATCAGCGATAGCCCCCCGGTGAGGATGACCAGCATGATCAGGGTTTCTTGAAACAATTCGCCCAGTGGCGTGGCGTCAGGGCCCAGCGCCGGGTTCAACTGGCCGCCGCTGAGCGCACCGCGCTGGCTGTCGAGCAGTGCGCCGACCGAGGCGAACATCCAGAACGGCGCATACAGCAAAAGCCCCAGTAGGGTGCCGAGTACCGCTTCCTTGATCAGCAGGCCGCCGATTGCGAACCAGTTGTCGTCGAGGGACTCCAGAGCCCGGGTGATGGCCGGTGCCGGGATCATCGCCATCACCGCCACGACGGCATAACGCAACGGGCCTTTGAGGTATTTGAAGCAGAAGGCTGGCACCAGCAGCATGCAGGGCATCAGCCGCGCCATTGCCAGTCCCATGCCCAGCATGAATTGAAAGGCGCTGTGCGCGTCGAAGGGCATTTAGTGACTGACCCCGGAGCGGGCAATCAGGTCGAAGGCCATATTGATGAACTGGATCAGCTCGACGCCGATCCAGCGGCCGGTCATGGCCAGGGTCAGTCCGACGGCCCCCAGTTTGATGCCGAAGGGCAATGTCTGATCCTGAATCTGCATGAGTGCCTGCAGCAGCGAGGTGACCACACCCACCAGCACCGCAACGGCCAGCGGCGGGGCGGTCAGGATGACGACCAGAAACATGCCTTGCTTGAACAACGCCAACGCTTCCATGACCGCCTCACATATAGGAATAGAACAGGCTGTCGAGCAGACGCGACCAGCCCGATACAAGCACGAACAGCAGCAGTTTGAGCGGCAGCGACAGTGTCATCGGCGAGACCATCTGCATGCCCAGTGCCAGCAACAGGTTGGAGACAATCAGGTCAATGACGATGAAGGGGATATAGATCAGAAAACCGATCTCGAAACCGGCCTGCAGTTCCGACAGCACAAAGGCCGGGATCGCCAGCAGAAGATCGTTTTTGTTGGCCTGATCGGCCATTTCCTTGGGCCACATGCGCTGGGTATTTTCCAGCAGGTGGGCGACGACGTCAGGGTCGGTGTTGCGTGTCATGAAGCGTTGCAGCGGCTCGATGACCACTTTGAGGCTGCTCTGCAGTTTGTCGGCGTTGCTCAGTTCCAGCGGGTGTTCATGGACCCGCTGTTGTATGTCGTGCGCCACCGGGGCCATGACGAACATCGTCGCGGCCAGGGCGATGCCATACAACGCCATGTTCGGCGGTACTTGCTGAACGCCGATCGCGTTGCGGGTGATCAGCAGCGTCATGGCGATCTTCAGAAAGGCGGTGCAGACGATCAACAGGAACGGGATCAGCGACAGCGAGCCGAGAAACAGCGCCAGCATGATCGGGTTGACGCCCTCCATGATCATGAGCGCGCCACCAGCCGGGTAATCTGCAAACCGAGGCGGCCTTCGACGTCGACCAGTTCGCCTTCGGCAACCACCTGCTCACCGTGGCACAGCGTGGCGTGCCCTGGCGCGATGCCGCTGACTTCAAGAATGCTTCCGGTGTCCAGTCGACGCAGTTCGGCAAGGGTCAATCTGAGCTCGCCGCAGCGCAAGGTCAGGTCCAGCTCCAGTGAATCGAGCATCGGCGATTCATTGTGGTCTCCCGACTGCTCTTCATGCTCCGCGTAGCCGAATGCGTGCTCGGCGTATTCGTCGTCACGCTGTTGCTGATCAGCCTGTTCAGGCACCGGTTCTTCATAGTCGTCGAGCATCTCGACGTCGTCCTGATACAGATCTTCAGTACTCATGGTGACTGTGCTCCTCATGACTGAGCTGCAGAAAAAGATGCTGTGCCTGTTGGTCGGTGCGGGCCGCCCATTGACGTCCAGCGAGTGTCACGGACCCTTGTCCGGCGCTGTCGAAGCGGCAGCGGGCGGGCAGCACCACGTCACCGGGGCGTAGCGAGGCGATTTGTTCCCGGGTCAGTGACAGTTCGCCGACGATCAGCGGTGTCGACACCGACCAGAATTCGTCCAGGTTACGATTCAAGACCTGCCAGTCAGCCGAACCCAGAAGCCTGAGCAGGGTGGCGGGTGCGGCGTGCAGGCGGGTATCCAGTCGCTCGCTGCCCAGCCTCACGTGAACGCGGCAGCCGATGGCCAGCTCGGTCGGGGTGTCGGAAAACGGCGCAACAGGCGCCAGCAGGTCGGCGACCACCGGGCTCAGGCGCTGGTTGAACAACTGCCAGTACCAGCCCTGGTGCTCGCCGCCAAGCGTGAAGGGCACTTCGCCCAGCAGGCTGAGCAACGCTTCGGCATCGCTCAGCAACAAGGGGCCGACCGCCGTATTCAACCAGACACCGTCTGCCGGTATCCGCGCGTCTTCCAGCAGCGGTAGCAGGCTCAGTTCGGCGTGCTGACCGCGGCTGCTGAAGCCCAGGCGCCGTCCGGCACCGAGTTCGCGTGTGGCTTGGGCCAGCAGAGCGTCGACCTTGCGCAGACGCAGGGCGCTCATGCTGTGAAGTCTTCATGCATGTCCAGCTCGACGTCCTGACCGAGCGCCTGTGCCAGCGATTCCCGGCATGCGCCGGCCTGGCCCTGCAAGCGCTTGAGAACGTCACGCCGACCAAACCCCAGTTGAATATTCCAGCGGTTTTCGGATTTGCTGGCGTTGACCCGCACGCTCCCCAGATTGGGCATGAGCAGGCTGAATGCCAGCGGACCGTCCGGCTGATCGGGCAAGCGCTGAGCCAGCTCGTCGATCAACTGCGTCGGTACGTTTTCGGACTGTGCGGAGAAGGCCACACCGCTGCCTCCGAAGCCCTGCTGATCCGGCTCTTCGCCTACCTGCGGTATCAGCAGTTGCGAGAAGAACATGCCGTCGGCGCTCATCGGGCTGTCGGTCACTGAACGGTTCAGCGCGAAACGAACCTTCTGCACATCGCCCCTTGGCGTCCCGGTAAAGGCCGGCGGCTGGTCATCGAACCTGGCGGGCTGACGCCGCGAAGGCAGGGGGCGCGAGGCGGCTGGCGGCGTACTCGGCGCGGGTGGCGCTTTGGCGGGGGTTTTGATCGGTGCGGTCATCGTCACTTAACCTTCTTCGTTGAGCGTCTCCTCCATGCAGGCGAGTTTCTCGACCGCGCGCTGAGACGCCTTGGCTTGCAGCCGTTTCTGTTCAAGCAACGCCTGTTGTTCAGCTACTCGCATTTGCTGTTGCTGCACCTCCTGGCGGATGTAAGCCAGGCGGTCGAGCATGGTTCTTTCCTTTTCGTGCCAGCCGTCCACATCAGTCAGGCTGAGAGTTCTTTGCAAATGCGCATGGGACAGACTCTCTCGGCGGCGCTTGTGGTTTTCGCGTTCCTGATTCAGCGACGCCCTGGTCTCTGCTAAGTGGTCGAGCATCGATTTCAGTTCCAACTGCGCCTGGCGATGAGCCCGCTCGGCACTGGCCTGACGATGTTGACGCAGTGGCGTGAGCAGACCGATCACCTGATGCAGAGCAACCTGTTGCGGGTCGTCTTCCAGTGGTTCGTCCATGGCTACTCCGGCAGTTGAGAGGTGAGTTGCAGTAGCCTGTCCAGGGTTTCCTGCAACGGCACGGGCTCACGCAGGTCCTGGCGCAGGAACGCGTTTATGGCTTCGTTCAGTTGCACGGCACAGTCGGTGACCGGGTCGGCCCCGGCCTGGTATTCACCCAGACGCAGGAGCATTTCCACTTGTTTGTAGGCGGCCAGTAACTGGCGCAGGCGATTGTTCGCCCGTTGATGTTCACGACCGGTGACGTTGCTCAGAATCCGGCTGATGCTGGCCGACACATCGATAGCCGGGTAGTGCCCGCGCTCGGCCAGCTTGCGCGACAGTACGATGTGTCCGTCGAGCAATGAGCGCACTTCGTCGGCGACCGGATCGTTCATAGAGTCCTGTTCGATCAGCACCGTATAAAGCGCGGTGATCGAACCGTTCTCGCTCATCCCGGCGCGCTCCACCAGCCGTGGCAGCAGGGTGTACACCGAGGGCGGCAGACCGCCGCGCCCCAGTGGTTCGCCCGAGGCAATACCGATTTCCCGTTGCGCGCGGGCGAAGCGGGTCAGGGAGTCGAGCAGCAACAGCACTTTCTGGCCACGGGCGCGAAAGGCTTCGGCGATGGCGGTGGCAGTGAACGCAGCGCGGGCGCGCTCCATACTGGAACGATCGGAAGTTGCACAGACCAGCACCGAGCGGCGGCGCAGGGTTTCGTCCAGTTCGTGATCGAGAAACTCGCGCAACTCGCGACCCCGTTCGCCGATCAGGCCAAAAACGATGACGTCACAATCCATGTTGCGCGCCAGTTCGGCCATCAGTGTGGTCTTGCCGCAGCCCGCACCGGCGAATAGCCCGACACGCTGGCCCTCACCGAGCAGAATCGCACTGTCGATGGCGCGTATCCCGGTGGGCAAGGCCCGGGTGATGCGCGGTCGCTGGGTCGGCGGCAGGGCGTCGGCGATCACCGGCAGAGTCGTGCGGCGGTCTTCGGGGCCGGCGAACGCGCCGAGGCAATCGCCCATCAGCGGCCGCCCGAAACCGTCCAGTACACAGCCGAGCAGGCTGTCATCGACGCCGATCCGGTGTGCCACGCCCAGCGGTCGGATCGGCGCGCCCACCTGAATACCGTCGGGTGGGCCCAAGGCACTGAGCAGCGTGCATTCCTGGGTGAAACCGACGATTTCGGCCAGCAGCAACGAGCCATCGGCTTTGCTCACTTCACAGAGATCGCCGACCTTGGCCGATGGAATCCTGCACTCCAGCAGAATCCCGCGCACGGCGCTGACCCGGCCAATGACGCGCACCGCGCAATACTGGCTCAAACGCTTGGCATGCGCGTCTTTCCACAGGTTCAGTGCTGCATTCACCAGTTCACCTCGATATGGCGATTACCGTCGAATTGCAGACGCTGATTATCGATTCGGGTGAGGCGCAGGCCATCCACTTCGTCACCTACGTAAACACGTCGACCGTCGGCAGTCACCAGATGCGCATGCGGCCCGGTCATGATCTGAACCACCACAAAGGGCAGGGTGTTGCGATTGCTGCCCACGTTGTCCAGGACGGTTACCGGCGAGTCATACAGCGCCTTGAAGCGCTGAAGCATGCGCTGGTAGACCAGCAGCGATTCTTCTTTCAGATCGCCGTTGAGGATCAGACCGTCGGGCGTCTCTTCCACGCTGATGTCAGTCAGCAGGCGGTCGCTGAGCATGGTGCTCAACTGATGGCGGACGGCATCCGCGTTGCTCAGGCGTATGCGTTTGTCGGTCACAGGGTTTGCAGCCCTGGCTGGTGCCTTGGGCGTATCGGGCAAGGCCTCTGTCGTGGCGGCAGCCAGGTGTGCCGGGCTCTGATCCATCGCAATAGCAGGCGGGCGGGTCAGGCTCCAGGCACTGCCGATGACGCCCACCAGCAGCCCGGCGATGATGCCCGTGGTGCGGTTGAGAAATTGTGAGCGGGACTTGACCTTCTCCAGCGGCACATCGTTGTGTGCCGGCCCGGATTCGGCCTCGGGCTGTTTGGGAAGCACGGCGGGCACCGAGGGCCACTCATCGCCCGCAGGCGAAACGCACAGCCACACCGAACCCAGCATGAAAGCGTTATTGAGCGTCAGGTCGATGCTCGGCCGGGCATTGCCCTGTTCGTCGCAGATCGCGCCTTGTTCAGCGTTCAGTGTCCAGTTGTCGTCGACACGTTGCAGGCGGCAATGCAGGCTTTCCACGCCCGCATCGTCCAGCGCCAGATCGTGTTGCCCGGCAGAGCCAATCGACCATTGCTCACCGATCAGCGGTAATGCCGCGCCTTGGTGCTGGCCATTCAGTACGCGTAATTCAAACATCTGAAAGTCTCCGTGCATTCAGGCCTTGCAGGCTCAGGCAGCGTGCTCGTTGTCCAGCGGCTCGAGATCGTCTTCAAGGTCGAATCGACCCATGACCTTGACCTTGGCCGCGTTGCTGATTTCCGCAAAAGATAGTACGGGTACATGGTAGAACTCCTCCCTCAACAAGGTACGCAGAGGGCTGCGCAGATCCTGTGCCACCAGCAGAACCGCCTGTTCGGGAGCTCGTACCGGGAAGGCAATGTGCAGCTGTTGCACGAGCATCTGGCTGGTCTCGTTGCTCAGCGCGAAGAATGTTTCGGTTTGCGTCTGGCGCAGGCCATCGCGCAACAACCCCTCGCTTTCCGGCGTGAGCAGCCACACTTGCAGGCCTTCGGCACCGCAGTACTGGTGGTAGATCTGCGACTTGAGCGCTATGCGCACATAGTCGGTCAGCACATTGGTATCGCGTTCATGCTGGCAGTGCTCGATCAGGGTTTCGGCAATGACCCGGATCGCCCTCAGCGGCACACACTCCGAGGCCAGGCGTTGCAGGACGGCCGAGAAGCGCGTCAGGGTGAGGACCCGCTGCATTTCCTGAGCGAGTTCCGGTTGCTCGGACTCCAGCCAGCTGAGGATCGCTTTGGTTTCCTGCAAGCCGATGAACTGCGGCGCGCAGGACTGCAATGCACGCTCCATGCGTTCGATGATCAGCGTCGTGGAACTGACCGGGTTCAATTCGCCAGACTGCTCGGCAGGCAGCCAGACCCATTGATCTTCCTGGCGGTCGGTATTGCCCGGGATGGCCGCTGGAAGGTTTTCGCCTTCCAGCTGGCGCGCTTCCACGGCGACATGGCTCTGCGTGAAGGTGGCCTTGAGCATCGGTACGTCATAGACGGTGAAGCGAAACTCGTCCGGGGCAATGTCATCGACATGCTCGATGATGAACGAAGGCAGGGTCAGGCCGTACTGCACCACCAGACGGTTGCGGCGCTTGCGTATTTCGCTGACCAGCGCTTCGATCTGTGCGCTGTCCTGACCGGGGTGGAATTGCAGCACAAACTGGCGGCTGGGCGAAAAGGTACGCAGGTCTTCCTTGCCGTTCATTTCTGGCGCCACAGCGGCTGTACGTTGCTCATCGGCCTTGGGTTTTGCCCGTTGCAACTGCAGCAGTCCACCGGCACCGCAGATGATCGCGATGGTAATGAAAACACCGGTCGGCATTCCCGGCAGGGCCGCGAAGCCGAGCATGGCCACCGAGGCGATGATCCAGGCCTTGGGCTGGCTGGTGATCTGCTCGGCGATCTCGCGGCCAATGTTGGCTTCCACACCCGCCTCGGTATTGGGCACGCGGGTGATGATCATGCCGCTGGTCACGGAAATCAGCAGCGCAGGAATCTGCGCGATCAGGCCGTCACCGATGGTCAGTACGGTATACAGCTGCAAGGCGTCGCCTGCCGCCATGTTGTGTTGCAGCACGCCGATGGAAATGCCGCCGATCATGTTGATGGCAACGATGATCAGGCTGGCGATCGCATCGCCGTTGACGAACTTCATGGCGCCATCCATCGCACCGAACAACTGGCTTTCCTTGTTCAGTTCAGCGCGTCGTTTGCGGGCCTCGTGGACGGTGATCAGGTTGGCACGCAGGTCACTGTCGATGGACATCTGCTTGCCGGGCATCGCGTCCAGGGTAAAACGCGCACCGACTTCGGCGACCCGTTCCGAGCCTTTGGTAATCACTAGAAAGTTGACCACCGTCAGGATCAGGAAGATCACCAGACCCACCGCCAGATTGCCGCCCACCACGAACTGCCCGAACGCCTCGACGATGTGTCCGGCGTCTTGGTTGAGCAGAATCAACCGCGTGGTGGAAACCGACAGGGCCAGACGAAACATCGTGGTCAGCAGCAGCACGGCAGGGAAGGTCGAGAACGCCAGTGGCCTTGGCAGGTGCATCGCCAGCATGATCAGCAGGCAGGAAATACAGATGTTCACGGCGATCAGCACGTCGATCAACCCGGTGGGCAGCGGCGTGATCATCATGAACACGATGGCGATCACAAAAAACGCACCGACCAGTTCCGAGCGGCGCATGGCCGACAGCGCGACCATGTTCAGAAAGTTGATGACCCGGTTCATCAGGCAAGCCCCTCGTATAGTTGCTTCTGTTCCTTATGCGTAAGCTCGGCCATCAGCGTGAGTAGATTATTCAGCGCGGCCTGACGGCTTTTCAGGTCCCGCCAGAGCAGGATCGGCAGTTGCATCAGCATCGGCCGCAGGCCATTGAGAAACGCCAACTGGTGTTCGAGTTTGTTGCCCCCGATGTGCTGGGTCAGCTGCAAGGTCTGATTCACGTTCATGCCATTGGCCGTCAGGGTCAGCATGTGCTTGAGGAAGGCCGGAGGGTCCACGGTCAGTTTGGGATTCTTTTTGCGCATGCGTCCCAGCAGGTGTTCGCAACCGCGCAGCAACGTCGTGACATGGCGCGCGGTGGTCAGGCCATGCATCAGCGTGCGCAGTTGTTCATGGGAAGCCGACGGGGTAATCGCTGAAAGATCGTCGGCAATGGCTCTACGCATGTCGCGCAGGTTCAGGTCGAACTCGCCGGGTTCCTGTTGCTCGCCGATCAGGGCTTCGATCAAGCCCGTGACGTTGGGTTGTCCCGACACCGCTACGCCATACAGATTGCGCAAGGCAGTGCGGCGCTTGTTATCGATGTTCTGGCGCCCGAAGGCTCTTGCGGTATTGATACCGGCGCGGGCGCGCGGACCGAATCGGCGGCGCAGATGTTTAAGCGTCTGGGTCAGCGCTGCATATTCTTCTTCAGCCCCATCGTCTTCTGCCTGTTTGCGCGCTGCCTGCAACACCACGTGAGCCTTGGCAGCGTCGCCGTCAGCGAATTCCAGAACCTGTTCCAGATCGGCGTCGTTGTCCTGCAGCAGTTTTTTGCGCAGCAGTCTGGCGGCGTTATCCAGCCCGGTGTCGCTGGTGCTCATCAGCAACTGATAAAGCTCGCCCAGTTTGACGGCCCGCGACTGCAACGCGTTCCTGCTCGCGATCAGCTCTCGCTCACGCAGTATCCGGCTGTGCTGCACCAGCGCTGCGGCGAAGCGCGAGACCTGCAGTGACGAGGTGCCTTTTTCATCAGGCAACCCGCTGCCGGGAATCGCTCGCGCAGCCGGTGTGATGGCGCGGATTGGCGCTACCGGACGAATGGGTAATGTAGGCGGGGCGACGATTTTCATAGGACGATTCTGGGCCTGGTCATGACCGCTGAGTGGGTCATTGACGCGGTTCGGTTCCATGGTGCCGAAGGCTTATGCGTTTGTGCCAAAAGCTGCAGAGCCAAAAACCGTGTTGCGCAAAAAAATGTATTTCAAAGAATTTCAAATTTTAAAATAGTCTTATAAAACAGATGCTTATAAATATTTTTTGGCTGGCATGGTTATCGCTATAGGGCTTGCACTCCATCAAATGAGGCAAGCCCATGCTCCCGAATCTTGTGATCCTTGATGTAACCGAACCACGCAAACCATCCTCGTCCGCTGGTATTCGTCAATTGACGGCCGATCAGATCCAGATGCTCAGGGCGTTCATTCAGAAGCGGGTAAAGAACGCCGATGATGTGGATGACATCCTGCAGTGTGTGTTTCTCGAAGCGTTACGCAATGAGCACAAGTTTCAGCACGCCAGCAAACCGCAAACCTGGTTGTGTGGCATTGCACTGAATCTGATCCGCAACCACTTCCGCAAAATGTATCGCCAGCCTTATCAGGAAAGCTGGGAAGACGACGTCCATACCGATCTGGAATGGCACGGCGATATTACTCATCAGGTAGACGGGCACCGGCAGTTGGCACGTGTCATAGAGGCCATCGATTGCTTGCCGACGAACATGCAGAAGGTCCTGGAAGTTTCGCTGGAAATGGACGGCAATTATCAGGAAACCGCCAACACGCTGGGTGTCCCGATCGGCACCGTCCGCTCACGGTTGTCCCGGGCACGGGTGCAGCTCAAGCAACAGATAGACCCGTTTGCCTGAGTGGTTATCTGTCTGGAACCAACTCGCACGCAAAACCACACAGTTGCCATCCCTCACCACTTGGATGGCAACCATGCGTATATCCAGTTCTCCCAGTCCTGCCCTCGGCAGCATCGTGAATCAACCCACCTCTGGCGAACTGGCTGCTGAGACGCCATTGGCCAAAGCCTCGCTCACGCAGAGCGGCGCAGGTGGTGGTCAGGCTTTTGTACAGTTCGGCCAGGCCAACGACAGCCCATCGTCCTTTTCGGGAACCGAGCAAAGCGGCTCATCGCTGATGAGTCTGCTGACTCGCAGCAGCAGTAGCGAAAGTACCTCAAGCGTCGATCAGGACAGTGATCAGGTGTCCCCGATGACGTCGGTCTCGTCAACCGCGAGCGCGTCACCCACGGCGGCCTCCAACCCGGCGAATGCACCGAGCGCGACCGATGCAGCGTTTCTCGATAACTCCGAATACTCTTCGCCCGAGGCGCTCAAGCGCTGGGAACCGATGGTTGCCAACCTGCCGCCCGAAGAGCGCGAGCAGGCCGCCAAAGAACTCAACCGGCCCATCGCCGCAGCCTGGATGGCCAGAGAGAATGGCCCCAACGCCGAAAAGGCGATGGCGTTCATCAATGCCAATCCTGCGTTGAAGACGGCGGTCGACGTCGGCAAGGACGGCGGTAATGCAGATGGCAAAATCACCAACAAAGACCTCAAGGCGTTCGCCAAAAACATGGAGAAGGCGGCCGACAATGCCGACAAAGACGTGGCCAAGTACATGGAAGACAACCCCGGCGCCGATCCTCAATCCCTTGAAATGGTGCGCAGCGCAGCGGTGATGCGCGCCAATATGCCGTTGGCCACGGCTGCCGACCCTCATCATGCAGTCGGGGCGGCGGACAAGACCGATGTCGATGGCAATGTCAGCGCCGAGGGTCTGAAAGCGCTGATTAAAAGTAACCCCGGGTTGTCAGGTACGCTCAAACAGTCGTCCAACATGTGGTCGCAGGCGGGCTTCCTCAGCCAGGTGGATGAAGCCGGTCTGACCGGGCGCAAGAAGGCTGCGCATAGTCCCGACCAGGTGTTCGATGCGTCCAATATGAGCGAGTGGATCAGAAAGAGCGCTCCCAAAAATGGTGGCCAGTTCGCCAGCATGCTCAGCGACGCCGCGACGTTGAATTCGGTAGCCGGTATCGATATCAGCAAACTCAACGCCCAGGTTTTCGAGAAGCCCAAGGCTTACACCGGCGCGCAGAAGGCCGCTGTGATGATCAAGTTGCAGCAGACTCAGCAGAGCGTGATAGCCGGGCGGGATTTGCGCAATACCGAGAAGACCGAGGCGGGCCTTAACGAGCGAATCGCTCAGTTGCAAGCCGATCCCGACGTTCAGGAGTACCTCAACAAAAGCATTCCCGAACAGGAGCGCAGCTTGGTCAGCAGCGATTCGGCGCTGCAAAAGGCCGTGACTGAGCAGGTTCAAAACGTCAACAGCGGAAAGGCCTTGCAAACCGACCTGGCAACCGCAGACAAGGCCGTCGACAAACACAACCCCGACCCCGATTACAGCGGCGCCATCACCGGCCTGTCGGCTCAACTGCAACTGCAAAAAGACCTGTTTCCCGATGCCCAGGTGCCCACTGCCCAGCAAGTATTCAACAACCAGCCTGATGAAGTGCAAACGAAGATTGCCGATTCCTACGTTCGCAACTTCAGCGAGGGGGGCGCTCTGAAACAACTGCTTGGCCAGAAAAAGTCTGACGCCGGTGAGTCTCTGCAAACCGCAGATAACCAGAAAGCGGCGTATGAAAGCGTGCTGCCCGCTGATTTCGTTAATGGTGAGCGTGAGAGCTACACGGCCAGCACCTTGTCCGAACTGCAGAACTCCAAAAAAGGCCGCAAGTTGCTGGAGGGCAAGACCGATGAAGAGGGTGGCCCTTCGCTGGCCGAGCAGCTCGCCGAGCAAGGTATCGGAGGCAAGGCATTCAATTCGGTCATGGGCTTCGCGTCAGTGTCTGACAGGCTCGCCAGCGGCGACAAGCTGGGCGCGGCTCAGAGCATCATCGACAGCTCCAGGTTGGGTGCGGAGGCAATCAAGGGCGGCATAGACACCGGCGCGAAAATGATGGGTCGCGAGGCGTCTGCCGGCCTTGGTCGTCTGGGCGGGCAGATGATCGGCCGCGCTGTCGGTCTGGTTGCCGGTGAAGCCACAGGACTTGCCGCAGGCGCAGCGCTGGGCGCTGCAATCCCGGTGATCGGCTGGGCCATCGACGGCGCCATGGCTCTGGGTTTTGGTATTTCGGCGATTATCGACGCAGTCAAAAAGCACAAGGCACAGAAGGCGTTTGATCATAACGTTGACCCGGTGCTGGATCAGTTCGGGATTGACAGGGCGCATTGATAGCAGGGAAGAGGTTGAACTCTTTTTCAAGCCTCTTCCTCTTGTGCTGTGTATGAGGTGCTTGTGTTGTTCCGCCCGTCTTCAATCCTAGGGTTTTTTACTTGCCAGGAAAGTATTGGCATGTTGATGCCGAGGTCGAGGAACACGTTGCCCATAGGCAGCGGTTGGCAAGTTTATCCAGTGTCGCGTTCGGACCCATCAGGCACCTACTCAAAAATAATTCAAAAGCCCGCGGTGAGCGGGCTTTTTCATATTGATTGCTCCTGCGTTGTCGTGCGTAGGCAGAGACCGTCTGTTTATCCTCATTCGTGATGCGCGCGAGCAGGTTCCTCGCCAACGGGCTTATCACAAGACCACTCATAGCCCTCTACCCAGTCGGTGATAAAGGCTCCGGAGAAAGCGGTTGGAGAGCAAAAAAACGATCAGATGCTGATTCAGCATTCAGGCTGCGGCGCTCAGTACTGTTCCGGCTTTTAATGAACTGCTAAACACCCCTGAAATAGAAAACGCCCGATGCGGTGCATCGAGCGTTTTAAGTGTGAAACAGGTATAAATCTATCTCAGGACCACACAGGTCATAAGGGCAGTGAGTGTGTCAGCTATTTAGCCCCGATTTCAGTTTCGCGCCCTGAGCGCCGGATTTTCCGGGTCATAGCCTCTTTCTGCCAGCGCCATTTTGAGTCTGTTCTCCATGGGGCCCTGGCCTTTCAAGGCATCCATGATAACGTGTGTTCTCGCCTGTCCGTGGCTGGAAGGCTGCCCTTCAACCGACTCGGCATAAGAAAGACCGAGACCCGTCGACTGCATGCTTAGCGGTGTATGTTCGACGAATCCTCCAGGAGGGATACCGCTCAGCTTTTTCAGCTTTTCGCCCAGTTTTACTGCTTTTGCAAGATCACCATTTATGTAAAGAATGGCAGAGTCAGTTTGCTGGCCATATTTTGCCGGACCGACGACTTTACCTTGTGTCACAGATTTGTGCTTGTCCATCAGGGTTGCCATTGCGAGGGCCAACTGCGCTCCATATTTAGGTTCTACACCAATGGTAAGTCGTCCCGAGTTTGTCTCAGGTGCGCGTTGGTCTTTAGGGAGACGCTGAAAAATTAACCCGTTCGCACCGTCTTCATTTCCAAGCCGGTTTTTTTCAACCTGCCGG
>NZ_LKGW01000127.1:0-24784 GCF_001467335.1 Pseudomonas sp. ICMP 10191
CCGGCAGGTTGAAAAAAACCGGCTTGGAAATGAAGACGGTGCGAACGGGTTAATTTTTCAGCGTCTCCTTAAGCACGGTTTTGAAATCACTGGGCTACACAGCGCGTCACCTTGAAAAATTCCTGAGTGGCGTGCTGGGGGTATTGATGTTGGAAAACGGTGACCCTCGGCTTGAAACTTTCACGGAAGGGCTTTTGATTAAAGGCCAAGGCCATCGAAGCGTGGGCATTGCCAGGCTGGTTGGCAAAGTCTCCCATGGTCTAGCTGCGCTGGGTATTCTGGATAAACCGTTACGCAAGCGTGGCTGTGCTGACTGGCGTGAAAAGAGTATCGAGGGTATTGACCCTGTCTGGGTCAGTTGGTGTCGCCGCTGGCGAGACACCTCAGCCTTACGTCCCCGTACACGGGAAAGTAACTACAGCTTCATGTTGAGAACCGGCATCTGGTTGGCGCGCGAGCAGCCGTGGGTGAGCTCCCCCGTCGATTGGAACACATCAACCTGCGCGGCCGTCATCGCGGCGATTGACCGTATGACCGTTGGTGAGTGGGCTTTGGAGTCAGCGCTCGGTACGAAATTGAAAGGGCTTGGTCAACCGATTGCACCGAACTCAAAACGAGCGTTTCTGCATGCCTTACGCCGTTTTTTCATCGACTTTGAACTGTGGGGCTGGGGACGTCTAAAGTTCAGCCCCCGACATCACCTGGCCACACCCCGTACTGTGGCGTTCAACTCGGGTATCAATCCACGCGTTATCGACGACTCCAGCTGGCTCAAGCTGGTCTGGGCGAGCCTAAACCTGGAGCGTAAGGATTTGCTCTCGGAAATTCACTACCCCTTGGCGATGGTTCAGGCGGCGGCTGTTGTGTGGACACACACCGGGCTACGCAGTAATGAAATTATGCGGTTGTCCGTGGGGTGTGCGCATGCCCAGCCCCATGAGGTGGTACACGAAGACGGAACCACAATTCCACCAGAGACCTTATGCTACCTCGATATTCCAGCCAGCAAGACATTCAAGGCTTTTGTCAAACCCGTGGCGGCGGTGGTTAAAGAGCGAATCGACGCCTGGCTTCAAGAAAGACCGGTGAACCAGGCACCACTTGTGGATGAACGATCCGGGGAGAAGGTCAGTTACCTGTTTCAGTTTCGGGGCAAGCGCATGGGCGCGGGAGTCATCAACCGTACGATTATCCCGATGCTATGTGCCAAGGCAGGTGTCCCGCTAGACGACAGTCGGGGTCGTATTACCAGCCATCGTGGTCGGGCATCTGCGGTAACTGCATTGGCCAGCGTTCCACAAGGCATGTCGTTGATTGAACTGATGCAATGGTCGGGGCATAGCTCGCCGAGCTCGACACTGCATTACATTCGTATTCGTCCCACCAAGCTAGCGGCAGCTTTTGTCAAAGCAGACCAGATGTCCCATATGGTCTCTGTACTCATTGACCATGACGTGATTGCTCGTCATTCGGAAGATCCGTATACGTTCTATGACCTCGGAGACTCGTACTGCTCGAACCCATTCTGGAGCAGCTGCCCACATCGCATGGCTTGTGCCGGCTGTGATTTCAACCTACCGAAAGCCAGCGCGCGTGCGCAGGCCTTGGAAAGTAAAACGTCTATTGGGCGTTATCTGGAGGCAGTGCCATTGACGGCTGATGAGCGGGCAATTGTGGAAGGTGATTTGGAAAAACTTGATGGACTTATTCGAAAGCTGGATGACGTACCAGCTTTAGATGGCCGGACGCCAAGTGAAATCGATGCGAAAAAAGGGCGGCCGTAGAATGTGACATGCCTAGAATCTGTTGCTTGAGAGGAGAGGCTTGGAGTCGACCCGAAGTGGACTGTCAGTACTGACTACCCTAAGGGCACGAGCACGGTGTCTTGCAGTCTAGAAAGGCCCGGACACCCTGTATGTAGTATTCCGGGCCGCAGGATACGTTCTTATTCGCCAAAGGCTTCCATAAGTACTTGCACCAGCTCTCCGCCTTCTGGTGTTGCCCAACTGCCAGCCAGTTCAGCGATCAACTGGTTGGTGGTGGTCAGCGTCACACCGGCTTTGTCCATACGGCGCAAAGCAATGTCATCGGCCATGGCGGTAGGCGAAGCACCGCCATCTGCGACGACCTGGACTTCATAGCCTTCACGAACCAGCGAGAGCGCAGGGTAGACGGTGCACACATCATTGGTTACACCGGCAATGATCAGTTTCTTGCGGCCTGTTGCTTTCACGGCTGCGGCGAAGTTCTCATCGTCCATGGCGTTAACGATGCCCATACGCCTGATGCGACCGGCAAACTCGGTTGGAAGGATCTCTTCCAGTTCGCTCAACAGCGGGCCTTGGGCGTACTCTTCCATGCTGGAAGTCAGTACCACGGGAAGTTTCAGAATACGGGCTGCTTTGGCCAGCATCAGGGCGTTGCGCTTCAGTTCTTCGAACGGCATGGATTTAGCCCAGCCCATGGTCCCGACCTGATGGTCAATCAGCAGCAGGGCGGCATTATCAGCATTGAAGTTTTCGAATGACATGGTGATTCTCCTGGTAACTACGATGGGGTACTTACCCCGTTTTTTTTGGATGTATAAATCGTTTAACGAGCTTGCAGCGTTCCGAACTCACCGCGCCGGTAGCCATCGACGGCTGCGGCCAGCGCGTCCATAGAAGCGAGGGCCATTGGCCCTTGCCAATACACGGGTTGATTCAACGGAGTGCCGGAAAACAGCACAGCCTTGGCATTTCCGTTCTTCGTTTGCAGAGTTACCAACCGATCCTGTCCCTGGGGAAGATTCACCGGCGCCTTGGGATCAGTCAGGTCGAAGGCCTGGCCGTCGACGTGAATCTCGCCGTCGATGGGCATCACGAACGCAACGTGCCCTTCGGGTACCGGAATCTTCACTTCGCTTGCGGCTTCTAGGGATATGTCCAGAAGCCTTACGTCCGTAGGCAGTAGCAACGGAGAAGCCAGCCCTTCGAAGTTGCCCAACGGGACTCGAATTTTCGCGCCGGCCAAATAAACGGTGGGCACATCCTGAGCCTCCACACTGAAGACAAAGGGTGCGTCTGCCTGCTTGTCTTCGGGCAGGTTGATGAAAATTTGCAGCATGTGAACGGTCTTGCCCGGCTGGGCTGGAACCTCCTCATGAACAATCCCTTCACCCGCCGCCGTCCAGTGCAAACCGCCCGGTTGAATCACGTTGCGATTGCCCAGCGAGTCCCGGTTGTCGATGCCTGTTTCCGAATCCAGAAACAGATAAGAGACCGCTGAAAAACCTGCATGAGGATGAGGTGGGAACGTCGGTCCGCTGATCCAGGCGTGGTCTACGCCGAGAAACGGGTCGATGGGTTTCGCATTCTGATCACCGCGCAGGCTGAACGCCCGAAACTGGCTGCCGTGGTTCATGCGCTGTAAAGGTGCGGTGGGTTGCATGACGAAGCTCCTCAGGCCCCTTGGGACATGGTTGGGTAATCGATATAGCCTTCTGCGCCAGGGGCGTAAAAGGTGTCTTTGTCCGGCGCATTCAACTCTGCGTCGTCGCGGAACCGCTGAGGCAAATCAGGGTTGGCCAGGAAGGCGCTGCCGAACACTGCGGCGTCTGCTTTGCCTTTAGTGATAAGCGACGCTGCGCCGTCTTTGGTCTGGCCACTGCCGATCAGGTAGCTGCCGTTGAACAGTGGGCGCAGTGCAGCGTGGTAGTCGAACTCGGCCCCGAACAGCGCAACGTGCAGGTAAGCGAGCTTGAGGTCGCGAAGCTGGTTGACTAGATAGATGTAGGTTTCCTGCGGTTTGGCATCGACGATGTCGTTGAAATTCATCTCCGGGGAGATCTTGATACCGACACGGTCGCCACCCACTTCACTGACCATTGCGGCGAGCAGTTCCAGTACGAAGCGAGTGCGGTTCTCAACCGAACCACCGTACTGGTCGTTGCGCTGGTTGCTCCCGGTGGAGAGAAACTGCTCAGGCAGATAGCCCGAGGCGGCGTGCAATTCCACGCCGTCGAAACCCGCTTCGATGGCCCGGCGCGCGGACTGACGATAACCTTCAATCACCTCGCCGATTTCAGAGATGGTCAGGGCGTGCGGTGTCACGAAATCCTGCAAGCCGGTGGCGGTGTAGGTCTGGCCGGCGGCCTTGATTGCAGAAGGTGCTTGCGGTTGTGCGCCCTTGGGCAGCAAAGAAGGGTGAGAGACGCGGCCGCAATGCATCAGTTGCATGAAGATGCGACCACCACGAGCATGCACGGCGTCAGTGACTTTCTTCCAGGCCGCGACTTGTTCGGCGGTTTCGATACCCGGGGTGCGGACGTAACCTTTGCCCAGCGCAACCGGAAACACGCCTTCACTGATGATCAGCCCGGCAGTGGCGCGCTGTGCGTAGTAGGTGGCAACCAGTTCGCTGGGCACGCCAGCATCATCGGAGCGCGAACGGGTCATTGGCGCCATGACCATACGGTTGGACAGGGTGTAGCGGCCTACCTGGACTTCGGAAAAAAGAGAATTCATTTCGGTGCTCCTCAGGAGAGATGTGGCTATTATTGATCAATCCGGAGTCGGGATAAATCCTGTAAAATCGAAATTACTAATCCATTAATGGGATAATGTTTTGGAATTTCTCAACGACATGGCGCTGTTTGTCGAGGTGGTCAAGGCACGCAGTTTCACGCGTGCGGCAGAAACGCTGGGGATACCCAACTCGACGTTGTCGCGTCGCATCAGTGAGCTGGAGAAAGGGATTGGCTTGCGGCTGCTGCACCGCACGACGCGCAAGATCGAGCCGACCGAAGCGGGCCAGTTGTACTTTGAGCGCTGCAAACGAATCGTCGATGAAGCCCGTATGGCGCATGAACAGTTGGGGGAAATGCTGGCCCGGCCTAGCGGGTTATTACGCGCTTCGCTTCCGGTCGACTTCGCGACGGTTTACCTAGCTCCGTTGATTGCCGAGTTTGCGCAGCTGTATCCCGGCATCAGTTTTGAGTTCGATCTAAGCCCGCGTCAGGTTGATCTGATCAGTGATCCAGTGGATGTGGTGATTCGGATGGGGGAGCCACCGAACTCGAACCTGATCGCTCGCAAGCTCACTAGTTTGCGACGCGGGGTGTACGCGTCTCCGCGATACCTGGAGGTCTCTGGAGAGCTTGAGCACCCTGCCGACCTGGTCAACCATGAATGCCTGCGAATGCACGGCGCAGGTGCTGACCGTTGGACGCTGTCCCGCGATTCCGAGAGTGTGGATATCAATGTGGGAGGGCGGTTTGAACTCAATAGCGTAGGCATGCTCAGGCGGTTGGCGTCGTTGGATCTTGGCATTGCAGTGCTGCCTGGGGGCATCGTAGCGCAGGACCTTGCAGACGGAAAACTTCGCAAAGTCTTACCGCAATGGCAGGCATCGCCGGTGTCGGTTTACGCGCTGACTGAAACGCGTCTTCTGCCAGCGAAAACTCAGAGGGTTATTGAGTTTCTGCGGGATAAGCTAGAAGGTGCGTAACTATCCATCCAGCTCGACAATGGTCTGCGAGGTGCTGTTGACCATCTGTTACATGTTGATTTTCCATTCCACATAAATGGCGACATGAGTGAGCGGGTCATGACGATCATCGAGTCGATGGTGCCCGCCTCGGAGGTTTATAGCATTGATGAGGCGTTTGCCGATCTGACGGGCATACCGGGCGATATGACCGAATTCGGCCGGCGAATCCGGTCGAAAATCCTTAAATGCACCGGTATACCCGTTGGCGTTGGCATTGGGCCTACCAAGACGCTTGCCAAGCTGGCGAACCACACCGCGAAGAGACTGCTGGCCCAAACAGGTGGAGTCGTTGACATCTGCGACCTGCACAAGCGCAACTGGGTGCTGCGCAATACGTGTGTGTCAGAGGTGTGGGGAGTGGGAAAGAAGATGAAAGCGCATCTGGAGGCCATGAACATCCGAAGCGCAATGGATTTGGCCAATGCTGACGCGCGTACCCTACGTACCAAGTTCAGTGTCGTCATTGAAAAGACTGCGCGAGAGCTGGCCGGCACGTCGTGTTTGGAAATGAGCGAAGCTGATCCGCCCAAGCAGGAAATATGCAGCAGTCGAATGTTTGGGCAGCGCCTGACCACTATCGAGCCGATCAAGGAAGCGGTGGCCACCTACACGCAGCGCGCCGCTGAAAAACTGCGTGCCCAGAATTCACTGTGCAAGAAGATGCGCGTCAGTATCCGCACAGGCATGTTCAACCCGGATGAACCTAAATATGCGAATGGTGCGCTGGTCGAGCTGCCGTATCCCACCAATGACGTGCGCTTGCTGACGAAGGGTGCAACTGAGGCGGTCAACCGACTTTTCCGCCCAGGGTACAAGTACAGCAAGGCCGAAGTGCTGCTGCTGGATCTTCGCCAACCTGGCGAGTTTACGGATGACCTGTTTGCGGAGTCGCAGCCAGCGGCGGCAGAAAAGGTGATGGGCGTGCTCGACGAAATTAATGCTCGCTGGGGGAGGGGGACATTGAGGGCCGGGAGCGTACCGTCTGATCCAGACTGGGCAATGCGCAGGGACATGATGAGCCAGAGCTACACGACTCGATTGGATCAGCTGTGGGTAGTCAGGGCGGACTGACCGTGCGCCCCTTGCGGTGAAGTATGCAGCGCGTGCTCAAGTGCCGCTACCCCTGGGAACCTGAATCCGACCGTCCCCCCCACATTACCGGATCGACATTGGCGTTCCGGAGCAAAAGGCGGTGTTGCTCTATGACCTGCTCTAAAGAGTTGCTCTGTTTCCAAGATTCGCAAGCCTCGCGCAGCAGATCAGATATCCGGTTGTCCGCGTCTCTCAGCTTGATCCTGAGCTTGTCACGCTCAAGCGCCGCATCGTTGTGCATGTCGATGAGTTTCGTGACGTGCTTGCGATATCGGTCGACCTCGTCGCGCAGCAGTCTGTTTTCTTCCACCACCAGATGCGCGTGCTGTTTGAGCATCTGTTCCTCGGTGGGGCAAAACGGCCAGTCTTCGGCGTAGTCGATGTTCATGACGGGGTATTCTCAAATGCTGTATGTGTATACAGTAGTTGAGTCTTTCAGATTTGGGGAGTGGTGTTCGTCGGCAGGACGCCGGGGGAGGGCTAGTTGCGTGTGCTTTACTTCTAAATCTTCCCCAAAACGCAACCATAAACATCTGATTTCATTGGGATAGTAAAGGTGGGAAAGAGCGGTTAAAAATATAGCTTTTTTCTATGTAACTATTTGATTTAAAAAAGATATTGGGGATTTATCGGGGCATCCCAGTCGGCGACGACCAGATCGAAGGTATCGGTCTTCCAGCGCTCGAGCCCTTGCGCGCCGTTTTCGGCCATTTCGCAGTGATGGCCTAGAAAGCCGAGCTGCTGGCAAAGCAGCAGTCGATTGGCCGGATGATCGTCGACGATCAGGATTCTGAGTGCCTGATGAACGACGGCTGCCGGTTGCGCAACGACGGGCTGCCCGGTCAGCGCTTCAAGTGTGGTCAGCACCAGGTTCATGCTGATCCGGGTACCATGCCCCGGTGTGCTGTCGAGCGAGAGATTGCCGCCCATCATCATGCACAGGCTGCGGCAGATCACCAGACCGAGCCCGGCGCCGGTACGCGCCATTTGTCCGGTGTTATCGGCCTGAGCGAACGGTTCAAACAGGCGCTGCTGGTCTTCGACACTGATGCCGATGCCGCTGTCCTGAACGGTGATGTGCAGATGCAGCAGTTGCGGGTCCGGACTTTCGGCTGCCTGCAGTACGACCTTGATCCGCCCCATCGGGGTGAACTTGATGGCATTGCTGACCAGGTTGGACAGTATCTGTTTGAAGCGCAGCGGGTCGATCAATACGTCGGCATTGATCCTGCTGTCCAGTTCCAGTACCAGCTCGAGGTCCTTCTGCCGCGCCAGACCGTCGAATACCCTGAGCACCGATTCCACCAGACGACGCAGATTCGCCCGCTCGGGGTTGAGTGACAGCCGCCCGGATTCGATGCGGGCGATGTCGAGGATATCGCCGATCAGGTCGAGCAGGTCGTTGGCCGAACTGTAGGCGACTTCGATGGCGGAGCGATCCAGTTCGCCGTGATCGGCACGTTTGAGCGCCAGTTCCAGCATGCCGATCACTGCATTCATGGGCGTGCGGATTTCATGGCTCATGGTGGCAAGGAAGGTGCTCTTGGCCCGGCTGGCGGCGTCGGCCTGCTCCTTGGCAGCCTGCAAGTCCTCGATGAGCTGGCGACGCTCGCTGATGTCGATCCAGCCACCGATAATGCCCTGCACTTCGCCCAGAGAGTCACGAAACGGCAGGATCCAGTGGTAGATGGTCAACTGTCGATCGCCAATGCGCAGAGGGCGGTCGAGGATCAGTGCGGTATTGCTGGCCATGACCCGCTGATAGTCGGCAGCATATTCCCGGGCTTCGAAGGCATTGCCCAGCACCCCTTCGGTAGCACTCTTGCCGATGATGTCCTCCCTTTGCGCGGAGAAAACCCTGAGGTAGCTGTCATTGCACATGCGCAGCATACCTTCGCGATCCCGTACGTAGATTGGATGCGGTGTACCCTCGACCAGCGCGCGCATGAACTCGAACTGATCGCCCAGCGCTCGTTCCGCAGCCTCGCGCTGACGTATCTGCCGGCGCATCCAGGCATTCCAGGCCAGCAGGCCAGCAGGCCCAGCAGCAACAGGCCTGCACCCACCACAATCTGATAGATCAGCCGCTCATAGTCATGCCAGTTGGCGCGTGAGGGGGTGTAGACGCGCCATCGGTTGTTGATCGCTGCCAGATCCTGCGGCGCGATACTCGCCAGCGCCTTGTCGAGAATCGAACTCAGCTCGATGGCATTGCGTGAGGTCGCCATCGAAATCAGCGCCGGATCCTCGCCGACGGTGGCGGTCATCTGCAAACGCTCCTCGAAGATGCCGGAAGACAGGAAATAGTCCGCGCTGAGCAGCGAGATGACCGCACCTTCCGCTCTGCCCAGCGACAACATGTCCAGCGCCTGGAATGGATTGTCGATCTCCAGCGGCACGACCCTGGGGTATTTGCGGCTTAGCCAGTCCAGCACCGGGCTGCCCTGAGTGATCGCCAGACGCTTGCCGTCCATCTGCTCCAGATAGCTGGGGGCACCCTGGCCCTTGTGGGTGACCAGCACGAACGAGTTGTCGATGTAGGGGCGGGTGAAGCTCAAGCGGTCCTCACGCGCATCACTGGACACCAGCGCGCCGATCATGTCGGCCTGGCCTTCGCTGACCTGATTGAGCATGTCGGTCAGGCTGGGCGAGCGTTTGACGTCGAACCTAAGCCCGGTACGCAGACGCACCAGTTCGAGCAAGTCTGCGGTGATGCCGCGAAAGTTACCCTTGGCATCGAAGAATGTCAGCGGCGCATACGCTTCGTTGACGACCACGCGTACGGTCGGGTGCTGCGCGATCCAGCGTTCCTCGCGTTGCGTCAGTTGCAGCTTCTGGTCGGTGAGCATCAGGTCGCTGCCCGTGCTCCAGCGTCTGGAAATATTGATGCGTTCATCGACGGGTATGGCTTTCAGCGTCTGATTGATGATGCCCAGCAGTTGCGTGTTTTCGTTGCTGACCGCGAAGCTGAAACCGTTGGGCTCGTGCTGGCCGAAATTCGACATCTGCACGTTGTTCAGATAACCCTTGTTGATGATGTATTGGGTGGAAATCGTATCGCCCAGAAACACGTCCGCCTGATTGAAAGCGACTGCGTTGATGGCGTTCTGAAAAGAGGGATAGGTTTTCAGCGTTGCGCCTGGATAGGACGCTTCGACCTCGGCAGGCGGCAGGTAGTGATAGACCATGCTCAGCCGCATGCCTTTCAGGCCCTCGTTCAGGGGGCGGGTGTCTCCGACCCGGGTGACCAGAACGGGTTGATCCACCGAGTAGGGCTGCGAAAGCCTGATGTTTCGATCGATGGCTTCAAAACCGTTTGCGGTACCCAGCAGATCGATCTGGCCTGCGGCAAGGGCCTTGATCGCCGCATCACGGGTTTCGAAACGCTGAACCCTGACGGGCAGGTCCAGCGCATCCGAAATGATCCCTGCATAATCGGCAGTGATGCCTTCGTAATCGTTACCCGACATCGTGATATCAAAGGGCGGGTAATCGGGGTTCGAGGTGCCGAGAATCAGTTCGCGTTGACCGCGCACCCACTGCCACTGGTGACTGTCCAGCTTCACATCCATGTGCGCCGGGCTCGAGCGACCGAGCAGGGTATAGTGATCGGCCGCATGAAGACCGGCCTCAGCACCCCAGCCTATGCACAGGCTTGTAGCCAGTATTAATAATTGTCTGAAGCGCTTGGGCATCCGTTTTCTCACACTAGCGCGTTGCGTTTTGCCATCTCGATAAGTTCTACCAAGGTTCTTGTTTTTAGTTTTTGCATCAGTCGCGTTTTGTAAGTACTGACGGTTTTGTTACTGAGAAACATACCCTTGGCTATTTCCTTGTTGGAACGGCCCTGGGCAAATAACTGCAATACCATCAGTTCGCGGTCATTGACCAACTTGAACAGCTCCAGCTCGTGGGTCTGTCCATCTTCACGAACTGCGCACGTCAACGCCTGACTGGGAAAGTAATTGTAGCCGGATAATACCGCTTTCACCGAACTGAGCAGCTCGCTAAGGTCTTCCTGCTTGCACACATAACCCGAGGCACCCGATTGCATGCAGCGAATGGCAAACAGGTTGGGAGTTTGCGACGTCAGCACCAGAATCTTGGAGGACAGCCCCATCGTATTGAAGCGAGCCAGCACCTCAAGGCCGTCGAGCTTGGGAATGCTGATATCGAGGATGATCAGGTCGGGCATGCATTCACGAACCATTTGCATGGCGTCGACACCGTTATCGGTTTCGCCGACCACCTCATAGTTTTCGTTCTCCAGAAGCATTCTTACCGCCATCCGGATGACCGGGTGATCGTCGATGATAAAAACTGAGTTCATATTCCATTCCATAACAAGCAGTGAAGAAAGCGCGCACCTTAGCTCAGATGTTCGGGCAGGCACATAAAGAGACTTGCTCGGCAGGCATATATAGGAAAAGTCCTACAAAAATTAGCGTATCGGAGTACGTAAAAGCCTACGTAGAACACAAGTGTGTTTAAACGTTAACGCTTATTTCATTGTGTGTTTGGCGAGCGATGCACCCAATGTTTATTACTTTCTGGAATCATCATTCATGTTGACTGATGATTTCCTACGCGTCTGAACGTCGAATGTAATCGGTACGGTTTGCCGGTTTAAGGTATGTACCGGTTTTTACCCGGGATATCCAAAAGCGCATAAAGCCGGGTTGCCGATGTCAGTCAACGAGGTGCCCCAGCAGGCGGCTGAGGTCGGGTCCGTGCAGGGGTTTGCTCAGGCAACCGAGCAGAGGGAGATCGCGCTGCAGGGCGAGTTGCTGCAGGTTTTCAAGCTGTGTATCCGGCAAGCCGCTGAGCAGAATGGCCTGGCGCAGCCAGCCGTGTCGGGATGCCTCGTCGATCAGGTCGAGGCCCGACATGTCCGGCAGGCACTGGTCGCACAACACAAGCCCGTAGGGTTCGGCACTGCGTTGCATGGCGGCCATCGCCTCGGCAGCCGTAAGCACGGGAGTCAGCAGGAAGTAGCCATGATTGTTGAGCAGCACTTGGGTGGCAATCAGTTGAAACGGGTGATCTTCCACCAGAAGGATGCGCAGGCTATGTGTGGACATGAGCGTTCCGGAAAGGCCCTGGCGAAGCGTTCAGGCATCGGCAGGCGGCGTGCGGACCCGTGAGTATCGCAGGCGGATGGATGACGTGCCGGATGGCAGTTGAAGTGGCTGGAATTATTGAGGGATGCAAGAAAACCTGCGATAGGACCCGTCCGACATGCTTGTAGGGCCTGTCTGAGTTTTGCGAGGCAATCAGTCTGACCAGCCTTTTGCCTGCATCCGTTCAGGCAGCGGGCGGGTCGAAGGAGGCTATATCTGTCCGGAACGGCCGGTCATTTCCCGGGCCATTTCGCTGGCGTAGCTGTCGGTCATGCCCGCGATGAAGTCGATCATGCGCAGGAACGAGGTATGCAGCGGTGCCTTGGGATCGGGCGCACTGTTACCCAGCAAGTCGAGGATGCGCCGATGCTTGAACGATGGCGTCCTGCCGCCGAACTGTTCGACGGCCGCGCCGCAGAACGCATTGAGGAGGATCTCCAGCGTGGTGTAGGCACCGATTTCATGCAGGGTCTTGCGCTTGTCCTGGAAGATTTTCTTGCGCGCCATGTCCTTGGCATTCAGCACACAGCGTTTGGCCGGACCGTGCATGTGCTCGACCAGGTCGCCAGGCAGGGTGCCGGCCAGCAAGGCATCCTGCTGCTCGACGAAGGCTCTGGCGGCCGCGTTGGTCAAGTGTTCGATGGCCTTGCCGCGCAGGATTGCCAGTTTGCGCCGCCGTGAGTCGCCCGGACCCAGTTGCCGGTAGGTTTCCGGAAGATCATCACCGACCAGCCCGAGCAAAAGTGATTCCACTTCTGCGTAGTTGAGCAGGTCCATCTCCAGACCGTCTTCCAGGTCGATCAGGGCGTAACAGATGTCGTCGGCAGCCTCCATCAGATACACCAGCGGATGGCGGGCCCAACGTTGATCTTCGAGCTGCGGCAAACCCAGCTTGCCGGCAATCTGCTCAAGAATCGGCAATTCGCTCTGATAGCAGCCGAACTTGTGCTTTTTGTAGCCCAGCGAATCTGCGTGGCGCGCGGTCCACGGGTATTTGAGGTAAGTGCCCAGCGTGGCGTAGGTCAGGCGGGTGCCGCCGTCGAACTGGTGGTATTCCAGCTGCGTCAGCACCCGAAAGCCCTGGGCATTGCCTTCGAAATTGAGAAAATCATTGCGCTCGGTGTCGCTCATCGCATCAAGCCAGCCGCGCCCGGCCGCCTGATTGAACCAGTTGCGAATCGCATCTTCGCCCGAGTGACCGAACGGCGGATTGCCGATGTCGTGCGCCAGGCAGGCCGATTGCACGACCATGCCCAGGTCGCTCGGATCGCACCAGTCGGGCAGGGCAGAGCGCAGCGTTTCGCCGACGCGCATCCCCAGCGAACGGCCGACACAACTGACTTCCAACGAGTGGGTCAGGCGCGTATGAATATGATCGTTGCTGGACACCGGATGCACCTGGGTCTTGCGCCCCAGGCGGCGAAAGGCCCCGGAAAAGATGATCCGGTCATGGTCCTTGTGAAACGGACTGCGCCCCAGTTCCTCGGGGCTGTGCAGGGTCTTGCCCAGTCGTTCGCGGTTAAGCAGCGTTTGCCAATCCAATGCGTTCACTCCGTCAGTAATAGGGGCGTAGCTTCCCGGTTCGACACGCCTGCCGCAAGGGCTGCATTGATGAAAACAGGCCCGTAGAAAAACAAATGCCCGCTCCGGAATACCGGAGCGGGCATTTATATTCAGGCCGATACAGTCAGGCCTGGGTCACGCTGGACGCATGGCGCAATCAGACTTTGCGATTGCGATTCTGCAGGGCGCGCGTTTGCATGGCGACCTTGACCACTGGCGTCAACGTGATGCCCAGCTTCAACAGGCGACCCAGCAGGCTGGTACGTCCGGTCTTGGCACGTTTGCCGCTCAGAAAACCCAGCAGGGCAACCGAGCCCACGCCCCAGAGCGGCGCGTGGCGAAAGCCCAGCGCGCTTTTCCAGTCGTGACGGATGCCGCGAAAGCGTTGCAACGGTTGCATCAGTTGCGCAGATTCGTGGCGAATTTCCTGGCGGTGCATTTCCATACGCAAGCGAATCAATGCCTTGCGCAGTTCTCGACGGGTATTGCTCTGGTGCGACTTGGGTTCACTCATGGCATCAATCGCTCGCGGTCATTGGCCAGTTCTTCGAGGGTCGCATGGAAGGGCGAAGACTCGTCGAAGATCGCTGCCTTGAGGCGCAATCCACAGAAAATCGCGGCCAGCAGGTAAAACGTACACAGGCCGACGATGCCGGCCAGGCGATAGCTGTCCCACAGAACGATCAGCAGCAAGGCCGAGAGCCCAGTGAGCAGCAGCAGGCCGAAAACCAGTGCCAGACCGGCGAACAGCAGCAGGCTGACGGTTCGCGCTTTCTGTTCCTGCAATTCGATGCCGAACAGCTCGACGTGAGTGTGCAACAGGCCAAGGAAGGCAGCGCCCAGGCGCCGCGGTGAAGAGCCCGGAGTTCCCTCGGGCGGTGCTGATTCCGTTCCCAGAGTCATGATGTTAGCGCCTTGTAGCCAGCAGACCGATCAGAAAGCCGACACCTGCGGCGATACCGACGGACTGCCAAGGGTTGTTCTGAACGTAATCTTCGGTGGCGATCACTGCAGCTTCGCCGCGCTCGCGCAACGAATCTTCGGTGGTCTTCAGGGTTTCCTTGGCACGCAACAGGCTTTCGCGGATCTGTGCGCGCAGTTCATCGGCCTGATCACCAGCGAGAGAGGCGGTATGCGCCAGCAATTTCTCAGTGTCGGCAACCAGTACCTGGAAGTCGGCTCTCAGGATTTCCTGAGCATTCTGTGCAGTTTGGCGGGCCATGATGTTCTCCGTTTGGTGGGCGTATGAATGTTTCGAGTACAGGTGATTCCTGAAGGTTCACTTCGATTGGCGTATCGTGTTCGATCAGGCTTTACGCAGCCGCTGCACCTTACTCCAAAACTATCTGCCAGGAAAAACCGCAAGCATTGGAAGATTGGGGTTCCGTATTTCTGGCCATTGGCTATGCTCCACACGCGTGACCACGGGATGGCCTGGCGCGCGCGACATCCGTTGAATGGAGAGAGGCATGGAGCGGCTGTATTCCCTGCAGGGGCTCAGGGGCGTAGCGGTCCTTGGCGTTGTGTTGTTTCATATGATGTCGGTGGAGAGCAAGTTTTCCGGTGGCGATATCCTTTTGCCGCCCTGGCTCGATTTTTTTCAGTTGGGCGTCGATCTGTTTTTCGTCATCAGCGGATTCGTCATGGTGATTGTCAGCCGTGGCCGTTTTCAGAGCGGAGTCGAGGCTCAGCGCTTTCTGTTCAATCGGGTCTCGCGGATCTATCCCACCTACTGGTTGTACTTTTTCATCACCCTGGCGGTTTATCTGGTGCAGCCGGGCATGGTCAACAGCGGGCATGGCTCGTCCAATCTGATCATGTCGTTCCTGCTGTTGCCCAACGACAAGGTGCTGCTGGTGATGGTGGCCTGGTCGCTGCTGTTCGAGCTGTGGTTCTACGTGGTGTTCTCCGGCTTCCTGCTGTTTCGCGAGCGCAGTCTGCCGTTTCTACTCGGTGTTTGGGGCATGATCATCGTGGTGTTCAATACGCTGGCAGACTGGCAGGACTATTCCTCGGCAGTGAAGATCGTCCTGCATCCCTACGCTCTCGAATTCATGCTGGGTGCCGCGCTGGCCTTGTTCTTTTACGGTCGCCACAGTGCCCGCGTGCCGACGGCTGCGGTCTGGTTGCTGCTCGGTGTCGCGTTGTTGGCGGCGGTGCCCCTGATCGGCTATTACCGGTTGTACGAAAGTCAGGGGCTGCTGCGCATGCTCATGGTCGGCGGCACGTTCGGCGTACTGGTGGTGACGCTGGCCTTGCTCGAACGGCGCCGACAGCTGGTGGTGCCGGTGTTTCTGGTTGCCGTGGGCGATATGTCCTACACGATCTATCTGTCTCATCTGCTGGTGCTGGGGGTGATCGGCAGGGTCTGGAGTCTGGTGGGGGCCTGGCCCGAAAGCTACCTGGACAACCTGTTTTTCGCGCTGCTGATGATGGCTGCGGCGCTGTGCTATGGCTGGGTCGGTTACCGTTGTTTCGAGAAACCGGTACTGGACCGCGCCAATGCGTTCAGCAAGGCGCATTTCCGGGTGTCGACGTGATCCCGGTGCGCGCCTAGAATAATTTCCGCTTACCAAGGATTCGCCGAGGATCGACTCATGACCCCCGAATGCCAGCTGTTCAGCACCCTGGGATGCCCGCTGTGCGAGGTTGCCGAAGCAGTTTTACTGCCGTTTGCCATTGAGCACGGCCTGCTGGTTGAGCTGGTCGACATCTGCGAGGATGAGCAACTGCATGAACGCTATGAGTTGCGCGTTCCTGTGTTGCGTCGGATCGACACCGGTGACGAGCTGGACTGGCCATTTGACGCGCCTCAGGTGGCGTCGTTTCTGAGTCGCTGAGCTGCCTTGTCGTTGAGCTGCATTTCCTTTCATTTACCGGACACGACGCGCAGTGAATATCGATACACGCATCAAATTTCGCCATCTGGTCTGCTTTCTCGAAGTGGCCCGGCAGGGCAGTCTGGCGCGTGCTTCCGACGTTCTGGCGATCAGTCAGCCTGCGCTGTCGAAAAGTCTCAAAGAGCTGGAAACCCTGCTCGACACCACGTTATTCGTGCGCAGCAAGAGCGGCGCGGCACTCACCGAAGCCGGCGTGGCGTTCATGCGGTTTGCCGGGCCCAGCGTGCAGGCCCTGCGCGAGGGCGTCAGCAGCCTGCGCTCGGGTGAGCATGACACCGTCACTGCACGACTGGGTGTACTGTCGACGGCCGAAAGCCTGCTGGTGCCTGAGGTCGTTCATCGCCTGCACCAGCGGCACCCGGCGCTGATCGTCAGCGTGATGACCGGGCCCAGCGCGTATCTGCTGTCGCAATTGAGGGTAGGGGAGCTGGATCTGGTGGTCGGGCGCATGACAGACAGCCCGCAGATTCAGGGCCTGACGTTCGAGCACCTGTACAACGAGTCGATGACGCTGGTGGTGCGCAGCGATCACCCGTTGCTGGCTGCGCCGCTCAAGCCCGAAAGTCTGGAGCAATTCCCGCTGGTATTGCCGCTGGCAGGCACCACCATCCGCAAGTTTGCCGACAGCCTGTTCGTGCAGTGCGGTATCCGCATGCCGCGTCAACGCCTTGAAACCCTCTCGCTCACCCTCAGCCGCCGCTATGTGCAATGCAGCGATGCGGTGTGGATCGCGCCACTGGATGCCGTGTCGCTGGAGTTGAAAGGCGGCACGCTGGTGGAGCTGGACATGGGTATTCGTGAACCGGGCGGCTCGGTCGGTTTGTGCAGCAACCCGGCCTTGCCACTCACGCGCGCAGCGCAGTGGTGCGTGGACGAACTGCGGAGCCTTGGAGAGGCCTATCGCAACGTCTAGCATCCATAACCAATTGGTTATGGATCATGGGGTTTATTTCAGTTCTCTATAAGCATGGATCGCGCGACACTTCGCCGCAGCCTGTAGCGCATGTGACCCACGCCTGCGCGCCCCATAAGAAAAACGAGGAGAACGCCATGTCTGCCGCGGACAACAGCCGCTTCGTCATTCGTGACCGAAACTGGCATCCAAAAGCTCTCACCCCTGATTACAAGACCTCAATCCTGCGCTCGCCGCGTCAGGCGCTGGTCAGTATCCCGCAGTCCATTTCCGAAACCACCGGCCCGGATTTCTCGCATTTGAAATTCGGTCAGCACGATAACGATCTGCTGCTCAATTTCAACAACGGCGGTCTGCCCATCGGCGAGCGTATCCTGCTGGCCGGGCGGGTCTGCGATCAGTACGGAAAGCCGATTCCGCACACGTTGGTGGAGATCTGGCAGGCCAACGCCGGTGGGCGTTATCGCCACAAGCGCGATGCCTATCTGGCGCCCATCGATCCCAATTTCGGCGGCGTCGGACGTGCACTGACCGACAGCGAAGGCAATTACAGCTTCCGTACCGTAAAGCCAGGGCCTTACCCGTGGCGCAACGGTCCCAACGACTGGCGCCCGGCGCACATTCACGTGTCGATCAGCGGGCCGTCGATTGCCACACGCCTGATTACCCAGTTGTATTTCGAAGGCGATCCGCTGATTCCGATCTGCCCGATCGTCAAGGCCATCGCCAATCCGGACGCCGTGCAGAGCCTGATTGCCAGGCTCGACCTGGGCATGGGCAATCCGATGGATTGCCTGGCGTACCGCTTTGATATCGTGTTGCGCGGCCAGCGCAAGACTCACTTCGAAAATTGCTGAGGAGGCCCGACATGCCCGTTCAATTGCTGCAGGAAACCCCTTCGCAAACCGCTGGCCCTTACGTCCACATCGGTCTTGCACCACAGGTGGCCGGCAACCCGACCCGCGAACTGGAAATCTGGAACGAGATGGCCAGGCCCGAGGCGCCCGGCGAGCATATCGTGTTGCTGGGCAACGTCTTCGACGGCAACGGTCATCTGATCCGTGATGCCTACCTGGAATTCTGGCAGGCGGATCATCAGGGCGCGTATCACAGCGAATTCGACCCGGACAGGCCGTTCAACGGCTTTGGTCGCACGGCTACCGCGGACGATGGTCAATGGATCCTCAAGACCATCAAGCCAGGCTCGGCGCGCAATGCGGCGGGTGTGCCGATGGCGGCGCACATTAATGTCTCGCTGTTTGCCCGTGGCATCAATATTCATCTGCAGACGCGGCTGTATTTCGACGACGAAGCCCAGGCGAATGCGCAGGACCCGGTGCTCAATCTGATCGAGCAGCCCCCGCGTCGCGAAACCCTGGTGGCGCGCCGTTGCACGCACGAGGGGCAGACGGCCTATCGTTTTGATATCCGTGTGCAGGGTGAAGGCGAGACAGTGTTTTTCGATTTCTGAATCGCTTGTCGATTCAGAAATCAATGTGCGTGCGTTTCAAGGCGCCTGCATCGGCAGGCGACCCTATAAAAATAAAAGGACACCTTCATGACGCTTTCCGCCAGCAGCCCTGCGTCGAGTACGCTAGACGTTCAGGCTTTCATCAATGCGCAACCGCTGTCCGGCTATCAGTGGCGAGTGGTTGCGCTGTGTTTTCTGATCGTGTTTCTCGACGGCCTCGATACTGCCGCAATGGGCTTCATTGCACCCGCGCTCAGCCAGGATTGGGGAATCGATCGGGCCAGTCTGGGGCCGGTGATGAGTGCCGCGCTGATCGGCATGGTGTTCGGCGCGCTGGGTTCCGGCCCGCTGGCCGACCGTTTCGGGCGCAAGGTGGTGCTGGTGGTCGCGGTGCTGCTGTTCGGTCTTTTCAGCCTGGCCTCAGCCTATAGCAGCAACATCGATCAATTGCTGGTGCTGCGCCTGTTGACCGGGCTGGGGCTTGGCGCAGCGATGCCCAATGCCACCACGTTGCTGTCGGAATACACCCCGGAGCGGCTCAAGTCGTTGTTGGTGACGAGCATGTTCTGCGGTTTCAATCTGGGCATGGCCTGCGGCGGTTTTGTCTCAGCCAAGCTGATCCCCAGCATGGGCTGGCACAGCCTGCTGATGCTGGGCGGTATCCTGCCCATCCTGCTGGCGGCGGTGCTGATGGTCTGGCTGCCGGAGTCGGCGCGGTTTCTGGTGGTACGCAATCGCGGTGCAGAGCGGATTCGCAAAGTGCTGGCACCGATTGCGCCGAAGGCGCTGGCTGGCATCACTGACTTCAGCGTTCCCGAGCAGAAAACGGTGAGCAGCCGCAATGTGCTGAAAGTGATTTTTTCCGGCACGTACAGCGCAGGCACCCTGTTGCTGTGGCTGACATATTTCATGGGCCTGGTCATCGTTTACCTGCTGACCAGCTGGCTGCCGACGCTGATGCGCGACAGCGGCGCGAGCATGGAACAGTCGGCCTTCATCGGCGCGCTGTTTCAGTTCGGCGGGGTGTTGAGCGCTGTAGGCGTGGGCTGGGCGATGGATCGTTACAACCCGCACAAGGTCATTGGTTGTGCCTACGCGCTGGCCGGGGTATTTGCCTGGCTGGTCGGGCAGAGTCTGGGTAACGTCGCACTGTTGGCGACATTGGTGCTGCTGGCCGGTATGTGCATCAACGGCGCACAGTCGGCAATGCCGTCACTGGCAGCGCGTTTCTATCCCACCCAGGGGCGTGCCACGGGCGTGTCGTGGATGCTCGGGATCGGCCGCTTCGGCGCGATTCTCGGCGCCTGGGCCGGTGCCACGCTGCTGGGCCTGGGCTGGACGTTCGAGCAGGTGCTGACCGCGCTGGTGGTTCCGGCGGCGCTTGCCGCGATAGCGGTGCTGATCAAGGGCTGGGTCAGTCATTCGGACGCTACCTGAAACCTTTCAATCTGGAGTGGTGATGTGAACAGAGCGAGCAATCAACTTTTCGATGCCTACTTCATGCAACCCGAAATGCGCGAGATCTTTTCGGATGAAGGCCGGGTGCAGGGCATGCTCGATTTCGAGGCTGCACTGGCTCGGGCACAGGCACGAGTAGGCCTGATCCCGCCCGAGGTGGTCGCTGACATCGAGCTGAGCTGCGACGCACGGCTGTTCGATTTCGACGCGCTGGCAATCGCCATCGGCAGCGCCGGCAATTCGGCGATTCCGCTGGTCAAGGCGCTGGGCAAACAGATTGCCGCACGCAGTGCTGAAGCCGAGCGCTACGTGCACATGGGCGCGACCAGTCAGGATGTGATGGACAGCGGTCTGATCCTGCAACTGCGTCGAGCCATCGTACTGCTTGAGCATGATCTTGCTCGACTGGCCGATGCGATGGCTGAGCAGGCACAGCGTCATGCTGGCACGCCGCTGGCTGGACGCACCTGGCTGCAACAGGCCACGCCGGTCACCCTGGGGATGAAAATCGCCGGCTGGCTGGGCGCGGTCACTCGTCATCGACAGCGCTTGAACGAGATCAAACCACGCCTGCTGTGCCTGCAGTTCGGCGGTGCTTCCGGCAGCCTCGCGGCGCTGGGCGATCAGGCGTTTTCGGTGGCCGAAACGCTGGCCGGTGAATTGCAACTGGCGTTGCCCGAGCAGCCCTGGCACACCCAGCGTGACCGACTGGTAGAGTTTGCCGGTCTGCTGGGCCTGATCGCCGGCAGCCTCGGCAAACTGGGGCGCGACGTGAGCCTGCTGATGCAGACCGAAGTGGGCGAGGTCTTCGAGCCTTCGGCACCGGGCAAGGGCGGATCTTCGACCATGCCGCACAAACGCAACCCGGTCGGTGCTGCGGTCATGATCAGCACCGCCACCCGCGCACCGGGGCTGGTCGCCACGATGCTGGCCGCCATGCCGCAGGAGCACGAGCGCAGTCTGGGCCTGTGGCATGCCGAGTGGGAGACCTTGCCGGAGCTGTGCTGCCTGGTTTCCGGTTCGCTGCAGCAGGCGTTGCAGGTGATACCCGGCCTGCAGGTCGATGCCGAGCGTATGGCGATCAATCTGCAATCCACCAAAGGCTTGGTTCTCGCCGAGGCAGTGAGCATTGCCCTGGCTCAGCGTATCGGCCGCGATGCTGCCCACCATCTGGTTGAACAGTGCTGCCGGCGTGCGGTGGAGCAGGGCGACCATTTGCGTCAGGTGCTCGGCGAAACCCCGCAGATCAGCGAGCAGTTTTCTTCCGACGAGCTGGATCGACTGCTCGATCCGGCCCATTACCTTGGCCAGGCTCGCCATTGGGTCGAGCGCGCCGTGGCTGAACACACAAGGATTTCCCGATGACCGAAGACGAACGTTACCAAGCCGGCATGCACGTACGCCGCGCTGTGCTGGGCGATGCGCATGTCGATAACAGCCTGAGCAAACTGACGCCGTTCAATGAAGAATTCCAGGAGATGATTACCCGTCACGCCTGGGGTGATATCTGGACCCGTCCGGGGTTGCCGCGCCACACGCGCAGCCTGATCACCATTGCGATGCTGATCGGCATGAATCGAGAAGGCGAATTGCGCCTGCACCTGAAGGCCGCAAAAAACAACGGCGTGACCCGTGAAGAGATCAAGGAAGTGCTGATGCAGAGCGCTATCTACTGCGGCATTCCGGCGGCCAATGCAACGTTCCACCTCGCTGAAGCGGTGTGGGATGAAATGGGCGTGGAGTCGTTGCAGGACAATTGAGGGTGGTGATCGAGAACGCCGCCGCGCCATCGGCCACGGCGGCGTTCTGTCTGGATCAGAGCAGCGACAACGGGTAGCTGACGATCAGGCGGTTTTCGTCAAACTGGTTGGTGTTGTAGTCGCGGCGCATGGTGGAGTTGCGCCATTTGACTGACAGGCTTTTGAACGCGCCGCTCTGGAACACGTAGGCCAGCTCGGTTTCCCGTGCCCACTCTTCGCCGTCGGTGATGGCGCCGGTATGCACGTTGTCGCCGCTGATGTAGCGGTTCATGAGGGTCAGGCCGGGCACGCCCAAGGCTGCGAAGTCATAGTCGTGGCGCAACTGCCAGGATTTCTCCCTGGCGTTGTCGAAGCTGGAGTTGTAACTGTCGTTGGCCAACGTCCCGCCACTGGTACCGTTGACGCGCATCCAGGCGCTGTCGCCGCTGACTTTCTGCAGGCCCACATAAAAGGTGTTGCCACCGTGCCGCGCCGAAAGCAGCGCTGACCAGGTCTTGTTGTCCAGCTCGCCGGCCAGCGACTGACCGTCGTCCTTGCCCTGGAAGTAGCCAAGGTTGGCCCCCAGCGTCCAACTGCCCAACGGCTGACTGTGCAGCAGGTTGAAATATTGCTGGTGGTAGATGTCTTCAAGCTCGGCGTACCACACGCCGACCTGGGTGCGCTTTTCGTTGAACACGTACTCGCCGCCGCCAAAGTTGAAGCGGTCGGAAGTGAACGCGGTACGGCCATTCAGGGACATGTCTTCCATGCTCGCGTCGTTGCGCGGGCTGTTGCCACGGAACTGACCACCGTAGAGGGTCAGGCCGTCGATCTCCTTGGAGGTGATCTGCCCGCCCTGAAAGGTTTGTGGCAGCGAGCGGCCGTCATCCGAGCGCAGGATCGGCAGCACCGGCATCCACTCGCCGACCTTCAATTCGGTCTTCGAGAAGCGCGCCTTGCCGGCCACGGCCAGTCGCCCGAAGTCGTCGGCCGGGCGCCCATCGCTATGGATGGGCAGCAATTGCGTGCCGCCGGTACCCTTGCCGCCGTCGAGCTTGAGCGAGTAGAGGCCCAGCGCGTCGACACCGAAGCCGACGGTGCCCTGGGTGAAGCCGGAGCGTGCGTCGAGGATGAAGTTCTGCGTCCACTCCTCGGCGTAGTTCTGTGCATTGGCCGGGTCGACGAAGTTGCGGTTGATGTAGAAGTTGCGTAGGTTCAGATTGACCTTGGCGTCTTCGACGAATCCGGCGCTGTTGCCGCTGATGGGCGTCAGGCTTGCAGCGACGGCCGCTGACAGGCCGCAAAGGATTTTGCAGGGGGAATTCACGCGCATGGAGCAGACCTTTTTTGTAGTTATTGAGTCGTGTAGCTGGCTGCGATAGTGAAATGCCGGAAAGCGCTGTGCAATTGTGAAACAGCTGTTCTGGGCGATTATCGAACGTTAATGAACCGGTTCGAACATTTTCTGCGAAGCGCTGCAAACGGGTGTGCGATGCTCACGGATCTGTCGATATGAGCAGCGGGCGCTGGCGCTTTCGGCCACGCTGTCAGGCTGCTGAAACTTGAACAAGGAAGCGCAATGAGCACTGCCAGCACGCCGTTGTCCGGCGTCAATCAACCTCTCAAAGGTATTGGCTTCATTCTTCTGGCGACCTTTCTGTTTGCCAGCCATGACACACTGTCCAAATACCTGTCCGGCTTCTATCCGATCATTCTGGTGGTCTGGGCACGCTATCTGGTGCATACGCTGTTGATGGCCTGCATCTTCATGCCGTCAGCGGGGTTGCGGGTGTTGCGCACCAAGCGTCCTGGCCTGCAGGTCTTGCGCGCCCTGGCCTTGCTGGGCACCAGTCTGCTGTTTACCAGCAGCCTGATGTTCATCCCGCAGGCAGAGGCGACGGCGGTCAACTTTCTTGCGCCGTTGCTCGTTACCGCGTTATCGGTGCCGCTGTTGCATGAGCGTGTCACGCGTGGGCAGTGGATAGCAGTGGTCGTCGGGTTTGTCGGGGTGATGATCATCATTCATCCGGGGGGCGAGCTGTTTACCCCGGCGATTCTGTTGCCCCTGTCGTCAGCCTTGTGCTTTGCGCTGTATCAACTCCTGACGCGGCTGGTCAGCCCGTTTGACAGTCCGACCACCAGCAACTTTTTCGCGGGGTTGTTCAATACCCTGTTGATGAGTGCACTGGTGCCGTTCTTCTGGGAAGTGCCGGCGCTCAAGCACTTGCCGTTTCTGCTGGCGCTCGGCGCGTGCGGGATGTCGGCGCATTTGCTGCTGACCCAGGCCTTCCGCTTCGCCGCCCCGGCCATGCTCGCACCGTTCAGCTATTGCCAGATCGTGTTTGCCGGGCTGCTGGGTTTCGTGGTGTTCGACCACATGCCATCACCGACCGCACAGGCAGGCATCGCCATCATCTGCCTCAGCGGCCTGGCGGCGGCTTGGCAACAGCGGCGCAAGGGTGGGTGATGAGCTGTTCCCTCGCACGAATACACAAATCTAACTGACTATCGTGCCAATGCTCTGCGTTGGCATGCAGTTCGTGACGCTCTGCGTCACATCTGTACCGCAGCACAACGTAGTGTCTTGCGCGCAATCACTTTACATAGATAAAGCGCTTTTTTATCGCGGTGGCACTGACGACGCAGAGTGCGACCTTAGTGACAGGGCGAAGGAACCCGACGAAGTCGGGCCGGAAACAGGCGCGAGGGGATTTGCCTGCTTTGGCCCCATCAAAGTAGGTCGCCGAGGGGCGAACAGGTGACCTGAGTCGAACCCTAATCTACCTGAAACCACAGAACCGCTTTGTGACGCGGAGCGTCAAGAACTGCATTCCCACGCGGAGCGTGAGGAACGAGCGGCGTCTGGGATAACAAAGGTGACCTGAGTCGAACCCTAATCTACCTGAAACCACAGAACCGCTTTGTGACGCGGAGCGTCAAGAACTGCATTCCCACGCGGAGCGTGAAGAACGAGAGGCGTTCGGGAGAGCACTTTTCGT
>NZ_LKGW01000128.1:0-21543 GCF_001467335.1 Pseudomonas sp. ICMP 10191
GCGAGGTCATCGCGGTTATCGAGCACCAGCACCGGAAGGTCCAGGGCAGGCAGGTTGTCGTGCAGATCCTGAGTGGTCAGCACTGCCTGCGGCGAGCTGTCCTCAAGCATATAGGCCTGACGCGCGCTCGGCAGGACAGGCTGACCGCAACTCGCGTATCCGGCTCCACGCCCAGTTCGATCAGGCGATGGGCGAGCTGGTTGGCCTGTTGGTTGAGTTCGGCGTAGGTGAGCAGCGGCCCGCTGTCACCGCGTACGGCGCAGGCATCCGGACGCTGGTTGACCTGTTGCTCGATCAGTTGGTGAATCAACACATCGCGAGGATAAGGGTGGGCAGTGTCATTGAAGCCCGCCAGCAACAGCTCGCGCTCATAGTCCGGCAGTATCGACAGGCTGTTCAACGCGGCATGCGGGGTGTGTTCCAGCGCTTCCACCAGGCTGTGCAGTGCAACCTGCATGTACTCGCCGATGCGCTGGGCATTGATTTGCTGGACGGCCTGAATAGTGAGCGTGAAAGCATCGCCCAGGTCATCGACGTTCAGGGTCAACGGGTAGTTGGTATTGTCTTCGGTGCCGAAAGACTCGATCCCTTCCCAGGCGGCGGCAGCTTGTGCCGAAACATCGCCCACGACACTGTGCCGGTAGTTGAGCAATGCACTGAATAGCGGCGTCGGTGCGGCCACGCCGCTGCAACGCTGGGCGAGCACCAGCGGAGCATGCTCATGCCCCAGCAAGGATGTCAGCCGCTCGTGGGTCGCCTTCAATCCCTCGGCCACTGTCGTCGCGTCGATATCGACGCGCAGCGGCAAGGTATTGATAAACATGCCCAACGCACGGTCGGCACCGTCGCCGGCCTGCATACGGCCCAGCAGTACCGTGCCGAACACCACTTTTTCACAGGCCGAGACATTGCCCAGCACCCGCGCCCAGGCCAGGTGCATCAGGCTCGCGACGCTGACGCCTGCCTGTCGAGCCTGAGCCCGCAAACGCAGGCTCAGCTCGGCGGCCAGGGGCACGCTGGCCTCTTTGAGGTCACGGCCGCCGTCCTGCACATCCTGCACACCGAATGGCAGGGTCGGCTCGACGATGTCGCCGAGCATCTCGCGGAAGAACGCTTCGTGCTGAGCATCACGCCCCCCCAGGCGAGCCTGGGCGACATAGTTGCGATACGGCACCGTCTCAGCCAACGCATCGCCCTGACCGAGCAGGTGCGCCTGAATTTCATGCAGGACCACGGACAGGGAAGTGGCGTCGCTGACCAGGTGATGGGACAGCAGCATCGCCAGCCAGCGGTCGTTGACCGGGTCATGGCTATAGACAATGCGCATCAATGGCGCGTTACGCACATCAAGGCGGTAATGCCGAGGGTCGAAGCGCTGGTGCAATTGCTCGTCAACCGGGCCGTCTGCAGGGTCGAGGAACAACTCGGTGACTTGCAGTTCAGCCTGGCGCAGCACCACTTGCACCGGTTCATCAAGATCTTCCCACAGCACTGCGGTGCGCAGGATATCGTGGCGGTTTATCACGCATTGCAAAGCGCCGCTGAAAGCGTCCAGCCGCGCCCGGTCTGACACGCCAAACAGTGCTTTCAGGGTATAGGGGTCGCCCTGTTCGGCACTGATATGGTGGTAAAGAATCCCCGCCTGCAACGGTGCCAGCGGGTAGATGTCCTGCACATTGGCAGCACCGCCGGGCACGTCCTTCGCCACGCGGTCGATCTGCGCCTGAGTGAGGCTGATCAGCGGCAGCAAATCAGGGGTGATGTGTTCGCAATGTTCGGGAATCAGGTTGGCCGGCACCACGACGTCCGTGCCGCCATCGACTGCTGCGGCAAGCGCCGCCACGGTCGGCTGGCCGAACAGCACATGCACATCGGCGCTCAGACCGACATCGCGCATTTGCTGGATCAATTTCACCGCCAGCAGCGAGTGGCCGCCCAGCTCGAAGAAGTGATCATGACGACCCACCTGTTCAACCTTGAGCACGTCGGCCCAGATCGACGCCAGCAGCATTTCCACTTCGCCTTGCGGCGCTTCGTAACCACGGCTGATCAGCGATTGCGCATCCGGAGCAGGCAGTGCCTTGCGATCCAGCTTGCCGTTGGGCGTCAAGGGCAGGCTGTCCAGCTGCACAAAAGCGCTGGGAACCATGTATTCGGGCAGGTGTTCAAGCAACTCTTTGCGCAGGTTTTCGGCGGGGACCGGTTCGCCACACAGGTAGGCCACCAGACGCTTGCTGTCAGGTTGTGCCGGGTCGTCTGCGCGGGCAACCACTACCACTTCACGCACACCGGTGCACAAAGCCAGAGCGGCCTCGATTTCGCCGATCTCGATACGCAAGCCGCGGATCTTCACCTGGAAGTCATTACGGCCCAGGTATTCCAGCGCGCCATTGGTCAGCCAGCGGCCCACGTCGCCGGTTTTGTATAGGCGGGCCTGCGGGTCGCTGGAAAACGGGTCAGCGACGAAACGCTCGGCACTCAATTCTGGCTGGTTCAGGTAACCCCTGGCCACGCCGATGCCGCCAATGTGCAGCTCACCGGCAACGCCCAGTGGTTGCAACTGGCCTGACGCACCCAGCACGTGCATTTGAATATTGGCAATCGGACGGCCAATAGGCACGCTTTCGCCCGGATCCGTCGGGCGGCATTCCCAGGCAGTAACGTCGATGGCCGCTTCGGTCGGGCCATACAGGTTGTGCAGTTCAACACCCTTGAGCTGTTGCTCGAAGCGGCGCTGCAACGCGCGAGGTAAAGCCTCGCCGCTGCACAGCACGCGGCGCAGTTGCGGGAAGTCGCGGGTTGAGCGGTGCTCCAGAAACACATCGAGCATCGAGGGCACGAAGTGCAGCAGGGTAATGCCCGCGTCACTCATGACCTGCGCCAGATAGTCAGGGTCTTGATGGCCACCGGGACGGGCCATGACCAGTTCGGCACCGGCGAGCAGCGGCAGGAAAAATTCCCAGACCGACACGTCGAAGCCGAACGGGGTCTTTTGCAGTACCCGATCGTTGCTGTCCACGTGATAGGCGTCGCGCGCCCAGAGCAGGCGGTTAACAACTCCAAGGTGCTCGTTCATCACGCCTTTGGGCGTGCCAGTGGAACCTGAGGTGTACAGCACATAGGCCAGATGATTCGGCTGAAGACCCAGAGCTTCGGCATCCGGGTTGTTGATCGGCTTTGAGGCAAGCTGGGCGCTGTCCTGGTGGTCATCCAGAATCAGTACCGGCAGCGTCATGGCCGGCAGGTTTTCGCTCAGGTCCAGAGTNGTCGCGCGCCCAGAGCAGGCGGTTAACAACTCCAAGGTGCTCGTTCATCACGCCTTTGGGCGTGCCAGTGGAACCTGAGGTGTACAGCACATAGGCCAGATGATTCGGCTGAAGACCCAGAGCTTCGGCATCCGGGTTGTTGATCGGCTTTGAGGCAAGCTGGGCGCTGTCCTGGTGGTCATCCAGAATCAGTACCGGCAGCGTCATGGCCGGCAGGTTTTCGCTCAGGTCCAGAGTGGTCAGCACCGCCCTTGGCGAGCTGTCCTCAAGCATATAGGCCTGACGCGCGCTCGGCAGGTCTGGGTCGATCGGCACGTAGGCGCCACCGGCCTTGAGAATACCCAACAGCGCCACGACCATTTCCGGACCGCGACGCAGGCTTACCGCAACCCGCGAGTCCGGTTCCACGCCCAGTTCGATCAGGCGATGGGCGAGCTGATTGGCCTGTTGGTTGAGTTCGGCGTAAGTGAGCAACGGCCCGCTGTCGCTGCGCACCGCGCAGGCATCCGGACGCTGGGCGACCTGTTGTTCGATCAACTGGTGAATCAGGACATCGCGAGGATAGGCGAGGGCGGTTTGGTTGAAAGTTGCCAGTTGCTGATGCTCGTTTTGGCTCATCAGCGGGAAGTGTGCCAATGGGTTGTCGTGTTGATTCAGCACAGCTTCAAGCATGGCGAAAATGCGCTGCTGTATGCGCTGAACTTCCTCGAAGGTGAAGTAAGCCGTGTTGAAGTTGAAGTCCAGGTGGATGTCTTCAGAGGGATGGTAATCGCGTACGAAGATCGCCATGGGCGTCTGTTCGTAGCCGTTGTCCAGCATCAGCACCCGCGCCGGGTCCTCGCAGCCGAACGTGACATCACCATCGAAGCTTTCGAATGACAGTGAAACATCGAACAGCTGATGGCGTCCGGTTTGCGCCAGCCGCAGGCTACGGTTGAGTTCGGCAATCGGGAAACGCTGGTGACGGTAAGTGCGACGTAGTTGCGTACCGATGTTATTCATCAGGTCGACCAGCGTTGCATGCGGATCGAAGCCCACGCGAATCGGGCTGATCGAGGAAAACATCCCGATGGTGGCTTTCTGACGAGCATTGGTGCGGTTATGCACCGGCATTCCGACAACGATCTCATCGACGCCTACGGTACGGCAGAAATAGGTGCTGATCACTCCGACCAGTACATGAGCCACGGACAGGTTGCATTCGCTGGCAAACTGCGTAAGCGCGTTGTAAAGCGCGCGGGGCAACATGGCTTGAACCTGGTCACTAGGAGCTGGACCGTTGGTTACGCCTGCCTTGAAATCTGCTCTGCGTTGCAGCAGAACCGGCGGCAGTTGGGCGTAGGTCTGCTCCCAGAACAGTCGATCTCGCTCGTAGCGAGAAGACGTCATGTAGGCCTTGTCTTCTTCAAGGAACGAGAGGTAAGAAGGCCCCTCGGCAAGCGTTTGCTTGCCTTCCAGCAAGCCTGAGTAGGCATCGCTTACGGCGTGCGCGATCAGCACTGCACCGATACCGTCGGCGACCAGGTGGTGCAAGCGATTGAACCAGTAATAAAGTTGCGGACCGCAACGAACCAGACGCGACTCCCAGAGTTGTCCGGTCATTGACTCAAAGGGTTGGCGGAAGGACTCGCGCAGATGCGCAATGGCATGCTCGGCGTCGCCGTCGACCTCAGGCAAGTCGGTCACTTCAAGCTTGAACGGCGCCTCTGACAGAACACGCTGGCCGCCCATGCCCCTCTCGTGGCTGAAACTCAGGCGCAACGCGTCATGGCTGTCGATGACCATCTGGATGGCTTTCTCGAACAACACAATATCGATCTCGCCCTTGATCTCCAGAGTCATGCCGATGTTGTAGTAAGGCAGGTGCGGGTGTGTGAGCTGATCGAGCCAGATACCTTGCTGAACCGAAGCCAGCGAAAGGGGTTCTTGTCCTTGCGTGCACAGATTGTCGATCAACGAATTCATCTCAAAGCACCTGTTTGCGAAATCAATTGGCTCGTCTCCGGTCGAAGGGCGGCGCGGCATGTGGCTGGACGGCTGCCAGTCGGAGGGAGGACTAAAAACATTGAAAAAAAAATAGAGCATCCCCTTGGGGATGTCTGTCGTGGGAAGCTGGGACAACTGCGGGCTTCCGGGCTGGGTGTTCAATGATTCAAGACTGTTCGGTATAAGGCCCGGACCGATTCGACTGGCTTGTGGAGCGGGGTGGTGAAGGGAAGGTTGGTGATTGGTGCTGCGCCAGTGTGCCGCCTGGAAGGTGAGCCGGTTACCGCCGCGCTCAAGGCCGCAGCGCAGAGTGAAGTCGGGGGCCTGAGCCCCCGCCCTTTTATTCGCCGAGGTATCGCGCGACTGTCAGGCGACAGCGGGCTGAAGAACTTCGTCCAGGAAGCTGAAGGCGGTGTGTTTCGATTGCGGGCTGGAGACAAAGAACGCGAGGTGGCTGCCATTGTGTTCTATGTGCAGCGTGGCGTCCTTGATCGACGCAGCGATATGCCGTGAGCCACCGATGTGCGTCGTCGAGTCGGCATCGCCAGCCACGACCAGAGTTGGCGCGCTGATGCGCGCCAGTCGTGATGCCAGCTCGGTCTTGTTCAGTGCGTCATTCAAACGCGCATAGCGATAGAACAACTCGGGATTGACATAGGGGTAAAGCACCACGTGGGCAATGGACTCGGGGGTAGTGGCCAGCGTCGACTGGTCCAGGAACATCGCTTGCAGGTCAGCAGCCTCGCCGCGATCCTGAGCTGCGCTTTCCATCAGCCATTCGAAGTTTTGCTGATGAGCGGTGCGCAGGTCGTTGTCGCCCAGGTTGTAATCCCCATGCCACAGGCTCAGGGAGTTGACCCGGTCGGCATGGGCTGCAGCGGCGCTCAGGGCGATGACCGCGCCGCCGCAGATACCCATCAGATGCGCGCTGGATAACCTGAAGTGATTCATTACGCTGATCATATCGGCAACCTGGGCATCGGTGTCCACCGCGATCTGGTCGAACGCCTCGCAGGCACCGAACAGTCCCCGGGTCTCCCAGGTCACGACAAAAAACCGCTCGCTCAAGGCATTGAACCAGTCGCGGCAGAGATCGAACGGAATGCCGCAGGGTAATGCCAGAACCACAGGAGGCAGCTCGCGGTTGGTACTGGCATGCACCAGCAAAGGCGCATGGTCACGGGTGGTTAGATGCAGTGTCTCGATGTGCGGCACTGCACCACTGAATTCGAAATGCTTGAGCAGTCGATTGAAGGCGGTGACGTCTTCAGCATCGTCGAAGTGCTCGTAGGTATAGTCGAGCGCTTCGCATATTTTGCGGCTTATAAAGTATTCGAACGACGACAGTTGTGCCTCGCCCCCATGCAAGTACTGGAGGGTGCGCACACCGATGCGCGCAAACGCCGCATTGATTGCCCGCTCGGCGGCTCGCACGCTGGAGCACGCCGGCTCTGGCAGAGGACCGTCGTCCCGGGCGAGAAAGCTCAGGCACACGGGATCGGGCAAATTGAGGGCAAGGTGCCTGAGCATCCTCACCGTCTCGCACAGACGCATCGCTGCATCGGAGGAAATAGTCATGGATCGTCACTCTTTGTCGGGCGCTTTTTTCAGGCACATTGCGCGAGGCTACTGTCGTCTGACGTATGTGGGTCAGACCGCTTCGAATTTCTTGCCGCGTGTGGTGTGAGTCACAAGGCGGTTGTATTCCGGTGTTTCGTCACCGATCACCTGCACCGCACCGTATTTCTCCAGGCTGATGCGGCCGCCGTACTCTTCGATGTGGTCCGAATCCGGATAGATGTGCACGAACGACGGTACGTAGCGTGACGCAAAGCCCATGCGCATCTCCTGTGATTCGCCGCTGTGCGGATAGGACGCGTGCATCAGGGTCGACCAGAAAATGATGAACTGCCCGGCTTTCATCTGCATGGGCACAGCAGAGGCCTCGTCGGGCTTCCAGTTCTCATCGATCTGCAACTGGCGATAGTCGTAACCGAAGAAACCGCGACGCACGCCGTCCTTGACCACCGAGTTGTTGGCGTCGGGCTCATAGCTCATGCGCTTGGTTTCGTCGTAGTTCATGCTGTTCTGGGTGCCAGGAATGAACTGCAGGCAGCCATTGGCAATGTTGGCGTCGGTGAACGCCGTCCAGACGGTGATGGTGCCGCCGAACTCTTCGTTTTCCGGCCAGATGATCTGCGGCTTGCCGGAGGCATTGGCGAACGTATCGGCCTGATGCCAGTCGGTGCCTTCATCGCCCGGATACTTGGGAAAGAACTCGGTGCGCCAGCACAGCACATTAGGGCCGAGGATACTTTCGACGCGATCGCAGATTTCCGGGCGACAGATGTGGCTGGCCAGAAAGTCATCGTCCAGATGGCGGTCATAGTTGGCGATGTTGGTACCCCCGGAAATGGCGTCCAGGTCCTGATAGGCGGCGGCGCTACGGTCGAGCAGGCGCAGACGGGTGCGCTTCCAGGTTTCCTTCATTTCTTCTGGCGAATAGGCGTCAAACGGACCGATAAAGCCGTTTTTCTCGAACGAGGCACGCTGTTCCGCAGTTAAAGCGAATTTTTTGCTCATGAGCTTTTCCTTTTCGGTCAATGGGCTTGAACAAGGCTACGGGAGATGTGGTCGGCCAGGACTTTGGCCGTTGCGCCATCCGCCAGGATCCCGGGGTCGAGGTTGATTTTGTAATGTGTCTTGAGCTTGCTCAGCGAGCGGATCAATGCCAGAGAAGTGCCGCCGGAATCGAAGAAATCGTCATTGACACCGATGTTTTTCAGACCCAGGTCTTCGCTCCAGACTTTGAGCACGAAGTGCTCCTGTTCACTGAGGCCTTTGACATCAGTCGTTTGTGAAGTCGTCGCGGCAGCGGTTGGCGAGGGCAGTTGTTGCTTGTCGATTTTGCCGTGGGGGGTCACCGGCAGCTCTGCCAGTGGCACATACAGCGAGGGACGCATGTACTCTGGCAAATTTTCGGCCATCAATGCAGCAACTTCGCTGCGGGCCTGTTCGGTCCAGGCTTCGACGCCCTGGGCTGGCACCACGTAAGCCACCAGGCGCAGGTCGCCATCGCCGTAATCATGTACGCCAACATGGGCAGCGGCCACGCTCGGGCTGGTTTGCAGAGAGGCTTCGATCTCGCCGGGCTCGATGCGGAAACCGCTGATTTTCAATTGCTCGTCGCAGCGACCGGCGTAACGGTATTCGCCATTACCCTCCAGAGTCATCAGGTCGCCAGTACGGTAGGCGCGTACAGCACCGGGCAACTCGATGAAGCGCTCGACGTTGAGCGCCTCACGGTTCAGGTAGCCCTGAGCCACGCCCGCGCCTTCGATGTACAACTCGCCAGTAGTGCCTGCCGCGACCGGAGTCTGACTCGCGTCAAGCAGGTGCAGGCGCCAGCCGTCCAGCGGCTTGCCGAGAGACACCATGGCCGCTGTTTCCAGATCCTGCGCCAACACTCGCTTGAAGGTGGTGTGAACGGTGGCCTCGGTGATGCCGTACATGTTGATCAGCGCAGGCTTCTGGTCGCCATGGCGCTCGACCCAGGAACGCAGCACGCTGGCGGGCAACGCTTCGCCACCGAACACTACATAGCGCAGCGCCAGAGAAGCAGTGTTGCCACGATCGGCTTCATCAAGACCACGGAAAGCCGATGGCGTCTGGCTGAGCACGGTGATGCGCTGATCGGCGAGCCATTGACGCAGGGCGGCAGGAGAACGCGAGACGTCATACGGGACAACGGCCACCTGGCCGCCATGGGCGAGGGCACCCCAGATTTCCCAGACCGAGAAGTCGAAACCGATGGAGTGGAACATCGACCAGACGTCCTGGGCGTTGAAGCCATAGACGCGTTGAGTACTTTCCAGCAGGCGACTGACGTTGCCATGGGAAACCTGTACGCCCTTGGGCTCACCGGTGGAACCCGAGGTGTAGATGATGTAGGCAGTGGCAGTACTCGGGTCGATACGGGTGTCTTCAGCGGCCGATTGCAGCGCCGGCGCGGACAGTAACTCGTCGAGTGCCAATACGCGCAGCGACGGTATTTTCGGCAGGTTGGTGGCATCACCGATGATCAGGCTCAGCTCGCTGTCACGCACGATGTGCTCGACGCGTTTGCCAGGGTATTGCGGGTCGACCGGCACATAGGTGCCACCGGATTTGAGAATACCCAGCAGGCTGGTGACCAGATCGACGCTGCGCGGCAGGTACATGCCCACACGCGTGCCATAGGTCACACCTTCATCGCGTAAACGTGCAGCCAGCTTTGTCGACAGCGCGTCGAGCTGTGCGTAGCTCAACGTCCGGGCGGCATCGCTGACGGCGGTGCGCTCAGGAAATTGTCGCGCCCTGTCACTGAATATCTCGTGCAGGAAAGCACCGGGTTTGAGAGGGGCTGACGCGGCGCTAAGCGATTCGTCAGTGTTCGTAATCGGCATGACCAAGGCTCCTGTGTAATAACCAGACGCAGCGTTCAAATCCGCTGCAATCGAGACATCCCTGCGGCCTGACGAATCCGTCAATGGGCCGGCATGATCCGCAGTTGGCGCATTTCAGCACCGACTGCCGGGCTGCGTCTGTCGAGGGAAATGGGGACAAAGCCTGCCGATTCTGATCAGTACGCATCGACACTCTTCGCGACCGATGTCCCGGATTGCGGTGACAGACGCCTCTGGCCATCAGTGTTTTTATTCTTGCGCGGTGCCGGAGCGTACTGGTCTGGCTCCATACAAAAAGTGGATGTGAAGGGCTGAGGTCCAGGAGTTTGTTCATGAGTCTTCAAGCTAACACTGCGCCCGTTTTCGCTGATGAACAGCAAACGGATGCGCCAACCTGGCCTGACAGGGCCGCTGACCCGTCGGTGCGGTTGTCCTTGCTGGCTACCGGTACCCGTTTGCCTGTGGTGATCGAGCCAACAGTTGACGGACTGGATCCGGTGCTGTGGGCCAGCGCCCGGCGCGAAGCGATCGAGACGCTGCTGTGCCGTCACGGCGCGGTCTTGTTTCGGGGATTTGATCTGCCTTCGGTCGCTGCCTTCGAAGGCTTTGCCGAGGCGCTTTCACCTGGCCTGCACGGCGCGTACGGCGACCTTCCGAAAAAGGAAGGCGGGCGCAATGTCTATCGCTCAACGCCGTATCCAGAGCGCGAGATGATCCTTTATCACAACGAGAGTTCGCACCTGGAAAGCTGGCCACGCAAGCAATTTTTCTTTTGCGAGCAGCCATCGCGGGTGGGTGGAGCAACGCCGCTGGCGGATATCCGTCAAGTGCTCGCGTACCTGCCGCAAGAGGTGGTCGAGCGCTTCGAGAGCAAAGGTCTGCTTTACAGCCGGACCTTCACCGCCGGTGTCGAGCCGAGCTGGGAATCGTTCTTCGGCACGTCCGAACGCAGCGTTATCGAGCAGCGTTGCCGCGAGCAAGGTACAGACTTCGAGTGGCTTGACGGCGACACCCTGCAGCTGCGCACCCAGTGCCCGGCAGTGATCACCCATCCCTTCACGGGCGAGCGTTGTTTCTTCAATCAGGTGCAATTGCATCACCCGTATTGCATGGGCGAGGAACTGCGTGAGGACCTGCTCGACATGTTCGGCCCCGAGCGCCTGCCACGGTTGGTCAGCTATGGCGACGGCTCAGCCATCGAGGACTCGGTGATGGCCTTGATCGGTAAAGCCTACGAGGCTTGCGCTGTGCGTTTCGACTGGCGCAAGGGTGATGTGGTGATGCTTGACAACATGCTTGCCGCACACGCCCGTGACCCTTATGAGGAACCCCGGCTGATCGTTGTCGCCATGGGCGAAATGACCGCTCGCGGCGACGTTTGGCAACCGGCCTGAATGACCGACATCCCGTTATCAAGCCAGGACTTTCAACCACCGGCGCCCGCGCTGGCTAATGAATTCAAGGGCAGCAGCTAATGAAAACCAAGCAAGAAAAGAAGGCCAGACCAGGCTCGATCATGCGTCTGTTGTGGAGCAGCCATCCCTGGCTGACGTTCTTTACGCTGCTGACCGGGCTCATCAGCGGCGTTGCGTCCATTGCCGTGGTCAATGTGATCAACCAGGCGATTCACGAGGAGACCTTTCAGCGTGAGTCGTTGTTCTGGTTCGTTGGCCTGAGCCTGGTTGCCCTGGTTTTCCGCAACGGTGCGTCGCTGTTTCCGGCCTACGCCAGCATGCGCATCATGACCCGTATGCGCATCGCCCTGTGCCGCAAGATCCTCGGCACGCCGCTTGAGGAAATCGACCGCCGTGGTGCGCCGAATGTGCTGACCCTGCTGACCAGTGATATGCCGCAACTCAACGCTACGCTGTTGGTCATGCCAACGATCCTGGTGGAGTCGGCGGTGTTCCTGTTCGGTATTGCCTACCTGGCCTACCTGTCCTGGGTGGTGTTTGCAATAACCATCTCGCTGATGGTGCTGGGCGTTGCAATGTACATGCTGTTTTTCATGGGTGGCATGAAGTTCACCCACAAGGTGCGCGACGAGTTCACGGCCTTCAACGAATACACACACGCGCTGGTGTTCGGCCTCAAGGAACTGAAACTCAACGGTATTCGCCGCCGCTGGTTCAGCCGCTCGGCGATCCAGGAGTCTTCGGTGCGGGTCGCGAAGTACAACTACATTGAACGGCTCTGGTTCACTGGCGCCGAAAACGTTGGCCAGTTGACCCTGTCGTTGCTGGTCGGCTGCCTGCTGTTCGTTGCGCCGATGTTCGCTGTTATCGATGCCAGGACCATGAGTGCCAGTGTGTTGGCGGTGCTGTACATCATGGGCCCGCTGGTAATGCTGGTCAGCGCCATGCCGATGCTGGCCCAGGGACGTATTGCCTGCACGCGCCTAGCGGATTTCGGATTCTCCATCAACGAACCGCACCCAGAACCGGAAACCAGCGATGCCGACAATGTGCTGCTCCTCGATCACAAGAAGTCATGGGGCAGTATCCAGCTGAAGAACGTACACATGAACTACAAGGACCCGCAGAGCAGTTCCGGTTTTGCCTTGGGACCTATCGACCTGACGATCCACTCCGGTGAACTGGTCTACATCGTCGGCGGCAACGGTTGTGGCAAAAGCACCCTGGCCAAAGTGTTTTGCGGCCTGTACATCCCGCAAGAGGGTCAACTACTGCTCGACGGTACGGCGGTCACAGACGACTCGCGCGGCAACTATCGCGATCTGTTCTCGGCGGTGTTCTCTGACTTCCATGTGTTCAACCGATTGATAGGTCCTGACGAGAAAGAACATCCCAGCACCGATCAGGCGCAGAAATACCTGTCGACTTTGGGCCTGGAAGAAAAGGTCAAGATCGAGGGACTTGGTTACTCGACCACCACGGACTTGTCGTACGGCCAGCAGAAACGCCTGGCACTGGTTTGCGCCTACCTGGAGGACCGTCCGATTTACCTGCTGGACGAGTGGGCCGCCGACCAGGACCCGCCGTTCAAGCGTTTCTTTTACGAGGAATTGCTGCCGGACCTCAAACGTCGCGGCAAGACGATCCTGATCATTACTCACGACGATCAGTACTTCCAGTTGGCCGACCGCATCATCAAGTTGGCCGACGGTTGCATCGTCTCCGACGTGAAGTGCGAGGTCCAGGGCAAGCGCGCCTGAACTCAAGCGCAGTCCAAATTCCCAGGGATGGTCCTTCACAAAACTGCATGAAGCAGGCTCGTCCCTGGCTCCGAATCGACTACCGGTTATCGCTGCCTTTTGTATGCGGCCAGGCCGACCCTTTGCGAGAAGAAATGTATGGCATTTGCCCTGACCGCTGCGCAACGCAATATCTGGCTGGATCAGATGACCCAGGGCGACTCGCCGTTATACAACATCGGCGGCTATATGGAGATCGATGGTGCCGTCGATTCCGTGTTGTTCCAGCAGGCCGTGGACCTGTTGATTGAAGAACACGATGCTCTGCGCATGGTCCTGCTTGACGAACGTGACGAGGAGGGCTTGCCGCTACAGGCCTTCGCCTCGAGCATGCCGCAGTGTATGACTCCGATCGACCTGCAAGGGCATGACGACCCGCGTCAGGCAGCCGAACACTGGGTGCAGACCCGGCTTGAAAAAGCGTTCAGGCTCGAGGGTGGGCCACTCTACCGAATGCATTTGCTCAAACTCGAAGAGCAGCGCTTCTACTTTGTGTTTTATACCCACCACATCGTGCTCGACGGCTGGAGCATCGACGGCGTCTGTACGTACCTCAGTGAGATTTACAATGCGCTGCTCAATCAGCGCACGCCTGACGTTGCCGCACCGTCCTATGTCGATTTCATCAAGGATGACCTCAAGTATCGCGGGTCGCGACGTTTTTCGCTCGATCAAGCCTACTGGCTGGACAAATACCGTGAGATCCCCGATCCGTTGCTGACAGCGCGCCCGCGCCAGGTCTCTATTCAGAACCAGACAGCACACAGCCGCAGCGGCCACATCAGCTCCGGTCTTGACCGTGGTCTGGAGCAGCAGATCGACGATCTGGCGCTTCGACTGCAAGCCTCGTCGTTCCATGTTTTGCTGGCAGTGCTGTACGTGTACTTCACCCGCGTCTACCAGCGTGATGAACTGGTCATCGGCCTGCCGATTCTCAACCGCTCCAATGCCGGCTACAAGAAGACCCTGGGGCTTTTTACCCAACTCAGTTCGGTGCGCCTGAAATTCAGTCCAGACCTGCCGTTCGCAGAACTGGTCCAGGGTATATGTCGGGCAGTCAAGCAGGATTACCGCCACCAGCGGTTCCCGGTCAGCGACCTCAACCGGCTGCTGGAATTGCGCCGTACCGAGCGTACCCAATTGTTCGATCTGACGTTCTCCTATGAGCGCCAGAACCTTCCGCTGCATTTCAATCAGGCAGCCGCCAGCACTACCAAGTGTTCGAACAACCACGAACAGACGCCGCTAGCTATCTACCTGCGCACCAACGCCTGCGAAACTGAATCGTGGATGCACTACATCTACAACGAGGCGTTTTTTCAGCACGACGAGATTGTCCTCCTTGCCGAGCGCTTGCAGCGTGTTATGGAGCAGGGGCTGACGAATGAACAACTCCCGGTGAACGGGTTCTCGCTGATCAGCGAGACCGACACCTCCCGGGTTCAGGCGTGGAATGCCGATCAGCCACATTTCGCCGATGACCTGACTATCCACCAGCAGTTCGAAGCACGCGCTACAGAACGACCAGACGCCGTGGCGCTGGTATTCGAAGATCAAACCCTGAGCTACGGCGAACTCAACGCCCGCGCCAACCAGGTCGCGCATCGCTTGCTCGCGCTGGGTGTGCTCCCTGATGATCGCGTGGCGATCTGCGTCGAGCGTGGCCCGGCGATGATTATCGGCTTGCTGGGCATCCTCAAATCCGGTGCCGGTTATGTACCGCTGGACCCGGCTTACCCACTAGAGCGCCTGGCCTATACCCTCGGCGACAGCACGCCAGTGGCATTATTGAGCCAACAGTCAGTACAACAAGCGTTGCCGTTATCTGAAGTGCCGCTGATCTATCTCGACGACGCCGACCTGCAGAACGAATCCGTGTGCAATCCGCAGGTAGCGGTCAAGTCCAGCGACCTTGCCTATGTGATCTATACCTCCGGCTCCACCGGCCTGCCCAAGGGCGTGATGGTCGAGCATCGCAACGTTGCAAGGCTGTTCTCGGCCACTGAAGAGTGGTTCGGTTTCAATGAACAGGATGTCTGGGCGCAGTTCCACTCGTTCGCCTTCGACTTCTCGGTCTGGGAAATATGGGGCGCATTGCTGCACGGCGGCCGTCTGTTGATCGTGCCGCAACTGGTCAGCCGCTCGCCAGAAGACTTCTACAGGCTGCTGTGCAGTGCCGGTGTCACGGTGCTCAACCAGACGCCAAGTGCGTTCCGCCAACTGATTGCGGCTCAGGGCGAAAAAGAGCAGGCGCATTCGCTGCGCCAGGTGATTTTTGGCGGCGAAGCCCTGGAAACGGCGATGCTCAAGCCGTGGTACGCCCGCAAAGTCAACGCCACGACACAACTGGTAAACATGTACGGCATCACCGAAACCACGGTGCATGTGACCTATTATCCGTTGCAGCCTGGAGACGCCCAGCGCGTCGGTGCCAGCCCGATCGGCAAGCGAATCCCTGACCTGCAACTCTATCTGCTCGATGCCTTTGGTCATCCGCTGCCACCGGGTGCGGCGGGCGAGTTGTACGTGGGCGGGGCAGGCGTGGCCCGTGGCTACCTCAATCGCGATGAATTGAACGCGACGCGCTTTCTCGATGATCCATTCGCCCCGGAACCCGGGGCGCGAATGTACCGCTCTGGCGATCTGGGTCGTTGGTTGCCGGACGGCAGCCTGGAATACCTGGGCCGTAACGATGAACAGGTGAAAATTCGTGGCTTCCGTATCGAACTGGGCGAGATCGAAGCTCGATTGAGCGCTTGCAAAGGCGTGCGTGAAGCGGTGGTCGTGGTGCGTGAAGACGAACCGGGCGACAAGCGCCTGGTGGCCTATGTCATCGGCACGGCAGACCTGGAACCGGACGCTACCTGGTTGCGTGAACAGCTGCGCCTGTCGCTGGCCGAGCACATGTTGCCGAGCGCTTTTGTCAGCCTGCAGGCTTTCCCGCTGACCGCCAACGGCAAGCTTGATCGCAAGGCACTGCCGCTGCCCGTGGCCGAGGCCTATGCCCGGCGTCAATACGAGGCACCGAAAGGGCTGACGGAAACCCGCCTGGCCGGGTTGTGGGCCGAGTTGCTGGGCGTCGAGCAGGTAGGCCGTCATGACCAGTTCTTCGAATTGGGTGGGCATTCGATGCTGGCGGTGAAATTGATCGAACGCATGCGCGACATCGGTCTGAATGCCGACGTGCGCGTGCTGTTCGGCCAGCCGACCCTGGCCTCGCTGGCGGCAGCGAGCGGCAATGTCACGGACGTGCAGGCGCCCACCAATAAGATTCCCGCCGACTGTCGGCACATTACGCCCGACATGCTGCCTCTGGCCCGACTCACCCAGGCACAGATCGACCGTGTGGTCGCCACAGTGCCGGGCGGTGTGGGCAACGTGCAGGATATCTATGGGCTGGTGCCGTTGCAGGAGGGCATTCTTTATCACCACTTGAGCAGTGAGGAGGGTGATCCGTACCTGTTGCAGGCGTTGTTGCGGGTCAATAGCTTCGAGCAACTGCTGGACTTCACGGAGGCCTTGCAGCAAGTCATTGACCGTCACGACATTCTGCGCACAGCGGTAGCCTGGGAAGAGCTCGACGAGCCAGTGCAGGTGGTCTGGCGTCAGGCACGGCTGCGCGTCGAGGCGTTTTTACCGCACCCGGAGCAGGGTGATGTCGCGGCCCAGTTGCAGGCACAGTTCGATCCACGGCGGATACGCATGGATCTGCATCAGGCACCGATGATGCGCCTGCATTACGCAGAGGATCCCGTCAACCAAAGCTGGGTGGCGGTGTTGCTGTTCCATCACCTGATCGATGACGCCACCTCGCTGGCCCTGCTGGGCGCAGAGATCGAGGCGTTCAGACAAGGGCGCGGCAACCATCTGCCAGCGTCGGTACCGTATCGCAATCATGTGGCTCAGGCGCGATTGAGCATGAGCCGCGAGGAGCACAAAGCGTTCTTCCGCGACATGCTCGCCGATGTTGACGAGCCGACCCTGCCGTTCGGCCTGCAAGACCTGCAAGGCGACGGCAGCGGAGTCGACGAAGCCCTGCTACCGGTTGACCCGGAGCTGGCCGAACGTCTGCGCGCCCATGCCCGACGCCTCGGCGTCAGCAACGCCAGCCTGCATCACCTCGCGTGGGCTCAGGTGATCGGGCGCCTGTCAGGGCGTCAGGACGTGGTCTTCGGTACTGTGCTGATGGGCCGCCTGCTCAGTGGTCAAGGCGCCGAGCGGGCCTTGGGCATGTTTATCAATACCTTGCCATTGCGTGTCGCGGCCGGAGAGCAGTGCATTGAGGCTGCAGTGCGTACCACCCACGCACGGTTGGCGGCGCTGGTCAGTCATGAGCATGCACCGTTGTCACTGGCCCAGGGATGCAGCGGCGTGGCGGCACCGACACCGTTATTCAGTGCACTGATGAACTACCGCCATGTCGCGGTCGGCGCCCAGACACCTCAACAGGCAGGGCAGACCAGGCTTTGGGGCGGTGTCGAGGTACTCGGCGGTGAAGAGCGCACCAACTACCCACTGTCCTTGTCGGTGGACGACCTCGGCGAATCCTTCGGCCTGACCGTTCAGGCAGTGGCCGGAATCGGTGCCCGGCGTATCTGCGGTTACATGCACACCGTGCTGGAGCAACTGGCCGACGCGCTGGACAGCCGGCCCGATGCACCCTTGCACAGCCTCGACTGGTTGCCCGTGCACGAGCGTCGCCAATTGCTGGAAGACTTCAACGCATTCGACTGCGGCTACCCGCAAGACGTTTTGCTGCACCAGCTGTTCGAGGCCCAGGCGGCTGCGCAACCCGACTCGGTGGCAGTCACCTACGAAGGCCAGCAACTGAGTTACCTCGAGCTCAATCAGTGGGCTAACCAGATTGCCCATCGGTTGATCGCCGAAGGCATTGGTGCTGATGACCGGGTGGCGATCTGTGCGGAACGCAGTCTGGAAATGATCGCGGGCCTGGTGGGCATTCTCAAGGCCGGCGCAGGCTACGTACCACTCGACCCTTCTTACCCTGCGGAACGTCTGGCCTACATGCTTGAGGACAGCGCACCGAAAATGCTGCTGACCCAACGCGGTTTGCGTGAGCGCTTTGCGCAGGCCGTCATGCCGGTGTTGCTGCTGGAGGCTGATGCCCGCGCCGAGAGTGATATTGACCGCACGCCGACGACCAATCCGCAGCTTGCGGGGCTTGGCGCGCAGCACCTGGCTTACCTGATCTACACCTCGGGCTCTACCGGACAGCCCAAAGGCGTGGCCATGCCCCATGCGCCGCTGGTCAATCTGATGCATTGGCAGATCGCCCAGACTGTCGAGCACGGTCGCCCGAGGCAACGCACCTTGCAGTTCGCCGCGCTGGGTTTTGATGTGGCCTTTCAGGAAATCTTCAGCACCTTGTGTGCAGGTGGCGAACTGTCTCTTATCCACGGTGATACCCGTCTGAATTTCCGCCGCCTGTTCCAACATATTTGCGAGCAGCGTATCGAACGCCTGTACATGCCGTGTATTGCCCTGCAGGCATTGGCCGAGGCGGTGATCGCTGAAGCCGAACAGACTGATTGCCTGTTGCAGGACGTAATCACTGCCGGTGAGCAACTGCGAATCACCGAACCGATGCGGCAGTTATTCGCCCGTTTGAACGACGCCCGCCTGCATAACCACTACGGCCCGACGGAGTCCCATGTGGTCACGGCGCTGACCCTTGAGGGTGACCCGCAGGCCTGGCCGACCTTACCAAGCATCGGTCAGCCGGTGGCCAATACCCGCATTTACCTGCTCGACGAACACATGCGCCCCGTTCCGGTGGGCGTCGCGGGTGAACTGTACATCGGCGGTGCGTGTGTCGCGCGTGGCTACTTGAACCGTGATGAACTGACCAACGAACGCTTTATCGCTGATCCGTTTGCCGCCAGCGATGTCGGCAACCCACACGCGCGCCTGTACAAGACCGGCGACCTGGGTTGCTGGCAGGCCGACGGCAGGATCGTCTATCTGGGCCGTAACGACGATCAGATCAAGATCCGAGGTTTCCGTATCGAACTGGGCGAAATCGAGGCGCGTCTCGGTCGATTTCCAGGTCTGCGCGATGCAGCAGTGCTGGCCCGCGAAGACGTTCCCGGTGAAAAGCGCCTGGTCGCTTATTTCAGCGTGCACGCCGGGCAGGTGGTGCCCGAGGCCGACCAGATGCGTCTGCATTTACAGGCGCTGCTGCCGGATTACATGATCCCCGCAGCCTATGTCCACCTGGAAAAACTGCCGGTGTCGCCCAATGGCAAACTGGATCGTCGCGCGTTGCCGCAGCCATCAGCCGATGCCTTCGTCAGTCGCGACTATCAGGCCCCGATCGGCGACACCGAAATCATGCTGGCTGAGCTCTGGGCCGACGTGCTGAGTGTTGAACGCGTCGGTCGGCAGGACCATTTCTTTGAACTGGGTGGTCACTCGCTGCTGGCGGTGAAGCTGATCGAGCGCATGCGTCAGGCTGGCCTGAGTGCCGATGTGCGCGTGCTGTTCGGCCAGCCCACCCTTGCCGCACTGGCGGCGGCTGTGGGCGGCGGTATCGAGATCGAGGTTCCGGCCAACGGCATTCCCGACGGCTGCGAGCACATCACCCCGGACATGCTGACCCTCACCACACTGGACCAGTCGAGTATCGAGCGTATTGTCGCCAGCGTTCCCGGTGGCGCAGCGAACGTGCAGGACATCTACCCGCTGGCACCATTGCAGGAAGGCATTCTTTATCACCATCTCGCCGCGGAGCAGGGCGACCCGTATCTGCTGCAAGCAACCTTCGCCCTGCATGATCCGGCGCACGTACGACGCTTTGCCGAAGGCTTGCAGGCAATGATCGATCGCCATGACATCCTGCGCACGGCGCTGGTCTGGGAAGGTCTGAAACAACCGCTGCAAGTGGCTCTACGCCGGGTCGAGCTGTCGATTGAGCAAATCACCCTGGCACCGGGCGGCGGCGATATCGTCGCCCAGATGCAACGCCGTTTTGATCCCCGCGAGTACCGCCTCGATCTCAGCCAGGCCCCGCTGGTTCACCTGGCCTTTGCGCAGGACTCGGAGAATCAGCGCTGGGTGGCGATCCTGCTGTTCCATCACATTGCCCTCGACCACACCGCGCTGGACGTGATGAGCGCAGAAATGCTCGCTCACGTGCAAGGCAGCGCGGCGCAAATGCCGGCGGCGATGCCTTACCGGAATTATGTGGCGCAGGCCCATCTTGGCGTGAGTCGCGAACAACATGAAGCATTTTTCCGCGAGATGCTCGGCGATGTCGATGAACCGACGCTACCGTTCGGTCTGCTTGAGGTGCAGGGTGACGGGCAGGGCATCAAGGAGGTTCGCCACGCGCTTGCGGCCGATCTGTGTCAGCGCCTGCGCACTCAGGCGCGGCAGCTGGGGGTGAGTGCGGCAAGCTTGCATCACCTGGCCTGGGCGCGAGTGCTGGGCAGCGCCAGCGGGCGTGAAGACGTGGTATTCGGCACGGTGTTGCTGGGGCGCATGCAAAGCGGCCTGGGTGCCGACCGCGCCTTGGGCATGTTCATCAATACCTTGCCGCTGCGGGTCGATGTCGGTACGTGTGCAGTGCGTCAGGCCGTGCGTCAGACCCACGCCCGTTTGACCGCATTGCTCGGCCACGAACACGCGCCGCTGGTGCTGGCGCAACGTTGCAGCGCGGTGGATGCAGCGTCGCCGCTGTTCAGCGCGTTGCTCAACTATCGCCACAGCCCGGCACGTGAAGCCAGCGGTGGCGATCGTTGGGCGGATACCCAGGTGCTCGGCGTACTCGAACGGACCAATTACCCGTTGACCCTGTCGGTGGACGATCAAGGCGAAGGCTTCCTGTTGAACGTACAGGTAGCAGCCGGTTTCGATGGCCAGCGGATCTGCGACTATATGCAGACCGCCCTGAGCCATCTGGTTCAAGCCCTTGAATCGGCACCGGACTCAGCAGTGCGCGATCTGCCAGTGGTGCCGGAAGCCGAACGGACGGAGCTGCTGGTGGCGTTCAACGACACCGCGCGGGACTATCCGCAGCAACAGACCGTGCATAGCCTGTTTGAAGCTCAGGTGCGGGCGTGCCCCGAGGCTTGTGCGGCAATCCACGACGGCGTTGCCTTGAGTTATGCCGAGCTCAACACTCGGGCCAACCGTCTGGCGCGGCATCTGCTGGGGCTTGGTGTGCAGCCGGGTGACAGTGTGGCGATTTTGCTGGAGCGCAGCCATGACCTACTCGCCAGTCAACTGGCAGTGCTCAAGTGCGCGGCGGTGTATGTGCCGCTGGACATCAATGCACCGGTCGAGCGTCAGGCATTCATGGTTGAGGACAGCCAGGCGCGTGTACTGCTCACTCACAGCCAAGTGTCGCTGGAAACCGCTGCACAGCGTGTCGATCTCGATGGTTTGCCCCTGAACGATCTGAAAGACACTGATCTGGCGTTGCCGCAGTCAGCCGTCTGGTGATCAACAACGGTTACGCCGATTTCAACGCTCAGGACCGCGTGGCGTTCGCTTCCAACCCTGCATTTGACGCCAGCACGCTGGATGTCTGGGCACCGTTGCTCAACGGCGGCTGTGTGGTGGTGATCGGGCAGAACGACTTGCTCTCCCCATTGAACTTCCAGCGCCTGCT
>NZ_LKGW01000129.1:0-14411 GCF_001467335.1 Pseudomonas sp. ICMP 10191
ACGATAGTTGCGATGATCGTTCCGCACGCTCCAGCGTGTGAATGCAGGTCTCGACGTTCTGCGTCGCACGATGGCGCTTACGTGGCAGGTCAGCCTTCGGACGGGCTGGTCGAGTCCTGATCCGCTTCGGCCGCCAGCTTCACGCGGTCGGCCTTGCTGATGTATTTGGTCTTACTCTGCGGGGCCAGTTTGGCGCTGGCTTTTTTGGCATGAGCTTTCAGCAACTGCTGGATTTTCTTGCGACGATTCATATTCTTCAACTCGCTTGCACAGGCGCGAATCATAGCAGTTTGCCTGTCGCGCCATGCATGCGACTACCCGCCGTTCTGAACCATTTGCCACAACGACGCACCGACGCCGGTAATGCTCTCGCCGGCAATCAGGCCTGCCGCTGCGGTGATGGCGAAGCGTTCGGTAAGTGACGGCCAGCGACAGTTCACCAGCCAGGTGAGCACCGCACCGAGCGCCATCATCAACGACACCGAGGCGGGCAGCACGAAGGCCAGGCCCAGGGCTGCGGCGCTGGGCAAGTACCGGGCGCGATACGCAGGTAGTGTGCTGTCGAGGATGCCCAGCAGCAAGCCGGCCAGACCGCCGATGAAAATCGCCCAGCGGATGCTTGCCGACAGCGAATCCAGACCGTGCGTCAGGGTCTGCGCCACAGCCTTCCAGGTCGCCACCGCCGGGGCTGGCCACTCCTCGGTGAGCAGCATCGATTGCGGGTCCGGGATCAGCGCCATATAAGCCAGGACCCCGACGATACTGCCGACGCAAATCCCCAGTGTCTGGGCGATCAATTGTTTGCGCGGCGTGGCGCCAATCGCCCGGCCTACCTTGAAGTCGTTCATCAAATCGGTGCATTGCCCGGCTGAACCGCCTGCGGTGTTGGCGCTCATCAGGTTGATCGGCACCTGACCGGGCGCGACGATACCGAAGCTCAGTTGCGATAACTGCCCGATTGCGCCGATGGGCGGGATACCCGTGGCACCGACCACACGAGCCGCCACGGCCGCCAGGCAGATCGCCAGAGGAATGGTCAGCAATGCCATCCACAGATTGATACCGAACAACAGCGCCTGCAGGCTGACCACCAACAGGATCGCCAGCGCAAAACCGGCGGCCGGCCCGGGCTTGGGCATTGACCAGGGCGTCCCGCCGCTGGCTTTGGTAGACGCGTGCAGTGTCCACAGGCGGATAGCCAGCGAAGCCAGCGTCGAACAGACCATCAGGCTCACGCCCGGCCACAGCAACCATTCCACCAGCGCGGCGAACTGCGGGCCGCTGCTGTCGGACGGCAACGTCACCAGCCCCTGTTCCAGCAGCCACGGCGCCAGGCCACCCCAGGCCAGCACGGCACCGATCAGCAGGGTCAAGCCGACGCGAATACCGATAATCGCCCCGAACCCCACCAGCAGCAGCGAAGGGTCCGCGGTAAAGGTCAGGCGCTCCAACTGAGCGCTCGGCGACCAGCGCGGGAACGCCCATACGAACGTGTCGATCCACTTGGCCAGCGCCGACAGCAACGCGGTACTGAGCAACACCTTGAGGCGCGTCGCAGCTTCACGGCCGTGATTGTAGATGTGCAGGAGGGTTTCCAGAGTGGCCATGCCTTCGGGAAACTTCAGCGATGTGTCATTGAGCAGTGACGGCCGCAAATACCAGGCAATCCAGATCCCCAGAAAGCTCACCGAAAAGACCCAGGCGATCATCGGGATGGCGTCCAATTGCTGGCCTGTCAGCAAGGTATAAGCCGGAATCGGCGCGACCAGCCCGCCAGAAATGATCGACGCAGCGGCCGAGGCGACCGTCTGATTGATGTTGCTCTCATGCAGCGTCCACGGCAGCTGCCCGGAGGCGCGCTTCGACAGCCCTTGCCAGATCGCATAACCGATCAACAGCGCAATGATTGACATGTTGAACGACCAGCCGATCTTCAACCCGGCGTACACATTGGAAGGCGTCAACAGGATACCGAGCACAACCCCGGTAATCACCGCGCGCAGACTGAGCTCACGCTCGACAGGGCTGGCAAGAGGGTTCGATGGTGAGGTCGAAAGCATGCGAATTCCTTTCGGCAATGAGACAAGGCAACCTATAAAGTGAGCGCCATATCGGCCGAAGGTTCATATGGCAGGCTTCGTTGTGGAGTGGCGTTAAGGCATCCGTTTGTCCCGATCTTTGCCGACCGGCTACGCAGGGTGCCTGTTGCGGGAGCATCAGAAATCAGACTCTTGGAAGGACGTCGCCACGCGCCCTCTGATGAATGACAGGCGGTGAACCAGGATATCCAGCCCCTCGTCAGTGTGTGGAGTCTGGAAGTAGCGCGTGATCAGCCTGAACTCCGCATCTGTAGCCGCAAAGTCATGCTCTGCTGTTTCGTTACGAGCATGCAGTCTGGCAAGGCAAAGATCATCTTCCACATCGAGATAGTGCAGTCGATGTTTAACCTGAGCGTCTTCAGCCAGGCTGCGAAGCCATTGGCGGTCGGCAAGCGTATTGGCTGGGAAATCCAGAACCACGCACATGCCGGACTTCAGCATGTCGATGACCAAAGGGCCGATGATGTCGCGAATCCGATGGGCCAGACGCACGTAGTCCGCCACTGATTTGATCTCGTCAGGGTAGAGCCGAGAGAGCCATTGATCTTCACTGAGCAGGATCGCTGAATGCTCGGTCGCGATTGATTTTGCCAGTGTCGATTTACCGGATGCGATCTTGCCGCACAGCAGGTGAAGTTTCGTGGCGAGCATCAAGGCGTGTCCCTTTTCCAGCCGTAAGGTGTGCATTCCTGAGCAGAGGCGAGGCCGTGACCCTGCGGGAGGCTCTCAGCCAAGCACATTCAGCGCATCATTGAAATGGCACTCGCGATCGTCACCGCCAAGGTTTTCCGGCAGGAAAGCGGTGAGGTCGTAGGGCAAAAACAGCGTATCCAGGGCCAAAGAGAACGGCACGTCTATCAGCCAGGGCCAGGTTGATGTCACGTCTTTGGTACCCCATGCCCAGCCGTGTCGTGTTCCGGGATAGACGCAACGTTCACCATCGAGGTGATACATCAGGCTCCAACAGCCGCTCAGTGAGATGGCCGTAGTAAGTAACAGGCATTGCTTGAGCATACATTCCCTTGTTTCCGAGTTGATGCAACATGCGCGTCATTCTAGTCGCATAACCCTGCTGCGATCATCCTGCGCATGGCCCGGGCAATATCTTGCGTAGCCTGCGCTGTCTGCTCGCCTGGCAACTGATCGAACATATGCGGCACGCCTGGGTAGACATGCAATTCCACCGGCACCCCAGAGCGCGACAGGGTCAGCGCGAATGCCAGGTCCTCTTCCAGAAAGAGATCGAGTGCGCCAACGCAGATGAAAGTGGGCGGCAGATCGCTCAGGTCGGTGGCCAGTGCGGGGGAGAACAGGGCTTTGCGATCATCGTCCAGTGCGTAGGCACCGCGCAGGCATTCCCAGCAAAAATGATTGGCCTGACGCGACCAGCTGAAAGTGCCGGTAGTCGGGTTGGCTGACGCAGCGTCGGGTGTGCCTGTACGGTGATCCAGCATCGGGTAGATCAGCACCAGGCCGGCGATGGTCCGCAGACCTCTGTTTCTTGCCAGCAGGGCGAGCGCGGCAGCAAGCCCGCCGCCGGCGCTGTGGCCCATGATCACCAGGTTGCGGGTGTCCATGCCCTGCGTCAGCCCGTTGCTCAATACCCACTCCAGCGCTGCGTAACAGTCCTCCAGCGGGATCGGGAATGGATGCTCGGGTGCAAGCCGGTAGTCGACGGCAATGACTATTGCCTGGAGCTCGACGGCCAGCGTTGCGAGGTAGTCATCGGCCATCTCCGGGCTGCCCAGTACAAAGCCGCCCCCGTGGATATACAGGATGACGGGGAGTCCAGAGTGAGAGAGCGAAAGGTCCGGACGATAAAGACATAACCTGACGCCGTTGTCCGAATCGGAGGAGGTCCAGTGTTGCTCGCCGCGCTTTGTGGCGGCGGTTGCCCATGAGGCGCTGACGCGAGCCCTGATGTCGGCAAGGGTGTGCAGCGTCCAGTTGCTCGACGGCTCGTCCATGAACCAACGATAGGCCGGGTCCAGTAATTCATCGGCGTTCAATACGTGCTCCCGAGGCGCAGGGAGATAAGCCCCTGCGCCTGTCAGTGCTTAAAGCCACGCCTTGATTTGCGTACAGACGGCGGGCGTGGAAATGCCATAACGATCATGCAGTGTAGGCAGCGCTCCAGCGTCGAGAAAAGCGTCCGGCAGGGCGATCTGCCTGAACGTGGGCGTCACGCCATTGCGCAGCAGCACCGTCGCCACTGCTTCGCCCAGCCCGCCAATGACCGAATGGTTTTCGGCCGTCACCACCAGCCGGCCCGGCTTTCTGGCTTCAGCGAGTAGGGTCTGTTCGTCCAGCGGTTTGATGGTCGGTACGTGCAACACTGCCACGTCGATACCGTCAGCCTGCAGCTGCTTGGCCGCTTCCAGTGCACGCATGGTCATCAGGCCGGTGGCAATGATCAGCACGTCGTTGCCAGTGCGCAGTGTCTTGGCTTTGCCGATCTCGAATGTGTAACCGTATTCGTCCAGCACCAAGGGCACGTTACCGCGCAGCAGGCGCATGTACACCGGGCCCTGATGTGCTGCGATCGCAGGGACCGCCTGTTCGATTTCCAGTGCATCACAGGGGTCGACGATCATCAGATTGGGCATGGCGCGAAAGATCGCCAGGTCGTCGGTGGCCTGATGGCTCGGCCCGTAACCGGTGGTCAGGCCCGGCAGACCGCAGACGATTTTGACGTTCAGGTTATCTTCGGCAATCGCCATGCAGATGAAGTCGTAAGCGCGACGCGAGGCGAACACCGCATAAGTGGTCGCAAACGGTACGAAGCCTTCCCGAGCCATGCCCGCAGCCGCGCTCATCAGCAACTGTTCGGCCATGCCCATTTGATAGAAACGTTCAGGGTGCGCTTTGGCGAAGATGTGCAGGTCGGTGTATTTCGACAGGTCAGCCGACAGCCCGACGATATCCTGACGTTGCTCCGCGAGCGCCGCCAATGCATGGCCGAACGGAGCCGGGCGAGTGGCCTGACCCTCGGACGCGATAGACGCGATCATCGCCGAGGTGGTCAGTTTTTTCTTCGTGGCGCCGGACGGAGCCGGTGTGTGATTGGCAGAACTCATACGGTTTTCCCCTCGTCGAGGTTATTCAGTGCGATGTCCCATTCGTGCTCATCCACGCGGATGAAGTGGGTCTTTTCACGGGTTTCCAGAAACGCCACGCCCTTGCCCATTTTGGTGTCGCAGATGATGACCCTGGGCTGCGCGCCGTCGTGCTGGCGCGCGTTGTCGAAGGCGACGACGAGCGCGTCCAGATCGTTGCCGTCGACCCGTTGGGTAAACCAGCCAAACGCCTGCCAGCGATCGACAATGGGTTCGAAAGCCAGTACCTCACTGGAGTGACCATCGGCCTGTTGGTTGTTCACATCGATGATCGCGATCAGGTTGTCCAGCTTCCAGTGCGAGGCGGACATGGCCGCTTCCCAGGTGGAGCCTTCGTTCAGCTCGCCGTCCGACAGCAGGTTGTAGACGAAAGAACGCGAGTTCTTGCGTTTCAAACCCAGACAGGCCCCTACGGCAATGCCCAGCCCGTGACCCAGTGAGCCACCGGTGATTTCCATGCCGGGGGTGTAGGTGGCCATTCCGGACATGGGCAATCGGCTGTCGTCGGAGCCGTAGGTTTCCAGTTCATCGAGCGGGACGATTTCCGCCTCTATCAATGCCGCGTACAGCGCAATGGCGTAGTGGCCGATCGACAGATAAAAGCGGTCACGCTGTTCCCATTCAGGGTCTTCAGGGCGATAGTTCAGCGCGTGAAAATAGGACACGGCGAGCAGGTCCGCAGCGCCCAGCGCCTGTCCGACATAACCCTGGCCCTGAACCTGGCCCATGCGTAATGCGTGTCGACGAATGTTATGAGCACGCTGCGCCAGCGAAGTGGAAGGCGCAGGTAAAGTCTTGGCTGTCATGGTGATTACTCCGTTGACTCAACGATTGACCGAGGCGGCAGGGATGCGCAGCACCAGATAGGCGCCGATGAACAGCACGCCGGTAATCAGGTACATGCCAATGGCGCTTGAGCCGGTCGTGGTGGTGATCCAGCCGATCAGGTAGGGCGAACAGAAGCCCGCGAGATTGGCGAAGCTGTTGATTCCGGCGATCCCGGCGGCCGCCGATACCCCGCCCAGCAGGGTGGTGGGCAGCATCCAGAACAGCGACGATGCCGAGAGAATGCCTGCTGCGGCGAGGCACAGGCTGAGCACCGAGAGCAGCAGATTGCCGCCGAACAGCGCTGCCAGGCTCAGCCCGAGCGCGCCTGCGATCATCGGCCCGACCAGGTGCCAGCGGCGTTCTCGATGCTTGTCGCCGCTGCGCCCCATCAACAGCATCACGACGATTGCGCACAGGTAGGGAAGGCTGGTCATCAGGCCGATATGCAGCGGGTCGGAAACGCCTGCATTGCGAATCAGCGTCGGCAGCCAGAAGGTGATTGCGTACTGGCCCATCACCACGCAGAAGTAGATGCACGCCAGCAGCCACAGACGCTTGTCGCGAATGAAGGCGCCTACCGACGCGTGTACCACTTTCTGGCTGTTGTCCTCTTGCAGCTCCTTGTTGACCAGTTCCTTTTCTTCAGCGGACAACCATGTCGCCTGATGCACGCCATCTTTGAGGTAGCTCAGGACCAGCAAGCCGACGATCACCGTCGGGATCGCTTCGAGGACGAACATCCATTGCCAGCCGGCCCAGCCATGAACGCCTGCGAAGCGGGTCATGATGTAGCCCGACAGCGGGCCGCCGATCATGCCGGACAGCGGGATGGCGATGAACCACAGCACGGTCATGCGCGCGCGGCGATAAGAGGGGAACCAGTACGTTAGGTACAGCAGCAGACCGGGTGCCAGACCGGCTTCCGCCACCCCGAGCAGAAAGCGCAGGGCGTAGAACTGCCAGGCAGTTTCGACAAAGGCGAAGAGCGCGGAAATAATCCCCCAGGAGATCATGATGCGGGCGATCCAGCGTCTGGCACCGACCCGGTGAAGGATCAGGTTGCTGGGCACCTCACAGAGGAAATAGCCGATGAAAAACATGCCTGCACCCAGCCCGTAGACGGTTTCGCTGAAGGCCAGGTCGTTCATCATCTGCAGCTTGGCGAAGCCGACATTGACCCGATCCAGGTACGCGCACAGGTAGCACAGCATCAGGAACGGCATCAGTCGCCAGGCGGTCTTGCGGTAGGCATTGGCGCGCGTGGTCGACACCGCGTCGAGGGTCATGGTGGTTATCATGATGGTCTGATCTCTTGTTTTTATAGATCGGCCAGGCAACCGCCTGGCGTATCGTCGATCCAGAACAAACACAGGCTGTTTGCCAGCCCGTCCACTCGCGGTCAGTGAATCAGCATGCCGCCGTTCACATCCAGCGTGATACCGGTGAGGTAGGACGACAGGTCGCTGGCCAGAAACAGCGCGGCATTGGCCACGTCCTGCGCTGCGCCCAGGCGGCCCAAGGGAATGCCGTCGATGATCGCGTGGCGTCGCTCATCCTGCATCAGACCGCCGGTGATATCGGTATGAATCAGGCCGGGAGCGATGGAGTTGACACGCACCTGATCGGGGCCGAATTCCCGCGCCATTGCCTTGCCAAGGCCCAGCACGCCGGCTTTCGCTGCGCTGTAGTGAGGCCCGCCGAAAATACCGCCGCCGCGCTGGGCGGAAACCGAAGACATGCACACGATACTGCCCGAGGACTGGGCGCGCATGGTCGGGATCACCGCTTGTGACATGAGCAAGGTGCCGCGCAGGCTGACGTCGAGCACCTTGTCGTAATCGGAAGGGCGGATGTCCAGGGTCTTGATGGGTTGTGTGATACCGGCGTTATTCACCAGAATGTCGATGCGACCATAGTGCGCGATAATTTTGCTGACGGCCTCGTGAACCTGACGTTCGTCGGCGACGTTGGCCGCCAGGCCGAGATGACCTTCGCCCAGTGCGGCGGCGGCATCGCGTGCTGCGGACTCGTCGAGATCGATAATCACCACGCGTGCGCCGTGGTTGGCGAAGGTGATCGCGGTTGCGCGACCGATACCGCGTTCCGACGCCGCGCCGGTGATCACTGCAATTTTGCCTTGAAGTAGCATGAGGGTTACCTCTGATTATTGTTATTGGGTTCGATTCGGGTGATCGATGACTTCAGAGTGTTCCCGGTGCCGATCCTGAGCAATGCCGCAAAAATCACTGGATGCTGAAAAAAATTCACCTCTCGTCAATTCGACAGGCGAGTGGTTGAATGAATGAAACTCGAATAATCGGACACATCGGAGCATCCATGCGGCCTGATGACGATGCACCGCTGAGCCTGCCACCGCTGAAAGCGCTTCAGGCTTTCGAGCAGACGGCGCGCTTTGGCAACCTGGCAAGAGCCGCCGAAGTACTGGATCTGACGCCGTCGGCGGTCAGTCACCAACTGGCCCGGCTGGAGGCCTTGATTGGCCGGCAGTTGTTCGTTCGGGCCGCCCGTGGTGTGACCCTGACGCCGGTCGGTGAGCAGTATCTGAAAGATGTCTCCGGAGTGCTGCACAGTCTCGCCGTCGCCACCGAGCGTGCCGCCAGCGATGTCAGCCTCGATTGCCTGCGTCTGCATTCTGCGCCCAGTTTCGGGCTGCTGTGGCTGATGCCCAGGCTGGAAGCCTTTCGCGTAAGCCATCCGGACATTCAGATCAACCTGTCGTGTTCTTACGAGTCGCTGCATTTCAGCAGGGACAAGATCGACGTCGATATCCGGCATGGCAGGCCGAACTGGCCGAGTTATGAAGTGCGCACCTTGCGTGACGAGAAATTCGCTGTGCTGGCGTCTCCGCAGCTATTGGCGCGACGTCCGGTGGAGAGCGCCGCTGGCTTGCTCGACCGCGAACTGATTCTCTCCGAGGCCACACTGCTGAAATGGCCTGAATGGTTTGCCCGGCATGGTCTGGCTCGTCCGGAAAAGCCCTACGCGCTGAGTTTCGACCGCTCATACATGACGCTCGAAGCGGCCAGCCACGGTCTGGGGTTTGCATTGGAAAGTACGTTGCTGGCGCAAAAATACCTGGCCACGGGTGAGCTGATCGAAGTTGCCCCTCAAGCCCTGACTGCACCGGTCGCCGCGCACCATCTGGTATTCCCCAAGGCGCACTCCAGCTTCCCCAGAGTCAGGCGATTTCTGGAATGGATGGAAGGCGAACTGGGGCAGGGATTTGTGTTTTGAACCGTGCTGCCTGTGGTCTGGCAATGGGATGCTCAATGTCCCGGGTGGCGTGCCAACGTTGAACATCGGCACGCCAGTCAAGCGCTTCTAAACGACCAGCCGATGCGGTTGCCAGGCGCTGCCCTGCTGATCTTGCGCGTCAATCACCAGACTTTGCCTTGCCGGTGCATCAAACATCGAGCGCAGGTTCTTTTCGATGGTGTTGCACAGGTCTTCCATGCGGATCCGGTGCTGGCTGGCGCCGAACGGGGCTTGCAGGTCAGTGCCGATGCGGTCCATTGCCAGCAGCATGCAGCCGACCACCGTGGATATCGCCGGGGTGAACCAGCCCAGAGTGGTCACCATGCTCAGCGGCATGATGATGCAGAACAGGGTACTGAACAGTCTGGGGAAATAGACATACGGGTAGGGCAGCGGCGTATTGGCGATGCGTTCCATCCCGCCCTGGCAGTTGGACAGTTCGACCATGGTCGACTCCAGTCGCGCCAGGCGGATGCTGTCGATTCGCCCTCCGGCAAACTCTTCGGAGATCATGGCCGCCGAGCCATTGAGGATGTCATTGGGAAAGTTGTTGCTCTCTTTTGCGCGCTGAATCTCGGAATCCGATAACAGCCCTTCAAGTTTCGCTTTGCTGACATCGCCTTTCAAATGAGCGCGCAGTGCCCGCAGGTAAGCCACGTGACGATTGAACAGCACTTCTTTCACCGGGTTGCCGCGCTCGTTGGCATTGCCTTCAATCAAGGTCAGTACCTGGCGGCCATAGCTGCGCGAGCTGTTGACCATCGCGCCCCATAACGTGCGTGCCTCCCACCAGCGGTTGTAGGCGCTGGAATTGCGAAAGCTGATCAGCACGATAAGCGCCGAGCACAATAGCGTAAGCGGCATCAGCGGGAGATCTATCCCAGCACCCTGGACCAACATGAAGTCCATGGTCACGGCCACGTCCCAGAGCAGAAGCCAGAACAGTGACCAGCCAACGTAGGTGACCGTTCTGCTGATGCACCGCCATTTTTTTTCAAAAGGACCAGACATTGCGGCACTCCTTTGCTGGGTTGGAAGAGGTTTGGCGCGGTCAATCAACACGCCACGCTGCAAACTTACTGACCGAGGCTTAAAGCTCGCTTAATTCTCCATGGTGGCGAAACAGTCACGCCTGTCTTGACCATGGCGGCCCATGCCGACAGCTGGAACCCCCGGCACAGTTGCGACCACACAGCCTTGTCGGTCCTCTTCGCTGACGGGCACCCGGACGTTTGCAATTCCTATCACTCTCGGACCGACGCCCCATTGTCTTGCCTGTTTACAAGCAAGTCGTCCGGCCAGACCCGTCTCGTCGCGTTGCTACGCAACTTACGCAATAGAGAGGGAGTTTCCATGAACATCAACCGAACCGGCAGCCCGCACCCCAGCATCGAGCTGGAGCGGTTTTATTCCGCACCGCAATCATTGGCCTCCAGTTCCGTACGCGAGCTCAGCCCTGCCGAGCAGACCATGTTGGATTCCATTACCGATTACCTGAAAGATCATGTGTTCGCTGCGCACAAACTGCCGTTGAGTGAGTCGGCCGTCGACCAGGACGCTGTTCATGCGCATAACGAGCAGATCGACAACATCATCGATACTCGCGCCAGACGCTTGCTGGACGAGGGCGAAACGCCTGCCAGCATTGGCGAAACCTTCGCCAAGGCGGAGAAGTTCGACAGGATGGCAACCACCGCTTCGACCGCGCTACGTGCCACGCCGTTTGCCGCTGCGTCGGTGTTGCAGTACATGCAGCCTGCCATCAACAAGGGCGACTGGCTGCCGACGCCGCTCAAACCCCTGACGCCATTTGTGTCCGGAGCGCTGTCCGGTGTCATGGATCAGGTGGGCACTACGGTCATGAATCGCGCCACGGGCGACCTGCACTACCTGAGCACCTCGCCTGAGAAACTGCATGATGCGATGGCTGCTTCCGTGAAGCGTCATTCGCCGGGTGTCATGCGTCAGGCGGTCGATCTGGGCATTGCCGTTCAGACTTACAGTGCGCGTAATGCGGTGCGTACCGTGCTGGCGCCAGCACTGGCATCCAGACCCGCCGTGCAGGGTGCGGTCGACATCAGCGTGTCGGCGGCAGGTGGCCTGGCGGCCAACGCGGGGTTCGGCAATCGGATGCTCAGTGTGCAGGCGCGTGATCACCTGCGCGGCGGTGCATTCGTGCTCGGCATCAAGGACAAGGAACCCAAGGCAGACTTGAGTGAAGAAACCGACTGGCTTGAGGCCTACAATGCGATCAAGTCAGCCAGCTACGCCGGCGCGGCGCTGAACGCCGGCAAGCGGATGGCGGGTCTGCCGCTTGACGTCGCCACCGACGGCCTGAAAGCGGTGAGAAGCCTGGTGTCGGCCACCGGTCTTGCGCAAAACGGGCTGGCCCTGGCGGGCGGCTTTGCCGGCGTGGGCAAATTGCAGGAGATGGCGACCAAAAATATCACTGACCCGGCCACCAAGGCGGCGGTCAGCCAACTGACCAATATGGCCGGCTCGGCAGGTGTGTTCGCAGCCTGGACCACGGCCGCAGTCGCAACCGATCCCGCAGTGAAAAAGGCCGAGTCGTTCTTGCAGGATACGGTTAAATCGGCGGCGTCGAGTTCGACCAGCTATGTAGCCGATCAGACTGTCAAGCTGGCCAGGGCGGGCATCGACGCGAGTAGTGAGGCGATTGCTGCGACGGGGGCATCCCTGCGTGACACATTACGTCGTCGCAATGCTCGTGAGCCGGACATAGAAGAGGGTGGCATTGCAGCGGGTTCACCGAGCGCGGTGCCGTTTCAGCCAGGGCGCTCATAAGCGTCTCCAACCATAGCCGGTAAAGGAAAGGGGCGCCCTCTACGGAATGCGCCCCTTTGCTTGTTCCTCATGTATGCGTCGTATCAAAGCTCGGTGTGCTGGGTAGACGCCTTGGTCTTGTCATAGGCGTGCTTGACGTCGCTCATGGCGATGTCGCCAGTGGCCAGCTTCAGGTTATCGCTGTCGCTTTTGACGAGTGCGAACTTGCCATGGGTGGCGTCCACGCCATTGAGCTCGACACTCATGTCATCAAACTGTTTGCCGCCATTGGTGCGGACCAGCGTACCGAAATCGGTGGCTTTGAAACCGTCGACTTTCAGGTGAGTATCGGCGTTGAGCTGAATGACCTTGTCATCGGCACCGTTGGCGCTGCTGTTAGTGATGTTCAGGTTGGTGACCTTTGCGCCTCCTTCGCCCTTGACCGTGATCATGTCTTCACCGACGTTCTGGGCGTGCACGTTATCAATGGTGACCTGCTCCGAGTTCTTGGCATTCACGTGGATGCCGTCGGCTTCGTTCTCACCCAAGTTCACGTTTTTCAGCACAGCGCCTTCGGCCAGTTCGAACAGGGGTTTCTGATGTTCGTCCTGGTCGCCGGTGCCCATCGACTTGTCGGCGGTAAAGGTTGCACCGTGGCCGTCATACACCTGGCCAGGACCGACTTCGATGGTGTCTTTCTCGACATTGACCTCGCCGGATTGCTCAAGAGAGCCCGTTGTATCCGAAACCGTGCCGTTGCCCGAGCTGCGGCCGGGATTGGCCAGTTGTGGGGTGACTTGAGGCGTTACGCTACCACCGCCACCGCCACCGCCACCGGTTCCGTCCTCGGTCGAAGGCGTGCCGCTGCCGTCTGCGCCAGTCGACGCATAACTACCGCCGCCGTCACCTTCAGTGGTTGGGGATGTACCGCCACCATCGCCACCACCCGACGCTGCCGTTGTACCGCCGCCGCCGTCGTCACCGCCTGAAGCCGCCTCAGTACCACCGCCACCGCCACCGCCTTCGGTCGATGGCGTACCGAGTCCGCCATTGTTCTGAAACGGGTCTTGCCACTCGTTGGAGTCCTGACCCGTGTCCTGTTTTTTATTGAGGTTCATGAGCATTTGCAGCAGCGATGTGACGAGCGCGCTGAGCAGCTTGACGACGTTGGACTGCGGGTCAGTTGCAGCACTGCTGTCGGTGGGGCTTTGAACCGTATTGTCGGGCTTTCCGAAACTGACGTCTTTCTGGCTGGCAGTGTCGAACAGCAGGGCACTCGGGTCGACGGCCTGTGCAGTGCTCTCATCGTTGAACGTATTGGTCTGTGGGCTCTTGCCGCTCAGCGCCGAGAAGTCCAACTGGGTTGAAGCGGGTTGGTAGGTGGTGGAGGAGTTGATACCGATGCTCATGGTGCTTTACCTCGATGGGATGGACATATGAACCAGCGTCGTCTTCCGGATTTACCGGCGTTGATCGCCGCGTCCTTGTCGGGCTCTATAGGTCGATGAGGACTCTGCCTTGGCGTTGCCCGAAGTGAGTGGCAACACGGTGGGATGGGTTCCCGTTTGTGTGCGTTGACTGGCGATGATCCCGATGTACGTGTCTGGAGAGGCAGACTCGCCCCAAGGAACCAAAACACCTNAGCAAAAAAAATGGTGTGGACCCACATCGCACTCAGAGGCCGTGAAATGAACAAAAATGATGAGTATCAAACGCTTATAAATGAGATTTGCGCGCTCAGCCTGATCTCCGAACCCGAACGTTTTTACGAGTCAGCCAATTTCAAAATCAGCGACGTCGACTTCACACTTCACTATCAGGATCGCGACGAGGGGCGTGCGATTCTGATCTACGGGGATATGGGCGCGTTGCCCGCGCGCAATCGCGACAGCGCATTGCTGGCGTTGATGGACATCAACTTTCATATGTTTTCGGGTGCCCACAGCCCGGCTTTCTCCTGGAATGCCCAGACCGGCCGAGTGCTGCTGATGGGATCGATAGGCCTTGAACGAGCGACAGCCGAGGGCGTGCTGTTGTTGATGAAGTCCTTTGCCGACCTGGCCAGAGAGTGGCGCGAACACGGTTTCATGGGACCGGTGGGCACTGCGGGTGCCCCGCTCAATATGCCCGCTTCCAAGGCAACCATGCGTGATAATCCTGCGAGCGCCGGGAGGTTCCAATGATCGGCACACGAGTCGGCGGATCAGGCAGTACCGAGATCGTCCAGGCGAACCAGCCGCAGCCAGCTGCCGCTGTCGCCCAGGCTCATCCACACGCGGTAAGCCCGGGCAGCAACCCGCCGCTGACC